>NZ_BAABKK010000002.1:54381-134920 GCF_039543785.1 Arthrobacter gyeryongensis
CGCCAGTATCAATAAGCTGCAGCGTTAGTGCTCTGAGTCTGCCGCAGCAGCCTTTTTGGCGTCCTTCTCTGCGCGAAGGGCCTCGGACTCGTGCTGTTCCTCGGCCTTTTCCTGGCGGATGACCACCGCCAGGAGCTTCTCCATCTCTTTCGCAACGCCGGCGGCGGAGGCTGGGTTCTGCCCGGTCACCAACCGCTCGGAGACTGCGACCTTCTCTGCGAAGACGTCGGCGAACACGTGGATCGCGCCCTGTTCCTTGAGCCGGTCGGCCAGGAAGAACGGGATGACCTTGTCCATGCCTGCCGCAACTTCTTCATCGTTGGTGAAGGCCGCCACTTCCCGGCCCCCGATGAGCCGGAACCCGTCGGCCAGGTCCACGTTCACCAAACCCGCCGGTCCGTGGCAGACGGCGCCAACCACACCACCGGCGTCGTAGACACTCGCAACCAGGTTCTGCAGGCCTTCGCTGTCCGGGAAGTCCCACATTGTGCCGTGGCCTCCCACGAGGAAGACCGCGTCGTACTGGTTCGCATCAACGACGTCCACGCGGGCCGTGTTGTAGAGACCGGCGCGCGTAGTCTCGTCCGTCGTGAAGGCAACCTGGATGGGATCCTGTGAGTCCACTTCATCCTGCGGGGGCTGGCCGCCCTTGATGGAGGCGAAGTCGACGAAGTGTCCGGAATCCTTGAAGACCTTCCACGGATGTGCAGCCTCGGCCACGTTGTAGCCGGTCTTCTTTCCCGTATCGCCGAGTTCGGAAACGCTGGTCAGTACCATGAGGATTTTCTTCATGAGATGCTCCTATCGTCCCCATCCACCCTACGCCTTGGCCAAATTCGGGCCCACCCCCGGCGCTGTAGCACCCAACTGACTGGCAGTTGGGACCGGGAGACAGGACGACTCAGCAGCCCTCGAAATCCGTGAGCACCTTGACCTTGTCCGCCGACGCCGAGGCCGGGTCGAAGGCATAGCCGAGCCATTCACGTGCCAACCTGCTGGCTAGTTCCACCCCGACTACGCGCTGGCCCATAGTGAGCACCTGGCAATCATTGGACAGGATGGAACGCTCCACGGAGAAGGAATCGTGGGCCGTGGTGGCGCGGATTCCGTCCACCTTGTTCGCTGCGATGGCCACGCCGATTCCAGTGCCGCAGAACAGGATGGCCCGGTCTGCCTGGCCGTCCCGGATGAGTTCACCAGCCTTGATCCCCACGTATGGGTAGGGCCTGGTGAAGTCCTCCGGGGAGTCGCTGCGGTTGACGCCAATATCGATGATTTCGCTGACCCGGGGATCGTCCCGCAGGTCCGCCATGATCCGGTTTTTGTAGTCCACGCCTGCTTCGTCGGCGCCCAGGATGAGTCGGAAACCTTTCGTGGTCATGCCGCGACCTTCCCAGCACTCACAAGGTGCGGGCCCATGACTGTGAAGATCATAGCCAGCGACGTGGCTCCGGGGTCGGCTGTGCCCACGCTCTTCTCGGCGAGCGGGCGGGCCCTTCCTTTGAGCGGACGGAGGGAAGCCGTGGCTTGCGCAGCCGAGGTGGCCGCTGCGGCAGCTTCGGCCCAGGCAACATCCGGAAGGACACCCTCGGAGGTGCGCTTGCTGAAGGTTTCGGCGAAGGGGAGCAGGGCGTCCACCATGGTCTTGTCACCTATCTCGGCCTTGCCCAGATCAGTGATCCGCGCAGCGAACGCTGTCACGGCCGCGGCAAGTTCAGCCGGTTCCGGCGCCTCGTCGTTGCCAAGGGATTCGCCGAATGCCCGGAGGCCCGCGCCCCACAGGACGCCCGAGGTTCCGCCGGCTTTATCCGCCCAGGCGTCGCCTGCGGCTGCCAACATATCGCCGGCTCCGGCACCATCGGCCAGGGCCTTCGCGGCTGCGGCAGTGCCGGCGTCGATTCCGCGGACCATCCCGCGGCCGTGGTCGCCGTCGCCCGCTACCGCGTCCATGTCTCCAAGGTGGGATTCGGCGTCGTGCAGTGCTTTCCGGGCCGCCTCAAGCGCGTCCGCGCAGCTCGCGGCGTAGTTGCGCGAGTCGAGGGTGGCCGCAAACTCTGCGGCGACAGGGCCGCCGTCGAACGCTTCCTCCGCAAGCTGGCCCCCAGTCAACAGCGCCGCGTTGCCGCGCCGGTAAGCGGGAGTTTCGGCCGGCGCCGTCCAAAGCGGTTCGAGTTCCTCGTCGAGCCAGGTGATGGTGAGGGAGACGCCGGACATGTCCAGACTGGTGACCAGTTCGCCGACCTCCGGCATGACCAAGGTGTACCCGGCCGCGCGCAGCAACGGAGCCACGGTCAGCCACAGGACGAAGAGTTCCTCGTGTTTGGTGGAGCCGAGTCCATTGAGGATGACCGCGATGCGGTTGCCCGCTCCGTGCGGAGTCTCCGCCAACAGCCGAGCGACGAGTTCCTGGCCGAGTTCCTTGGCCGGCGGCAGCTCGGTATCGAACAATCCGGGCTCGCCGTGGATGCCCAGGCCGAGTCCCATCTGCTTGTCCTTGAGGGTGAACAGCGGCGCGTCGGCGCCCGGGAAGGTGCAGCCGTGGAAGGCGCTGCCGATGGTACGGGTCAGGCTATTGGCCTTCCGCCCCAAGCGCACGACGTCGGCCAGCTCGGCTCCCGCTTCGGCGGCGGCGCCCATGATCTTGAAGACCGTGAAGTCGCCCGCGATGCCGCGGCGTTTGGCGGATTCCGACGGCGGCGCGCTCGCAATGTCGTCCGTCACCAGCACGTTTTCCACTGCGATGCCTTCCGCAGCCAAGCGCTCGCTGGCCATGCCGAAGTTCAGGACGTCCCCGGCGTAGTTGCCGTAAGTGAACACCACTCCGGCGCCGCTATCAGCTGACTTGGCCACGGAGTAAGCCTGTTGTGCGGACGGCGAGGTGAAGATGTTGCCCACGACGGCGCCGTCGGCCAGTCCCGCGCCGATGAGTCCGGCGAAAGCCGGGTAGTGCCCGGAACCGCCGCCGGCCAGGACCGCGACCTTGGGCTGCTCGGGACGGTGGCGACGCACTGCGCCGCCGGGAACCTGGCGCACCAGGCCGGAGTGGAGGTCGCAGAAGCCGGCGAGGGCTTCGTCTGCGAAATCGGCGGGATCGTTGAAGATTTTGGTCATCGTGGGCTCTTTCGGCTACGGATGTGGGGACTGCTAGTGGATGTGGCTTCCACCATTGATGTCGATGGTGGTGCCTGTGAGGTAGGCGGATTCCTCGGAAGACAGGAACGTGATGACGGCGGCGATTTCCTCGGTGGTGGCATTGCGGCCCAGGGGGATACCTGCGTTGATGGCGGCTTCCTGCTCGTCGGTGCTGCCGACGCGGATGTTGGTGTCCACGGCGCCCGGAGTGATGGCGTTCACGGTGACGCCGGTTGCGCCGATTTCGCGCGCCAGTGCCTTGGTGAAGCCGAGGATGGCTGCCTTTGCTGCGGAGTAGGGGACCTTGCCGAAGACGCCGCCGCCGCGCTGGGCGGAGACGGAGGACATGTTGACGATGCGGCCCCAGCCACTGGCGATCATGTCAGGCAGGAAAGCCTTGGTCACCAGGTAGGTGCCTGTGGCGTTCACGTCCATGACCTTGTGCCAGAGTTCCAGCGTGGTTTCGAGGAACGGCACAGGGGAGGTGATGCCCGCGATGTTGGCGAGGGCGCCGACGGCGGGAAGGGTGCCGGCGCTGATTTCCGCGGCGACTGCTTTGTACGCCGCGTTGACGGAAGCTTCGTTGGCGACGTCGATCTCGTAACCGAACGCAGGGACGTTGAACTGGTTGCCGATTTCCGCCGCGACCTTGGCGGACTTCTCGCCGTCGAGGTCCAGGATCACCACGGCCCAGCCGTTACTGGCGTAGCGGCGTGCGGTGGTGATGCCGATGCCCCGGTCCGAGGTTGCCCCGGTGAGGACGGCGGTGCGCTGGATGGTGGTGGTCATGATGCTCCTTGGATTTGTTGTTGTGAAAGTCAGATGAGGTCTGTGATGAAGCTGGCGGCTTTGGCGGCCGCTGCCGGGCGCTCGTCGTGGGTGACGTCGCGGGTTTCGAGCTCGAGCGAAAAGTGGCCGCTGTAGCCGGTAGCTGCCAGCGAGCTGAGTCCGGCGGCGAAGTCCGCCTGGCCGTTTCCGATGCTGAGGTTGATGTTGCCCGGTACAGCGTCCCGCAAGTGGACATGTGCTATCCGGCCGCGATGGCGTTCGATGTAATCGAGCGGGTCTTCGCCTGCGGCGACGATGTGGCTGAAGTCCATGACAATCCCGACGCCGGAGCCCGCCAGCCGTGCGGCCAGCAGTTCGGCGCGTTCCAGGTTCCAGCAGAACCGGAGGAAGTGCAGGGATTCGGTCCACAGTTCGACGCCGAACTCCGCCGCGCGCTGTCCGGCACCGATGAGTCGGGCGGCGATGGTGTCCAGGTCTTCGTCGAGGCTGCGGACAGGATCGTGTCCCAAGGCGCCGCAGGGGAGGACCAGAGCCTTTGCTCCAGTGTTGGCGGTAAGGGTGAGCAGCGCATCGAGGTGGCTTTGGCGTGCGGCGAGCTGGCCGGCGTCGAGCACTGCGTTGAGGTCGCCTATATCGCCGTTGACTGAGCGGACCCGCAACCCAGAGGCGGCGACCTCCGCAGTAACGGCCGCGACGGCGTCGGAATCAAGCTCATAGGGGACGTGATCGCAGACGCCCGGCAGTGCGCCGAGGTCGATTTCCTCAAAGCCCAGGCCATTGATGGTGCGCAATGCCGTGGGTAGATCCTGGTGCCGGAAGCTGATGGACGAGCAACCGAGTCGGGAGTTGAACATCTTCGTTTCCTCCAGTCGTGCCCGAAGGCGGTAGTGATGGGAACCACAGTAGCTAAGTTAACTGTTAACAGTCAACCCTTGAAGTTGACTGTTGACAGAAGTAGATGATGCAGGTCACACTGGCATATCATGTGTTAACAGTCGACAGTGCTGAAGCGCCTAGCCTCAGTCGCTCTTCGAAAGGGATTCACCAATGAGCAAAGAAGCTCTGACCATGCGCGGTCCGGTCCACGGCACCAAGGACGCCCGACGCGTCGCCATCGGCTCCGGTGTGGGTGCAGTCATCGAAACCTATGACTTCATCGGCTTCGGCACCGCGGCTGCCCTGTACTTCGGAACGGCCTTCTTCCCCACGGGCGATCCCGTGACCGGAACCCTCGCCGCTTTCGCGACCCTCGGCGTCGGCTTCGCTGCCCGTCCTATCGGCGGCATCATTGGCGGCCACCTTGGCGACAAGCTGGGACGCAAGCCCGTCCTCGTAGCCTCGTTGATCCTGATGGGCGTGGCCACGTTCCTGATCGGCCTTCTTCCCACCTACAGCCAAGTGGGCCTCTTGGCGCCGGCACTACTCGTGTTCGTCCGCATCGTCCAAGGCCTGGCTTTCGGAGCCGAGTGGGGCGGCGCAATCCTGATGAGCTACGAGCACGCACCGTGGAAGAAGAAGGGAAAGTACACCGGCATCGTCCAGGCAGGATTCCCCGTGGGTCTCCTGCTTGCCAACCTGACGTTCCTTGTCAGCGTCCAGCTGGGCGGCGAACTCGCCTGGCGCATTCCGTTCCTCGCCAGCATGGTGTTGGTTGTCGTCGGCTTGATCATCCGCTCCAAGGTCCCGGAATCCCCGGTCTTCGACGAAGTCAAGGAGAGCGGCGCAATCGTGAAGTCGCCCATCGTCGAGGTCCTGAAGACCGACTGGCGGAACATCGTCAAGGGAATCGGCCTCCGCATTGCCGAGACCGCAGGCTACGCCGTCTCCATCACGTACATGATTTCCTACTTGAATGGCCAGCACCTGGCGGACAAGACCCAGACCCTGGTAGCCCTCTGCATCGCTTCAGCCATCGGCATCTTCGCAACCCAGGCCTGGGCGCGGCTGACGGACAGGATCGGACGGCGTCCCGTCTACATCTGGTCCTGCGCCTTTGCGGTCCTCTTTGCCATCCCGATGTTCCTGCTCGTCAACACCGGTATGTTCATCTTCATCATTGCCACGATCGCCGTCTCCTACGGCGTCTGCCAGAACTCCCTCGCCGGCGCCCAGGGCGCCTGGTTCCCCGAGTTGTTCCAAGCGAAGACCCGTGCCTCCGGCGCGTCACTGGCCTACCAGATCTCGGCCACGATCTCCGGCTTCACCCCCTTCATCACCACCCTGCTCTTCGTCGCCATGGGTTGGATGGGCCCGGCAGTGCTCTTCGGCCTGTACGCCGCGATCGGCCTCTGGGCTGCATTGGCTACCCGCGAAACCTGGGGCAAGAAGGAACGTCAGTTGGCCGATGAGGCCACCAAAAGCACTCCCCAGTCGGTGAATGTCTAATGACGGTGGCGCAGGACCAAAACACGGCAGGACGAATCGGAGAGACCGCGATGGAACGCATCGAACGCGTAGGCGCAGCCGCAACCCGGATCCGGCACCACGCCCTCAACATGGGCGAAGTCCAGGGGCAGGGCTACGTCGGCCAGGCGCTCGGAGCGGCGGACATGCTCGCCGCAGTCTATGCTGACCAGCTCCGCTACCGTGCCAATGATCCCGAGTGGGAGGGCCGGGACCGTTTCCTCCTCTCCACGGGCCATTATGCAATCGGACACTACGCGGCTCTGGCCGAGGCCGGGATCATTCCCGTCGAGGAGCTCGAAAGCTACGGCTCGGACGATTCCCGCCTCCCGATGTCCGGGATGTCGACATACACGCCGGGCATGGAAATCTCGGGAGGGTCGCTTGGCCACGGGCTCTCCATCGCTGTCGGAATTGCCCTTGGCCTCCGGCGCCGCGCTCAATCGGAAGAGGGCTCCAGAGCGAGGGTGTACAACTTCCTCTCGGACGGGGAGCTTGACGAAGGGTCCACGTGGGAGGCCGCCATGGGCGCGCACCACCACCAACTGGGGAACCTCACCGCGATGGTGGATATCAACGCCCTCCAGGCAGATGGCAAGACGGACACCGTCCTCCGGACCGAACCCGTGACGGAGAAGTGGGAAGCCTTCGGCTGGTACACCCAGCGGGTGGACGGGAACGACGTCGGCGCGTTGCTGGCCGCGTTCGACAACGCAGCCGCCCAGGCCGCCGCCGTCGGGCGTCCTTCCGTCATCCTGTGCGACACGAAGGTGGGGCGCGGCGTGCCGTTGCTCGAGGAACGTGAAAAGGCGCACTTCATGCGCATCGAAGAACACGAATGGCAGCTCTGCCGCAAGCAACTGACCGCAGGATCCAACGGGAAGGCCGGCCGATGAGCACCGTCACCGCTTCGAAGGGCGCGGCTTTGAAAGGCGCGGCGCCCAAGCTGAAAACGTCGGCCATGATCGCGTCCTTCGCCGACCCGGGCCAGAAGACTTCGTCGGCGCCTTTCGGCCACGCGTTGGTGAAGGCCGCCGAGGCCGACCCGCGAATCGTCGGGCTTACCGCCGACCTGGGCAAATACACGGACATGCATATCTTCGCGAAGGCGTTCCCGGAGCGGTTTTTCCAGATGGGCATGGCTGAGCAGTTGCTCTTCGGTGCGGCCGCAGGGTTGGCCGAGACCGGCTTGGTGCCGTTCGCCTCGACCTATTCCGTGTTCGCCGCGCGCCGGGCCTACGACTTCCTGTGCCTCGACATCGCCGAGCCGAACCTCAACGTGAACATCGTGGGCGGACTCCCGGGCCTCACCACGGGTTACGGCCCCAGCCACCAGGCCACCGAGGACATGGCGATCTTCCGCGGCATGCCGAATCTGACCATCGTCGATCCATGCGACTCCGTGGACATCGAACAAGCTGTGCCACAACTGGCCGCCAGCGACGGTCCCACCTACCTGCGCCTCCTCCGCGGCAACGTCCCCACCGTGCTGGACGAGTACGACTACACCTTCGAACTCGGCAAGGCAAAGGTGCTTCGTGGTGGCAACGACGTTGTGTTCGTCTCCAGCGGGCTGATGACCATGCGCGCCCTGCAGGCAGCGGAGGCACTGGCCGCGCACAAGGTGGACGTCGCCGTCGTGCACGCGCCCACCATCAAACCGTTCGACGCCGCCACCGTTCTGGCGGAACTGAACACTGACCGCCTGGCCGTCACGCTGGAGAACCACAGCGTGGTGGGCGGCTTGTTCGAAACCGTGGCCTCCGCGGTGGTCACCGCTGGGCTGGGCAAACGAGTGGTGCCCGTGGCGCTTCCCGACGAGTTCCTCGACGCCGGCGCGCTGCCTACCCTGCACGAGCGCTACGGATTGTCCGTGCAGCGCATCGTGGCAAAGGTCCTTGCGGAACTGGGCTGACCCTGGTAATTCCTTGGCGGGAGCGCGGAGCAGGCGTCGGCCGGTTCCGCGCTCCTGCCGTAAGATCAACAGTTAACACACCGACTGTAAACAGTCGACCACTGACATTGAGGACGGACAAGATGGCCGGAGCAACAGCACCCCTTCTGGGACTGGAAAAGAAGAGCCTCCGCGAGCAGGCGCTCTCCGCCCTGCGTACCGCCATCACGAGCGGAGAGTTGGAACCTGGACGGCACTTGGTGGAAACCGAGCTGTCGGACATGCTCCAGATCAGCCGCGGAACGCTCCGGGAAGCCCTGCGTCAACTCGAGCAGGAGGGCCTGCTGTCCGCAGGGCCCCGCGGCAGGCTCTCCGTCCGCCACCTCGATGCCAAGGAAATCCGCGATATCTACTCGGTTCGGGCCGCCTTGGAATCCCTCGCCGCGCGTACGCTCTGCGAGTTGCCGGACCGCCAACAGGTGATCACTTCGCTGCGCTCCGCCATCGACGCCATGGCCGCCGCCGCCAAGGGAAGCCTCGAGGAACGGATCGAGTCCGACCTGGAATTCCACCGCACCCTGTGCCGCCTCACCGGCAACGAGACCCTGCTCCATTCCTGGGAATCGCTGGAGGGATCCATTCGGATGTCCATCATGTTCGCCGGCCTTGAAAAGGGCGTCAAGAACATGAGTGTCGAGCGGCACCACGACATCGTGGCCGCCATCGAGACCGGCGATGTTTCCCTTGCACGCAAGACCATCCTCGAGCACATGGACAGCGCTGCCGCGGAGCTGGTGGCTTAGCGCTCGACGGCGGCACATCGAGTGAGGGCATCTCTGAACCTGTCGCCACAGCGGTGTTACATGTAACATGGATTCCATGGCAGTTCGAGATCGGGTCAGCGAGTACCGTAAGCGGATGCGCGAACACGGCTTCCGCCCAATCCAGGTGTGGGTACCGGACGTTCGGGCCGACGGTTTCGACGCCGAAGCACACCGGCAGGCCGCTGCCGCAGCAGCTGCTGATCGCCAGTCCGATGACCAGGAGTTCATCGAGGCTGTGTCAGCGCCTTGGGACGAAGAGTGAACCGTGGCGAACTCTGGACCGTGGCTGGCGGTGTCTACGCCTCCAAGCCGCGGCCAGCGCTTGTGATCCAGGATGACCGATTCGACGTCACCGATTCCGTCACGGTTCTTCCTCTGACAACAACCCTCATTGACGCACCCCTACTTCGGGTCAGTGTCTCAGCTTCAGAGCTGTCCGGCTTGCGGCAGGAAAGCCACGTGATGATCGACAAGTTGACGACGGTCCGGCGTTCCAACGTGCAAAGCCGCGTCGGCCGTTTGACATCCGCACAGCTCGTAGAGATTGAAAGAGCTTTGCTGGTGTTCCTTGGACTTGCCGGTTAGCGCATCGTCGGGTAACTGCACCTCCGTTGAGGGTCACTGCCAGTACCCCTCAAGACAGAGACTCCCTCATGTTCTTCCTGGGCTGTTTCCTTAAACCATGACTCGCCCCGAAACCACCTTGCCGGCTCCGGTTCCTCCCTCGGCCATGGCCGAAGCGCCACGGGCACGGCTCACGCTCACGATTGCGTCGCTGGGATTCTTCCTGATCACCCTCGACATCCTGATCGTCAATGTCGCGCTCACCAGCATCGGCAAGGAACTCGGGGGCGGAACGGCCAGCCTGCAATGGGTGATCGACGGCTACACGCTGATGTTCGCGGCGTTGTTGCTTTTCGCGGGAAACCTGTCGGATCGGATCGGCGCGAAAAGGGCGCTGGGATGGGGCATCGGACTGTTCTTGGTGGCGTCCGTCGCGTGCGCACTCGCGCCTACCTCGGGAGTCCTCATTGCCGCGCGCTTCCTCCAAGGAGGTGCGGCATCGATCATGCTGCCGGCATCGATGGCGCTGATCCGGCAAGCCTTTCCCGATCCCCGCCGTCGCGCACATGCCCTCGGGATCTGGGCGGTCGGCGGGGCTGTTGCCGGAGCCGTGGGACCGCTTGTCGGCGGCCTCCTCACCACACTGGACTGGCGGCTCGTGTTCGGCATCAACCTTCCCGTCTGCATTGCGATGCTGATGCTCCTCGCTTCTGTCGCCACATCCCCCCGACGGCCGACTCCGTTCGACTGGGCCGGCCAGGCCGCGGCGATCGTTGCCTTGACCGCGTTGATGTACGGCCTCATCACGGGAGGGACCGAGGGCTTCGGCACGGTACCCGTCATCGGCAGCCTGGTCCTCGCAGGGGTTAGCCTCGCGGCTTTCCTCTTGATCCAGGCGCGCGGCCGGCACCCGATGATGCCGCTCGAGCTGTTTCGCTCCACCGGCATGAGAATTTCGCTCTCAGTCGGTTTCGCGTTCATGGTGGGCCACTTCGGGACCGTTTTTGTGGTCAGTCTTTTCCTCCAACAGCACCTCGGGCTGACACCCCTTCAGGCCGGGTTCACTTTCCTTCCTTCGGCGGCGTTCAGCATCGTCGGCAATATAGTCAGCGGAACCCTCTCGAACCGCTTCGGGACGGGGGTGCCAGTCGTCGTCGGATTGACGTCCATGGTGGTGGGGCTCACCGCGATGCTTCTCACTGCGCCGCTGGGATCGCCGCTACTCGTCGGTGCCTTCCTGATTTTCACGGGTACCGGTGGATCGATCGCGATGCCTCAGGTCACCGCCGTCGTGCTCGCGAGCGTCCCGGGCGAAAAGGCGGGCACGGCAAGCGCAGTCTTCAATACCTTTCGCCAAGTGGGCGGCGCAGTCGCCATCGCAGTCTTCGGTGCCCTCATCGCCGATCGCAGCAACTTCGTCCACGGAATGCAGGCAAGCTTCATCATCGCGGCGTCACTTCTCCTCCTCACGGCGCTCGCCAGCCTCTTCATCCACTCGCCGGGCGCCCCCAAAAGCTAGCCAACCGTCCGTCAGCTCACCGGCCGACGTAGGCTGCCAGGTGCTCGCCGGTGAGGGTGGAACGCCCGGCGACGAGATCGGCGGGAGTGCCCTCGAAAACGATCTGTCCGCCGTCGTGACCGGCGCCGGGGCCGAGGTCGATGATCCAATCGGCATGCGCCATGACCGCCTGGTGGTGCTCGATGACGATGACAGACTTCCCGGAGTCCACGAGCCGGTCGAGCAAGCCGAGCAGCTGTTCGACGTCGGCGAGGTGCAAGCCCGAGGTTGGCTCATCGAGAACCAGCACGCCGCCCTTTTCGCCCATGTGGGTGGCCAGCTTGATCCGCTGCCGCTCGCCGCCCGAAAGGGTGGTGAGAGGCTGGCCGAGGCTGAGGTAGCCGAGTCCGACGTCGGCCAGCCGCTGCAGGATCGCGTGGGCTGCCGGGATCCTGGATTCGCCCGCGGAGAAGAACTCCTCGGCCTCTTGCACCGACATCGCCAACACCTCCGCGATGTTGCGGCCGCCGAGGCGGTACTCAAGCACCGATGCCTGGAACCTCTTGCCTTCGCATTCCTCGCACGGAGTGGCTACGGTGTCCATGAATCCGAGATCCGTGTAGATGACGCCCGCGCCGTTGCACGTGGGGCATGCCCCTTCGGAATTCGCGCTGAACAGCGCCGGCTTCACGCCATTGGCCTTCGCGAACGCCTTGCGGATGGGCTCGAGCAGGCCGGTGTAGGTCGCGGGGTTGCTCCGCCGGGAGCCCTTGATTGCCCCTTGGTCGATCGAAACGACGCCGTCTCGCTTGGACAACGAGCCGTGAATCAGCGAGCTCTTGCCGGATCCGGCGACGCCCGTGACGACAGCCAGAACCCCGAGCGGAATGTCGATGTCGACGTCGCGCAGGTTGTTCTCGCTCGCGCCACGGATCTCCAGTGCGCCGGCGGATATCCGCACCGTCTTCTTGAGGGTTGAGCGGTCCTCGAGGTGACGCCCAGTCAAGGTGCCGCTTGAACGCAGTCCTTCGAGGGTGCCTTCGAAGACCACTTCGCCTCCGGCGGTGCCCGCGCCGGGACCGAGGTCGACGACGTGGTCGGCGATCGCAATTGCCTCCGGTTTGTGCTCCACGACGAGCACGGTGTTGCCCTTGTCCCGCAACTGCAGCAGCAGTTTGTTCATGCGCTGGATGTCGTGAGGGTGCAAGCCGATGGTGGGCTCGTCGAAGACGTAAGTGACGTCGGTAAGCGAGGAGCCCAAGTGCCGGATCATCTTGGTGCGCTGCGCTTCACCGCCGGAGAGCGTACCTGCCGGCCGGTCGAGCGAGAGATAGCCGAGTCCGATCTCCGCGAACGAGTCGAGGAGGTGCCGCAGCCCTTTGAGGAGCGGCGCCACCGATGGTTCATCGAGGCCGCGCACCCATTCGGCAAGGTCGCTGATCTGCATCGAGCACGCGTCGGCGATGCTGATTCCCTTGATCTTGGACGAGCGGGCGGCCTCGGTGAGCCGGGTGCCATCGCAATCGGGGCAGATCGTGAACGTGATGGCCCGCTCCACGAAGGCACGGATGTGCGGCTGCATTCCCTCCGGATCCTTCGAGAGCATGGACTTCTGGATCTTGGGAATCAGGCCCTCGTAGGTCAGGTTGATTCCCTCGACCTTGATCTTGGTGGGCTCCTTGTGGAGCAGGTCGTGGAGTTCTTTCTTGGTGTACTTGCTGATCGGCTTGTCCATGTCGAAGAAGCCGGAGCCGCTGAAGATGCGGCCGAACCAGCCGTCCATGCTGTAGCCGGGGATGGTGAGTGCGCCCCCGCTAAGCGACTTGCCGGCGTCGAACAGTGCGGTCAGATCGAAGTCCGTGACCGAACCCCGCCCTTCGCAGCGCGGGCACATACCGCCGGTGATGCTGAAACTCCGCCGCTCCTTCGTCGTCGTGCCGCCTCGCTCGATAGTGACCGCGCCCGCGCCCGAGACTGAAGCCACGTTGAAGGAGAACGCTTGGGGCGAACCGATGTGCGGCTGGCCAAGCCGGCTGAAGAGCATGCGCAGCATGGTGTTCGCGTCCGTAGCAGTACCCACAGTGGAGCGGGGGTTTGCGCCCATGCGCTCCTGGTCGACGATGATCGCCGTCGTGAGCCCTTCGAGCAGGTCCACATCCGGCCGCGCCATGGTCGGCATGAACCCTTGCAC
This sequence comes from Arthrobacter gyeryongensis, assembly GCF_039543785.1. Lineage (NCBI taxonomy): Bacteria > Bacillati > Actinomycetota > Actinomycetes > Micrococcales > Micrococcaceae > Arthrobacter > Arthrobacter gyeryongensis. Next base: position 67,677 of record NZ_BAABKK010000002.1, read on the forward strand.
GAAGGTGCTGTACGTCTCGTTGATCATGCGCTGCGACTCCGCGGCGATCGTGGCGAACACGAGGGAGCTCTTGCCCGAACCGGAGACGCCCGTGAACACCGTCAACCGGCGCTTCGGCAGCTCGATGCTGATGTCTTTGAGGTTGTTTTCCCGCGCGCCCTGTACGCGAATCAGATCGTGGGTGTCAGCAGTATGCAGCCCAGGCGACTGCGTGTCCATGCTCGTGGCCGTGCTCATCGTGTCTCCATCTTTTACGCGGGGTCGTCTTCGCAGTCTTCGTCGGCGTCTGGTTGGCTATTGAGGATCCTGAAGCAGCCCGAGGACGTTGCCGTCGGGGTCGGTCACGGTGGCAACCAGACGGCCGCCCCCGACGTCGCGCGCTGCTTCCTTCAGGGTAGCGCCGGCGGCCGTCACCTCGGCCAGCTTCGCCTCGATGTCCGAAACGTGCCAGTAAGCAACGGGTGAGGTCATGGCCTGAGGTCCGCCTCCCGGAACGAGCCCGATGTGCTGGCCCGCGACGTCGAAGCCGACGTAATACGGCCCGTCGGCCTGCGGCGGTATGCCGAGCAAAGCCGTGTACACGGCCTTCGCAGCGGCGAGGTCGGAAACGGGATGCAGCACGGTCTTGATTCCCTCGTTGGAAGAGTCGCTCATGATCACTCCTGAAGTCATTAGGGGACGAAGCTGGCGTGGACGGTGTTGTCCATGACCGCCATTCTAGGCGCGGCCCGAAAGCGGCGCTTCTCCATTCCTGACCGGTCTGTGGCCGGGAGATTCGTTCTATGGACATCCCTGTTGAGCGGTGCCACGATGACCGAACATGGCCCTTGGCGTACCGCGCGAGGGCGAAGCGAGGCTGGAGGAACCAATGCCGGATTCCGATCTCGATCTGATGGTGGAGAAGTACCATCGAGCGCTCGATGCGTTCGTCAAGGGAGACCCGGAGCAGCAGAAGAAGCTGTTCTCAAAGAGCGACGACGTCACTCTCGCTAATCCTCTCGGCCCGCCTGCGCGGGGCTCGAGCGCGGTCGAGGCGACCATGGATCGGGCGTCTTCCGGGCTGAGGGAGGGCGAGCCCATCAGATTCGAACGAATCTCCGGGTATGTCGGGACGGAGCTTGCGTACATCGTCGAAATCGAATGGGCACGGGCCAAGGTTGGCGGATCTGATGAGGTGTCCCCGATACCCCTACGGGTGACGACGATTTTCCGCCGGGAAGACGGTGAGTGGAAGGTCCTCCACCGCCACGCGGATCCCATACTTTCCGCGCGGCCAATCGAGTCGATCGTCCAGGCCTAGCGGCTCCCGATGTGCCGGATCAGCGCGTCGAGGATCGGGACCTGCCCGCTCACCAGTTTGGCGCGGGCAACGGCCTCCGTGGCCCAGACCGCGTGGTCGATCTCGGGGTAGCTCCGGATCACGCCTGATCCTTTCGGCCACTCCAGCTCGAAGGTGTTGCTCACGATTCGGCCGGGGTCGAAGTCCGACTCCGCTGTGAAAGCCGCCACGAGTTTGCCCGACGGTTGCCGGAAGTTGCCCAGCTGGTGATATTCGACCGCGGGCGGGGGAGTCCCCATCTCCTCGGCGAATTCACGTTTGGCGGCCACCAGGGGATCCTCGTCTTCGAGGTATTCGCCTTTGGGAATGGACCAGGCGCGTGCATCCTTATGGGCCCAGAACGGGCCGCCCATGTGGGCTATCCACACTTCCAATTCCGCCGTGGAGCTCCGACGGTACAACAGAATGCCTGCGCTTCGAACAGTCATTTGCCCTCCCAGGCATAGGTTATCTGCCGGGTCGGACGGTCGGAACCCGCAGCACTCCCAAGGCCTCTACCAAATACGGGACCGGATCCGCATCCGTGCCGGCGGCCCACTGCATCCAGGCCTCGAAAGTCGCCCCGAGATAGGCGGCGCACAGATAGCCTGCCGCGCTTTCGGTGACGCCTTGCGCCAGGAGGTAATGCCTCGCCCGTTCCCGCTGCGGAGCCAGGGCATCGTAACTTCTGCTCGCCAGCTCAGGGTGCTCTGCAATCAGGCGCAGGCGCCCGCGCGTGACGGAAAGGTCCGGGATCGCCGAAGCCCCGGCGATGGCAGCCGCGCGCAGTCCGGCGAGGATGCCGCCGTCGGAAGTGTCGCCGTCGGTGGGGCCCGCGGTTCGGGCGTTCTCCAGTACCTGTCCGGAGGCTTCCACCACCGGCTCGATACCACCCCAGACGAGGTCAGCTTTGCTCGGGAAGTAGCGGTAGAGGCTCTTCCGTCCGATTCCCGCAGCGCGTGCGATGTCCTCCATTGATGTCCGTTCGTAGCCGTTCTCGGCAAAAAGACGGAGCGCGACGCCGGCCACGGCGTCCGGATCAATTGTCGCCGGGCGTCCGGTGGAGCGCCCGACGCCGGGCTTCGTATGGTCTGAGGGCATCTCTCCAGTATCCACTCTTACATAATGACACGGAGTGTCATAAGGCGAAGGAAACGCCACCACACGTTCGGGAGGAACAACATGGGCAACGAGACTACATGGCAGGAAGCCGCCATCAATGGCCGTTTTGCCGGGCTCGATTCGAATAAGAGATGTCTTTCCACATCTGCTCGGCGTCCATTGGGCCGAGCACCAGCGACCGGACAGGTCTCTCAAACCCAAAGAGGGATAACCGGCGTGTGAGCAGGTTACAGGCGGAATCGGCCATTAGGAGGTTGATGTTCCCGAATTGAGTGGCCCGAAGAGGGAAATTGAGTGGTCCGAAGGGGAAAATTGAGTGGCCCAGAGGAAAATAGGCGTGCAAGCCACCGTCCCCGCTTCCGACTGCCGCTGGTCGGCGCTGCAGGGCCTTTCTTTAAAGCGAGACGACGACGGCGGGAGCGTCCCGCCGTCGTCGTCTCGTGTTCCTCGTTTTTCCTAGAGGGCGCCTTGGGCCGGCGTTCCCGCAGGGATCGGCTCGTGGCGCATCACGTCGACCGGGCGTTCAAGGAGCCCGTCCAGGGCCGCGTTAAGTCTTTTGACCGGTTCGCCGCCGCCGTGGGCGTCGAGCAGTTCGGCGGACTCCCACTTCTCGATCATGAGGATCTGGCCGTTCGGTGAGTCGTGGATGGCGTAGAGCAGACAGCCGGGCTCCTGGTGGACTTCCGCGATGGCCGGGGACAGGGCGGCGACGACCTGGTCGAACGATCCTACCTTGGGGGTGAACGTGGCGGTGACGACGACGGGCATGGGTTCTCCTTAGTGAATAGCGGTTTGGGCGAGAGGCGCGCAGCTGTTGCGGGCCAGGAAATCTGCTTTGACTTCGATGAGGCGAGGGCCGTCGGACAGTTTGCCCTGCATCCTGCCCAGCACCAGTTCGAGGGAGTGTACTGCGAGCATGTCCAGGGGCTGCCTGATCACGCTGAGCGGCGGTGACATGAGTTCGGTCCAAGGATTGTCATCGAAGACGATCACGGAGAGTTCCTCCGGGATTCGGATGCCGGTTTGGACCAGCCGCCTGACCGAGCTTTGCACCTGGGCGGTGTTGGCCACGATGAGGCACGTTGGTGGCTGGGGCATGGCGAGGAGGGAGCCGACGGCGTCCCCGCCCGAGTCGCCACGGAACGGTACATCTCGGATCAGGAGCGGGTCGACGGCGAGGGAAGCGTCCTGGTGCGCGGCCCGGTAGCCGTTGATTCTTGCCCGTCCGGTCGATGTGCTGCGCGGACCTGTCACCAGGGCTATCCGTGTATGGCCGAGGCCAATGAGGTACTCCGTGGAGCGCTTGGCGGAGTCAAAGTTCTCGATGCTGACGACGTCCACATCGGTGAGTTCGTCTATGGTGCGGTCCACGAACACCACATTCACGCCCAGGTCCTGCAGGCGCGCCCACTTTTCGATGTTTCCTCCAGTGGGAGTTGCTATGACCCCGCTGACGGAACGGTCGAGGAGGGTGTCCAGGGAGTCGGCTTCCAGGTGCGGATCCTCCTGGGTTGTCATCAACACCACTTGGATCCCGTGGCTGCGGGCCTCCCAGACGATGCGGTCAGCGAGGCGTGCAAAGAACGGGTTGGACAGGTCAGTGACCACCAGGCCAATGGTGAGCGCGTGTCCTGCGCTCAGTTCGCGGGCCGCGGCCCGGGGACGGTAACCCAGTTCGTCGATCACCCTGAGGACGTCCTGCCGCTTGGCAGGCGCCACGGGTCCCGAGTCCGGATTTAACACCCGGGACACCACGGAGACGGAAACGCCCGCGGTCGCCGCGACATCGCGAATGGTCGGGGCCTTCTTCACCGCTCCTCCTTGAGGGAATCGATTGGGCATACGTCTTATGCTGCGGCTCCTCGCGGCCCACCGTCATCGTCATGAAGGCGCTTGGCTTGGAGTCGTTGACACAGCTTAGCACCGGGTGGTACAAAAGTGGAACCGGTTCCACTCCGGATAGTTTTCACGCAAAACGCGACAAAGAAGTTGTCCCTCCGCTCAGGCGGCCAGGTTTCCTTCGCATCGCACTCCTATGAAGAGAGACTCCAGTGAACCTTCACAAACTCCTTGTCGACCGCGAGCAGGAAGGCCGTCCCATCAGGGTTGGCCTCATTGGTGCCGGGCGTTACGGCACGATGTATCTAGCCCAGTCCAACAACATTCCCGGGATCCACGTGGTGGCCATCGCCGACATCAACGTGAAGCGTGCAGAAGGCGCTTTCGCCCTTGTCGAATGGCCGGCCGAGCAGATCGCCCCGGACATTGCCACGGCACTCAAGGACCGCACAACGGCAATTGTGGCCAACGCCGACGAACTGTTCGACGTAGACATTGACGTGATCGTGGAGGCCACAGGCAACCCGATCGTGGGAATCAAGCACGCCCTGCGCGCCATCGAAACCAAGAAGCACATCATCATGGTGACCGTTGAGGCTGACGCGTTGGCGGGCCCGGCTCTGGCTAAGCGTGCAGAAGCCGCCGGCGTCGTATATTCGATGGCCTACGGCGACCAGCCGGCCCTCATTATGGAGTTGGTGGACTGGGCACGTACCAGCGGATTCGACGTGGTCTGCGCGGGCAAGGGTGCCAAGTACCTGGAGCACTACCACGAGATGAATCCGGACAACGTCTGGGAGAACTGGGAATTCTCGAAGGAACTCACGGACTCCGGGCAGCTCAACCCGTACATGCACACCTCGTTCCGGGACGGCACTAAAGCGGCAATTGAGATGGCCGCCGTCGCCAACGGTGCGGGCCTGGCGCCGTCGGACTCCGGGCTCAGTTTCACGCCGGGCAACGTTGAGGAGATCGCCACGATTTGCCGGCCGAACGAGGTCGGGGGCTCGCTCGCCCATGAAGGCAGCGTGGATGTCATGTCCAGCGTGAACCGTGATGGCAGCTGGATCAGCCACAACACCCAGGAAGGCGTCTTCGTCGTTGTCAAGGCAACAAACGCATACGTTTCCGGCTGCTTCAACGAATATCCGTGGCACCCGGACCCGACAGGCCAGTACGCGGCCCTGTACCGCCCGTATCACTACGTCGGCCTCGAACTGAACGTATCGATCGCAAATGCGGCGCTCCGGGGAATTGCGACCGGCGCACCCGTCGGTTTCTTCGGCGACGTGGTCGCCACCGCCAAGAAGGACCTCAAAGCCGGCGAGTTCCTCGACGGCGAGGGCGGATTCACGGTATGGGGCAAGCTGGTGTCGGCCAAGCATTCGGTGGCTACGGGGGCCCTGCCGGTGGCCTTGGCCCACCACGTGGAATTGCGCAACGACATCGCGAAGGGAGCGATCGTCCGCTGGGACGACGTCATCATTGATGACTCGCTGTCCCAGGCCCTTGAGCTGCGCCGCGAAACCGAAGCGTTCATCGCCCAGGCCGCCCCCGTGGGCGCCTGACCAACCCCTTGCTTCCGTCATCCGGATCGCATCCTTCCAATGAAGAAAGGCATCGCATGAATACCAAGACCCGCGCCATCACCGGAGTGTTAGCCTGCAGCTTGGCTGCAACTGCCCTTGCCGGATGTGCCGCCGCCGGCGCATCCAGCGGCGGCCAGGCCGCACCGGTCGCCAAGATCCAATTGTCGATTCCTGATCCGCTCACCTCCTCAGTAGGCGTGTCTGCCCAGCACTTCGCGGACCAGGTGAAGAAAACCTCCAACGGATCGGTGGTTGTCACAGTCGTTCCCAACGGGACCAGCTTCAGTGGTGATCAGAACGCCGCCGTCACCCGCCTTCAGGGTGGCTCGTTGGACGCCCTGATCCTTTCAACCTCGGTCTACGCCTCGATTGTGCCCGAAATGAACGCGATCAGCATTCCCTACCTCTTCAAGGACACCAGCGAAGAGGCCGCGTTCCTGGCAGGCAAGCCCGGCCAGGACCTGAAGGACAAGCTCGCCAAAAAGGACACTGTTGCGCTCAGCTTCCTCACGAGGACAGGCCGTGAAATCACCAACTCCGTCCGTCCCATTACGCAGCCTTCGGACCTCAAAGGACTGAAGATCCGCGTACCGGGCAACACCTTGTGGACGGACTTCTTCGGCAAGCTCGGCGCCAGTCCCACCACCATGGCCTTCTCCGAGGTCTTCACGGGCCTGCAGACGGGCACCATCGACGGCCAGGAGAATCCCATCGAGGTGCCGTGGACCAACAAGTTCTCGGAAGTGCAGAAGTATGTCTCGCTGACCAACCACATCAACGACGCCTGGGTGCTCGCCCTGTCGTCGAAGAAGTGGGGGACACTCAGCGCGGACCAGCAAAAAGCGCTCACGGATGCGTCGACGGAAACCGCCTCGTTCAAAACCACCTACGACACAGATCAGGCGAAGAAGCAGTTGGACGAGCTGACCGCCAAGGGCATGAAAGCGAACGAACTGAGCGCTTCCAGCATCGAAGAGTTCAAGGCCGTATCGAAGAGCTTGTACCCGGACTTCTCGAAGCTCATTGGAAAAGATTTCTTCGACCAAGCGGTCGCGTTCACTCCCGCTAAGTAATCCTCAACCCTGGGTGGGAGCCCTCCCGGGCTCCCACCAAAGCCTCACCCCACCCTGCATACCAATTCCGCTCTCAATGTCGAAAGTCTGGACCATCATGGAACACACCCTCACTTCCCGCGACCTGGAAGAGGCGATCCCGCCTGATGCCGAGGAGATCCTGCATACGGGTCACGTCGCTCCGGGCTGGAGCGGTGCGCTTTGGCTGGACCGGACGTTGGAGTGGATTGTGGGCGCCGCGATCCTCGCCGAGCTCGTCGTCATCCTGCTGAACATCACTGTCCGAGTGATCACCGGCGATTCGGTTCTTTGGACCCAGGAAGTCTCCGAGATAGCACTACTGACTATCGCCTTCATGGGCGGGGCAATCGCCTATCCCAAGGGCGCCCACATGTCCGTCCAGGCCCTGATCATGAGGCTCCCCGCCGCGTGGAAGCCCTACCTGGCCGCGCTCGTGGACTGGCTCGTCTTCGTGATGAGCGCCGGTGCTTTTGCGCTTTTCATTCCCACGCTCGTCCAGCAAATCGAGGAAAAGACCCCCATCCTCCAGCTCCCCGTTTTCTGGGTCTCCATGCCGTTTTCGCTGGGCATGGTCCTCATTGCCTGGTTCGCGCTCGTCAAGCTTTGGCGGCAGCAAAAGCGCGCCGTCCTGGTAGCCGGCGGCATCGCGGCAGCCCTGGTCGTCGTCGTGCTTTTGGCGCCGCCGCTCTTTTACTATGCCTCGCCGAACGTCCTCCTTGGCACCGTGCTCGCGGTTCTGTTCATCCTGCTGTTCCTCGGACTTCCGATCGCGTTCGTGCTTGCCCTTGCCTCCGGGATCTACCTTTACCTCGGAGGGATTTCCGAGGTCAGCGCGATCCCGATCGGCATGGCCTCGGGCGCCAAGGGATTCGTGCTGTTGGCGATACCCTTCTTCATCCTCGCCGGCACCGTCATGAACTCCGCAGGGCTCACGCTGCCGTTGGCCAAGCTCGTCGACGCCCTTATCGGGCACCTGCGCGGGGGACTGCTCCAGGTGGTCGTCGTGACCATGTACATTTTCTCCGGCATTTCGGGCTCGAAGGTCGCCGACGTCGCGGCCGTCGGCACCACAATGCGCGGCATGCTCGAAGAGCGCAAATATCCGCGCGCCGAGGTTGTCGCCGTACTATCAGCGTCTGCCATCATGGGTGAAACCATCCCGCCAAGCATCGTCCTTCTCGTCCTTGGCTCCATCACCACGATTTCGACCACCACACTCTTCCTTGCCGGTTTTGTGCCCGCCGCATTCCTGGCGCTCGTGGTCATGGCGCTCGTGTTCCTGCGGGCACGCAAACAAGGTGGAGTCGCCAGTCCCAAGGCAAGCTGGCGGGCACGCGGTTCGGCCACGTTCTTCGCCCTCCCCACTCTCCTCCTGCCCGTCGGCATGGTGGCCGGGATCCTGACCGGATTCGCGACGCCGACGGAAGTTTCCTCCGTTGCCGTCGCCTACGCGTTCATCCTGGCCGCCGCCTACCGCCGGGGCAGCAAGCGGCTGCTCGGGGACACGCTGCGGGAAACCACCACGACGGCGGGCATGGTGCTCTTCATCATCGCTGCCGCCTCTCCGCTCGCCCAGACCCTTGCCCTCGCCGGTGTCTCGCAGCAAATCCACGACCTCATGTCCAGCCTCGGGGATTCCCCGGTCCTCTTCATGCTGTTCACCGTGATCCTGCTCGTCATCATGGGCCAGCTCCTCGAGGGACTTCCCGCCGTGCTGATCTTCGCCCCGTTGCTGCTGCCGATCGCCACCGACTTCGGCGTCAACCCCGTGCAGTACGCCATGGTGCTCATCATCTCCATGGGCATAGGCTCGTTCGCTCCACCGGCCGGCGTCGGCTTCTACGTCGCGTGCGCCACCGCCCGGGAAACCGTGGAAAACAGCCTCAAACACTTCTGGCCGTACCTGCTTGCCCTCTTCGTCGGACTTCTGGTACTCGCGGCGGCGCCGTGGTTCAGCACCTTCCTGCCCGCCCTCGCCGGACTGATCCCGTTCTAAACCATGACGCAGATAACCAACGCTGAGACACCCGTTCCCTCATCGGTGGCCCTGTTGGGTACCGGACCGATGGGCGCCCCCATTGCCCGGAACCTCATAGCTGCCGGCGTGCCACTGAAACTCTGGAATCGGACGGCCCACAAGGCCAGAGCGATCCACGGAGGGCAGCCCACCGATTCCCCGGCGGAAGCAGCCAGCGCGGTGGTGCTGACCGTCCTGCCCGACCTTCCCCAGGTCGAGCAGCTACTGCACGGACCAGGCGGGCTGCTTGCCGGGTGGAAGGTCAACCGGATAGACAACCCGGTCCTGGTGGTCCACGGCACGGTGTCGCCCGTCGCTGTCGCGGCCTTCGCCGCCGAATGCCGCAAGACCCATGGAATAACCGTCATTGACGCCCCGCTCAGCGGCGGCATCATCGGCGCCGAAGAGGGACGGCTCAGCATCATGGTTGGCGGCCCCGGTGACGTCGTGAAGCGCCTCAAACCGCTTTTCGAGCTCTACGGTGCCACCGTTCTGCGGTTCGGGAATACGGGCGCAGGCTCCATCGCCAAAGCCTGCAACCAAATCGTGGTGGCCGCAACAGTAACGGCAATCTCGGAGGCCATGGTGTTAGCCGAGGCCTCCGGGCTCGATCTGGGGCATGTCCAAGAAATACTTGCGGGTGGCCTGGCGAACTCCGAAGTCCTTCGACAAAAAGGCCAACGCTGGATCGAGGCAGATTTTGATGGCGGGGGATCTGCAAAGAACCAGCTGAAGGACCTGACCTTCATCGCGGAAATCGCAGCGGAGTCAGGGCTGGATCTACCGGTTTCCAGCAGCGTCCGCAGTGCATTTCAAACCATGATCTCGCAGGGACTTGGCGAGCTGGACCATACGGGCATCTATCTCAGCATCCGCGCCTAGCCAGGACGACGACGGCGGGAGCGTCCGCCGTCGTCGTCCTGTGTTGCTAGAGGCTTCAGCCCGTGTAGCCTTCCACCTGTTTTGGAGGCCGTGGTTTGGCCTCGTTCGGGTTCTCCCCGTACTGCCTCTTGGCCCGCCGTTGCCGCAGCAGGTCCCAGCACTGATCCAGGTCCAGTTCGATGCGCTCCAGCCTTGCGCGGTCAGGTGCGTGCGCCGGACCCGGCGGGGCCGCCTCTGCCTTCTCGCGGAGCTCCCGCTCCTCCTCCACCAGCGATTGGATGCGGTGCAGAATGCCCTGTTCGTCCATGGTGACCCTCTTCCTGAACTAGCCGTTACCAGTCAGGTTAGTGAGCTGCGCTGGGTGTGAATAGAGGCCGAGTCCGCGAGAGCCATCCCGGGAATCTCCTGCTTGCGGAATACTTGGACGCAGATCCAGGATTCCGCAAGCGAAGGCGGTGATTAGCCGTGAACGGCGAAAACAGTGCGTTCAAGCGCCGGCTGGAGCGAGCCATGGAGCTGCGGAACGTCCGCGCAACCGGCATGACGGCCGAAGAAGAAGCCGAACTTGAGGCCGCCGAGGACGAAGAGCGGCGGAAGCGCAAGAAGGTGGACGACGCCGCGCGGGTGGAATACCTGATCCGCGACGCCATGGCGCAGGGGAAGTTCGACAACCTGAAGTACGCGGGCAAACCGATCCCCGGGTTGGGGGAGCGCTACGATCCCGACTGGTGGGTCAAGGGCCTCATTCAGCGCGAGCATCTCAGCGGCCTTGGCCCGAAAGCCATTCTCCTACGCACCGAGGATGCCGAACTGGATGCCAAGCTTGACGCCCTGTACACCGAAAAACAGGTCCGCGAGCTGGTGGAGGACTTCAACGCCCGGGTCATTGACGCGCGGCGCCAGCTCCAGGGCGGCCCGCCGGTGATCACGAAAACCCGGAATGTCGGCGTCGAGCTGGAACGCTGGCGCGAGCGCCGGGCAGCGGCTGCCGAGGCAAGCGCGGCCCAGGAAGCCGTGAATCAGGAACGTGCGGGCAAGCGGTCGTGGTGGCACCGTCTCTGGGGCACCCCCGGCTAGGGAACGCTTGGGAAACCCGGTAGTGGAATCCGGCCCGTGGCGCCACGCATCGACGTCGTCGTTGTCCGAGACAAGCCAGGCACCCCCCGTTGTTGCCGAGGACGTCGTTGCGATGAATGTTCGCGGTGACCGACCGGCCGGCACCTTAAATGTCAGACCCTCCCCCTAGCCTGAAAGTGTCAGGCAGCCGAGTGGCCTCGCATGGTTGAGGGGCAGGAATCCAGGAAGGGGGCAGGCGTGGAAAACCGGGTGTTCGGAGCGGAAGGCGATGCGTGGGTTCCGGCCGTCAGCTTCACAGACCGGGAGGATTCGCCGCTGGTTGGCACCGTGAGCCTGCCTCTCGCATCCTTCCTCAGTGCCGACGATGCGCTCGGTGTTGTGGAATCGACCGACAGGCTCATTGCCTGGGCCACGGCCGTGAAGTATCAGGCCCTGGTCCGCGTTGAAGAAGTAATCGGTGAAGAATCCCCGAGGAGGCACGAGAGGCAGCCGGTACGGTTCGGTGGGGACGAGGCCCATGCCTTGGCTGTCTCCGAAGTGTCCACCGCTGCGCCCTGACGGAGGGCACGGCCGCGCGCTTGCTGAATGATGCCGCGGATCTTGCTACGTCCCAGTGGGCAGTCCTCGAGGCGGTCGAGGCCGGGGAGATCTCCGAGATGCACGCCCGGATCATTCTCGACCAGGCCCGTTCCCTCCCGGCCGAGCACGCCGAAAAATTCGCTACCGTGGCCCTGCTGCGCACGCGGACGCGGCGGGGCCGGCGCCGCACGCCGTCAGAGTTCCGCGCCTGCCTGCGGCGGCTGCGGGAGCACGTGCACCCCGAAAGCATCATCGCCCGCAAAGAGTCTGCCCAGCGTGAGCGCGGCGTGTGGTTCACGGCCGAGCCGGACGGCATGTGCACGTTGTCCGCGTTCCTCACGGCGGAGGTCGGGATGGCCATTTACAACGGCCTCGACCATGATGCGCGGCAGGCCAGTGCGCGGGCTGCGGAGCTTGGAGATCTTCCGGGGCCGCACCCTACGTCCGATTTTGGCGCCGCCCTCGATTCCCGTACGCTGTCGGAGCTCCGCGCGGATGCGCTGGCCTACCGTCTCTTTGGTGGATCTGACCGGCTTTTGAGTGGATCAGGCGAGCTGCTTGGCGGATCTGACGTGCCCGAATCCGGGGCATTCCGCGCCGAGGTCGTGGTAACCATTCCCGTTGGATCCGTCTTTGGCGGCAGCATCGTGCCCGACGGTGGCGAGTTCGAAACAGCTGAACTCGAAGGATACGGACCAATAGACGCTGCAACGGCCCGGCGCATGGCGGCCCTTGCGCCAACGTGGCAACGGCTGTTCACGGACTGCACCAGCGGCCAGGTCCTGGGTGTGGGGCGCACGGCCTACCGTCCACCGAAGGCGCTTCGCCGGTACCTGCAGTGCCGTGACGGGACCTGCCGGTTCCCCGGGTGCACGCGGAGGGTTGTCGTTTGCGAACCCGACCACATCACCGAGTGGCAGGATGGCGGCACCACTGACGCCGACAACCTTGCAATGCTCTGCCGAAAGCACCACGCACTGAAGTCCATAGGCGCCTGGAGCTATAGACAGTCCTCACCAACCGGCGACCTCGAGTGGAAGTCGCCCCTCCGTCGGCAATACAGGACCGAGGCGGCAGGTGTTGGCAGGACGGTCCATTTGCTCCAGCGGCCAGAACCCCCGCCGTTCTAGGGCGGGGCCTGCAGTGGCGCGGTTTGGGTGGCACGGTTTGGGCGCCGTAAGTTCTGCGTGTCCCCGGGCTGCGCAAGGGGTGACAGGTGCAGGCCTGCGAGCTGCCAGCGCCCGTCCTTCCGGATCACGATCTGTGTAACGCGGAACTCGCCATTGGAAGGATGCCCGCGGTAGGCGGCCGTCTGGTTCTGGATTCCGATGAGGACGGCGGAGTCGCCGTAGCTGCGGACGTTGTTGATGTTCCATTCGAACTTTTCGTTGACGAAGGCCGCTTCGCGGTAACGATCGAGCCACTGGACTCGCGAGAGGACGAATCCAAGCGGCCCGACGGCCGTGAAGTCTTCTGTCAGCAGCGTGTCCAGCGCCGTGACGTCGTTGTTCCGTTCGGCGCTTGCCCAGAGAAAGCTGAGCTCTTCGATGTCGGAATGCACGTCATTCACGGCTGGGTTCCCTTTCTGCTGGTGTTGAACGCAGGCGTTCCGGCAAGTCGGCCGCCGTCGACGGCGAGAACAGTTCCGGTGACGAACGAGGACTGGTCCGAGCAGAGCCAGAGGGCGGCGGCAGCAACCTCGGCCGTGGATCCGATCCGGCCCAGCGGCACGGCGGCGGCCACATGGTCTTGGGCGGCTTGGCCGGCCCCGGCGAGTCGCTCGGTGAGGATGGGGCCGGGAGCGATCGCGTTGACCCGGATCCCGTGCGAGGCGTAGTCGAGCGCGGCCACCCGCGTCAGGCCGCCGACGCCGAACTTGCTCGCCACGTAGCCGCTCAAGCCGGCGACGCCTTGTTCGCCCGCGGTGGACGACATGTTGACGATCGCCCCGCCGTCTCCGCTTTCAAGCATGAGCTCTATTTCGTATTTCAGGCAGAGGAACACTCCGCGCAGGTTGATCGAGATCGCGCTGTCGAACTCCGCGCTCGCCCACTTGGCCAATGGCGCAGGGGTCCGTCCGCCGCCCGCGGCATTGTTGACCGCGACGTCGAGCCGGCCGAAACGGTCCCGGATCCGGGCTATCAGGGCTTTCACCGAGTCCTCATCGCCCACATCGACGGTCATGGCCACGGCATTCCCGCCGCCCGAAGTAATGGCGGCGACCTGCCGGATCACGCTGGCACTGTCACGGGAGGCAAGGACAACATCGGCACCGGCGCCAGCCAGCGCAGCTGCGATCTCTGCACCGATTCCGCGGCTGGCTCCGGTGACGAGCGCGACCTTGCCGGACAGCGGCCGGGTGGGATCCGGCGTCGTCATGGCGTTGTGGGGCTTGGGCCGTGCATTTTGCTTGCGCCGGGCGCGTGCGCCCGGGGCTCTTGGTTCGCGGCAGCGCGGGTGCGGGGGAGCAGGAAGCCGGCAGCGACCAGCCAGAGAAGGCCGCCGAAGCGCCCGACCGGCAGCAGGAACTGAAGAGGCTCGATCGCCATCGACAGGAAGCTCAACTCGGACAGTGCGGCAATGACCAGTCCGGTCCAGGCCAGCCAGCGGGGCATGAAGCCCAGGATCAGGGCCGGGACGGCGATGCCCGCCATGAGGAGGCCGATTCCGACGACGAAGCCGACCCCGCCGGTGATGAACGCGAGGAACGCGAGTGCGTGGGTGAGCGTCACATCGGTGGTGATTTCCGGCCGGCTCAACAGCCAGGTCACGGAACCCGACAACATCAGGAAGATGGCTGCGCTGATGCCGCCAAAGAAGCTAATGGCCGGTCCGGGAACGCGCACGCCGAGCCGGAGCTGCCGGGCGTAGACGGTGGCCGCGTAGATCCCCAATGGCACGGCGGAGCCGAATTGGAGCATTCCGCCGACCCGTAGGGCAGCGACGTTTTGCTGGAAGAATGCGGCCACCTGCCCCGTCGAGGCAAAGGGCGAGACGAACGTCTGGCCGCCTGTCAGGATTGCGGACGTGATGAGGCTGGCGAGGAAAATGCCCAGGCTGACGAGGGCAAGAACGCCGGGGTGTGGGCCGCCAGACCGGGCTGGACGGCCGTCATCGGAAATCGAACGACTACTCATGGCTGAACCTCTCCTAATTGCATCACTACTGAAATAGTTCACCTCTAGAATTATTCTGTCAAGCATGTATTCTGAAGACATGGACTTAGCCACACCGGGCCGGCCGAGACGGACCGCATTTCTCTTGTCGCAGCTGGGCGCCGCGGCATCGTCCCGCTTTGCCGACCGCACTCGGGAGATCGGCCTCACGCCCAGCGATGCTGGTGTCATCCGCCTGCTCGGACGCGCCCCCGGTCTGAGCCAGCGCTCACTTGCGGACAGGCTCGGTGCCGTCCCCAGCCGGGTGGTTTCACTCATCGACTCGCTTCAGGAACGCGGCCTCGTGGAGAGGGTGCGCAGCAGTACAGACCGGCGGAACTATGAACTCCACCTCACGGACGCCGGCAAGCGCGTGCTGCGAGAACTGCGCGGGATCGCGGAACAGCATGAAGCGGAGCTTCTGGCCCCGCTGACAGACGAGCAGATCACGCAACTTGGCGAGCTGCTTGCGCAGCTCGCCAACGGCCATGGGCTGGACAGGGACCTCCACCGCGATGTCGTCCGCCAGGCCGGACGCGATGCTGGACCTGACGGCGGACCTGATCGAGCACGTAAGGCCTGATCCGCTACAGCACCACTTCGCGGCCGGTCCTGCTGGACTCGTAGATCGCGGAGATGATCTTGATGAGCTCAAGGCCGTGGTCGGCCGGAGCGGCCTCGGCGGCATCGCCCCGGGCGGTGGCCAGGAACTGCTCCACTTCGTTGCGGTATGCCACGGTGCTAAAAGTCGGCGAATCCAGCACCGGCGATATGTCCAGCAGCGTGTCGTGCTGTTCGGTGAAGATTTCCAAAGCCGGCTCCAGCTGCGCGCCGCCTTTGTCTCCGAAGATTTGGACCTTGGTTTCATCGGCGCCGTGCATCGAGTAACTCGTGTCGAAGTGCATCACTGCGCCGTTGCTGAACTTGATCAGTGCTGTCGCAAGATCTTCGACGGGGTCCGCCGGTGGTCGTGCCGGATCGAAATCGGCGGAGAGATACCGGCTGAAGTTCAAGATATTGTTCCGTGCACCGATCTTATGGAAGACAGTCCCGGAGACCGAAGCCACGGAGGGGCAGCCCATGAGCCACCAGCAAATGTCGATGAAATGGACGCCCAGATCGATGAGCGGACCTCCGCCGGACAACGCCTTGTCGGCGAACCAACCGCCGGGATTTCCTACCCGGCGCAGGCAGGTGGCCTTGGCATAGTAGATCTGCCCGAGGTCGCCGGCGTCGATAAAGCGCTTGAGTACCTCGGCGTTGGGCGAGAAACGGCGGACGTACGCTACCTGCAAAACGGCGGCACTCCTCTGGGCGGCAGCAGCAACAGCCAAAGCCTCCCCTAGGGAGGCCGTCATAGGCTTCTCGACCAGCACATGCTTGCCGGCCTCGAGCGCCGCAATCACGATTTCGGCGTGCGTGTCATTGCGCGTGCAGATGCTGACGGCGTCGATCTCGGGATCCGCCAAGAGCTCCTTGTAGTCCGTGAAGACCTTGACTGCACCGTATTCCGCGGCCCGGCTCCCGGCACGCACAGCGTCGATGTCGCAGACAGCCACCAGGTGCGCCGACGGCGAATCACGGTATGCGTCCAAATGCATGTCCGAGATGGTCCCGAGCCCGATGACCCCAACGTTCAGGGCCCCCATGTCAGCAGCCCTCCCACAATGCGGCGGCGTTACGCAGCGATTCGGGCGCCGCCGTGAGGCAGTCCTCGCGGCCCTCGTATTCCACCGAACACGGTCCGCTGAAACCGAAGTCCTTGATCAGGCGAAGGACACGCGGCAGGTCCATGTCCCCAAGGCCGAACACGGAGCCCTGGATATGGTCCCCTGCCAGCGTTTGCAGCCAGCCGCCGCCGGGACTTCTCTTCCGGCGGTAGAAATCCTTCAGATGCACCACAGACGCGTAGGGGAGGAGTTTGGCGACGGCCGATTCCGGCACCTCATCGACGCACAGGAAATTGCCGATGTCCAAGGTGATCTTGAAATTGTCGCGGTCCACCGCGTGCACCAACTGCAGCAACCGTTCGCTG
Source organism: Arthrobacter gyeryongensis (assembly GCF_039543785.1). Classification (NCBI taxonomy): domain Bacteria; kingdom Bacillati; phylum Actinomycetota; class Actinomycetes; order Micrococcales; family Micrococcaceae; genus Arthrobacter; species Arthrobacter gyeryongensis. The sequence goes on from NZ_BAABKK010000002.1 coordinate 84,384, forward strand.
ACATTGAAGGCCATGCCGTGGTTTTCCACGCTGGTGGTGATTCCCAGGGTTGCCGCGTAGTCGGCGAGTTCCCGGGACGCCGGGACCACCTGCTCCAGGGCATCCCGGTATTCGGCGTATGAGGCGGGGCGCCAGGCCCACGGCACCACATCGTGGCGGAAGCGGCTGATCCCCATCCGGTGGGCCGTGTCCAAGTGCGCCTTCACCCGGGCGATTTCAGCCGCCGCGTCGGCGCCAAGGAAATCCGCACCCACCACATAGTTGACCAAGGCGATCCCGGACTCCTCTCCACGCTCGCGCAGTCCCTCGGCCGCCGCGTGGTTTTGGGAAAGGTCCACGCCCAGTCCCGCCTCGGCCACTTCGAGATGGCTGGCCTGATGTGATGCTGCCCAGCCGGGCAGGTCCAAAAGGCCCATTCGTCCGTCGGCCAAGGCTCCTGCCAAACTGTACGTACTCAGCCCAATCTGCATTGTTAGATCCTCTTCCGTGGATTCCGCGCGCCGTCACTTGCGAGCCCACGTTAGGCAGGATTCCGGGCTAAAAGGGCTGATTGAACTTCATTCGGCATTGAACTTTTGCGGCCGCGCCCCGGTCCCGCCGCGAACCTCAATATGGTGGCAGGCATGATCGAAAAGAAGCCCCGGATCCTCATTACCGGAATCGCCCTCGAGGCCAGCACCTATTCCCCTGCCCGGACCCGCATCCAGGACTTTGTCCGGCGGGATGGCCAGGAGATCTTGGACCAGTACCCCTTTTTCGCTCCGGGCCATCCCGTGCGCGAGGCGGCGGATTGGCTGCCGCTAGTCCATTTTCGATCCATCCCGGGCGGGTCCGTCCCTTCCGCCGATTACACCGAGATGAAGCAGACAATTCTTTCCGCTGTCGCGGATGCCTTGGATGAGGGCCCGGTGGACGGGCTCTATTTCGACATCCACGGTGCCATGAGCGTGGATGGCGTAGACGATCCCGAGGGCGATTTGCTCCTTGCCCTGCGCGGTCTCATCGGCCCGGACGTGCTGGTGTCCAGCGGTATGGACCTGCACGGCAACGTTTCCTGGACTTTGGCGCACCAACTGGACATCCCCAGTTGCTACCGCATGGCCCCACACGAGGACTGGCTGGAAACCAAGGAACGCGCAGCCGCGAACCTGCTGGAGCGACTGGCACTGCCGGAGGCCACCCGCCGCCCTATCAAGGCCTGGGTTCCGGTGCCCATCCTGTTGCCCGGGGAAAAGACCAGTACCCGATTGGAACCGGCCAAATCGCTATATGAGGAAGTTGCAGTGATCGCTGGTCGGCCAGGCGTGCTCGACGCCGCACTATGGATCGGTTATGCCTGGGCAGACGAACCGCGCAACCGGGCCGTGGTGATGGTCACCGGTGACGACGCCGACGCCGTCGCGAGCCATGCGGGCCGGCTTGCAGCCGACATGTGGAACAGACGGGACGAGTTCCGTTTCGTGGCTCCCTCGGCGCCGCTCGCTGAATGCCTCGCGGCAGCGGAGGCAAGCACGAAGCGCCCGTATTTCATCAGCGATTCCGGGGACAACCCCACGGCCGGGGGAGCCGGTGACGTCACCTGGACCCTGCACAAACTCCTTGAGCACCCACCCATCGCAGCCGGAACGGTGCAGGCCATTTATGCCTCGATCCCGGATCCCGCCGCGGTGGACCATTGCATTTGCGCCGGCGTCGGTGGATCCGTCTCTGTGGAGGTGGGTGCTCGCGTGGACGGTACACAGTCCGGCCCGGCGCGGCTGGACGGCATTGTTGAGCATCTGGCCCAGGGCGACCCCGTGGCCATTGACGAGGCAGTCATTCGCGTTGGCGGGCTGCGCATCATCGTGACCCGGCGGCGCAAGCCGTACCACTTGGAATCAGACTTCCTCAGGAACGGCTTGGATGCCCGGACAGCCGACGTTGTGGTGGTCAAGATCGGCTACCTCGAGCCAGAGCTCTTCGACATGGCTTCAGACTGGATGCTGGCGCTTACCCCAGGGGGCGTGGACCAGGATCTGCACCGCTTGGGCCACCGTCGGATCGCGCGGCCCATGTTCCCGTTCGACGACGGCGGGGTGGCACCTGACCTGAGCGCACGGTTGGTACCTGCGTCGAACCAGCCGGCCGGCGTCGAGCGCTGAGCGGGGCCGGTGCGCCCGGGGCTCCGAACCGGACCGAAACTAACTTCGATTCTGAACTAAGTTAGCGGCCCTTCCGAAGCATCATTCCTCCATGATTTCGTTTGCTGCATGGTCAATCGACCCTGTGAGTTCAAAGTGGAGGAAGCGATGAAAGAACTTAGTCGACGTGGTTTGCTCGGTCTGGGCGGGGCCCTGGGTGCCGCAGCCTTGCTGTCCGCATGTGGCGAGGCCTCGGGCTCCGTCTCTTCGGACAGCCTCTCCTCTCCGGCAAAGCTGCGGGTCTGGTTCATGAAGGACTCCGTGTCTGACAAGGCCCAGGCGTGGCTGAAGCAGGAGTTCGAAAACAAGTTCCAGGGATCCACCCTCACCATCGAGCAGCAGGAGTGGGATGGCATCGTCCCGAAGCTCCAGACGGCCCTTGCCAGCGCCGAATCGACGCCGGACATCATCGAACTTGGCAACACCCAGGCGCCCACGTTCTGTGCGGTGGGAGCACTGGCCGATCTGAGCGGTATGAAAGAAGAGCTGGGCGGTGCAAATCTGACCAAATCGCTCGTGGAACTCGGCAGCTTCGAGAACAAGATGTACGCCGCACCCTTCTACGCCGGAAGCCGGATCGTGTTCTACCGGAAGGACATGTTCCAGCAGCTTGGGCTCGCGATACCTAAGACCATTGACGAGCTGACCGCCGTCGCAACGAAGATCCAGGCCGGCAACCCCGAGAAGAACGCACACTTTTCCGGGATGTTCCTGCCCGGGATTTCATCACAGTCCGCGTTCGCCTGGGTGTTCAGCAATGGCGGACGACTAGCCGTGCAGAAGGACGGGAAATGGGAAGGCAGCTTGTCCTCGCCGGAAAGCCAGAAGGCCATCGCCCAGCTCCAGCAATTGTGGACGACCGGCTCCACCACCGGAACCATCACCGATTCGACCATCGGTTCCCAGCCGTACACCGCATTCAACACGGGCGAGGCAGGGATGTTCTTCGGCTTCAACTTCCATCTGAAGAAGATCAAGAAGGAACTCCTGGACGCCGGCAAGGTGGGGTACTTCAACTTCCCGTCGCCTAAGGGTGACGCCGTGGGCAATCCTTTTGCCGGCGGTTCCAACGTGGCCATCTCGAACAACAGCAAGGCGCGGGGGCTGGCCAAGGAGGCCCTCAAACTCATCTTCAGCAAACCATTCCAGGAGTTCTTCGCGACCGAGGGAGGCTGGGTCCCGGGAAACCTGAACTACGCCACAGCCCTCGGGCAGGACGAATTGTCCAAGGTCACCATCGAGGCCGTCAGGAATTCCGTGGGCACCCCGGCAGCGAAGAACTGGGCATTGGTGGAGAGCGCCAAGGTGGTTGACGACTTCTTCGTGGCTATGGGCGCGCTGAAGGACCCCGTTGGGCTGGCCAAGACCGCCGACGCCAAAATGACCGAAATCCTCAACAGCAAGTAGGCCCGGCGGGAAGCAGAAAGGACCGAAGCCATGACCGTAACCAGTACGCGTGCGAAGCCGGAAGGGATCCTCCCCGACCGGACTGAAGCAGCGGCCCCGAAGAAACGCAGGCGCAACCCCCTGCCATACATCCTTCTGCTTCCCGCGGTGCTTATTGTCCTGGTGGACATGGGCTACCCGTTGCTCCGCCAAATCACCATGGCGTTCCAACACTTTTCCCTTGAGCAGCAGTTCGGCAAACCCGCGGAATTCGCAGGGCTCGACAATTTCACACGGGTACTCGGCGATTCGGCATTCTGGCTCACCCTGGGAAGATCCCTTGCCTTCTGCCTTGTGTGTGCCGCACTGACAATGGCCATCGGGATCGGAGGTGCGCTCCTCCTCACCAAACTCTCGGGCCCGGTCTCCGTCTTCGTCCAGGCCGCCATGCTGCTGGCGTGGGCGATGCCCGTGTTGTCCTCGCTCCAGGTGTTCCAGTGGATCTTCGATTCCAGGTCCGGGGTGGTCGACTGGACATTGGCCGGACTGGGACTGCAGGGGATGGCTGGCTACAACTGGTTTTCCAACCCCCTGACCTTCTTCGCAGTAGCGGCCATCCTGGTCATCTGGATGAGCGTGCCGCTGGTGGTCTTCATGGTGTATGCATCGGTCACCCAGATCGATGAGTCCATGCTCGAGGCCTCAACGCTGGACGGCGCCAACGGCTGGAAGCAATTCCGCGAAATCACCGTACCCACCATCGCCCCGGTTCTCCTGCTGGTCACGATCCTGGAAATCATCTGGGACCTGCGGGTCTTTACGCAGATCTTCATCCTCCAGAAAAACGGCGGCATCACCGAGCAGACCAACGTCCTTGGCACCTACGTCTACCAGGTGGGTTTGTCCGGCGGCGACTACGGCGTGGCTTCCGCGACCGCCCTGATCATGCTGGTGATCACGTTGCTCCTCACGTGGCGTTATGTCACCCAATTCCTGAAGCAGGGAGAAGTCTGAATGGCCCTCAAACCCAACCCCGTCCGCCGCTCGGCGGCCAACATCACGGGCCTGGTCTTCGGTCTGCTGTGGATTTTCCCGGTCTACTGGTTGGTCAACAATTCGCTCGTGACGGACGACGCCTTGCAGTCCCGCACTCCGTCGTTCCTGCCGCTCGACTTTACCTGGGCGCACTACGAGACAGTGCTCCACGACAGCCGCTTCTGGTCCGCCCTGCGGATGAGCTTCGGCGTTGCCCTGATTGTGGTGGTGGCTGCGCTGCTTTTCGCCTTCTTCGCGAGCATGGCGCTCAGCCGCTTTCGATTCAAAGGCCGCAAGATCGTCATCATCTCGGTGCTCGTGATCCAGATGATCCCGGCTGAAGCCATGTTCATTTCCCAGTACAAGATGATCGACAGCTGGCACCTGCTCAACTCCGTGCTCGGCTTGAGCCTGCTGTATATCGGGGCATCCGTGCCTTTCACTATCTGGATGCTCAAGGGATTCGTTGACGGGGTCCCGGTGGAGCTCGAAGAGTCTGCCATGATCGACGGTTGCTCCCGAATGGGCGCATTCTTCCGGGTGACCTTTCCGCTGCTGGGCTCCGGACTCGTGGCCTCCGGGATCTTCGCCTTCTTGGCCGCGTGGAACGAATACACGTTGGCACTTGTCCTGCTGAGCAGCGATAACAGCAAGACACTTCCGCTCTGGATCCAAGGCTTCAGCGGCCAGAATCAGGCAACGGACTGGGGCGGGATCATGGCCGGGTCCACCCTCATGGCGCTACCCGTGATCATTCTCTTCGTCATCGTCCAGAAGAAGATGGCCCAGGGCCTCGTTGCCGGCGCGGTGAAAGGCTGACATGCAGCTGAGCGTACAAACCGCCGGTTCGCCGCCGACGTCGTTGATTCTGGGACCGGGCGCTCCAGTGATGGTTTTCGACGTCGGCGGAACCGACCTGAAATACGGGGTCGTGGATTCCACTGGCCGCTTCGCACACCAGGGAACCACGCCAACGGCCAGGGCTTCGCAGGGGGAGTTCCTGGACCAACTGTCCCGCCTCGTCGCCATCTACCGAGCTGAGCCCCCGGAGCGACGGCCCCAGGCAATCGCCGTCAACGCGCCGGGGATTGTGGATGCAAGCACGGGCGTCGTGGTCTCCGCCGTGAATCTAGGCTGGACCGACTTCGCGCTCTCCTCCGCGTTGGAGGCGCGCGTCGGACTTCCTGTGGTGCTCGGCAACGACGTGCAAGTGGCCGGTTTGGCAGAGCACCGCCTGGGTGCCGCGAAGGGGCTGCGGAACGCCTTGGTGTTGGTCATCGGCACCGGGATCGCCAGTGCGGTCATCCTTGACGGCGAGGTGTACGACGGCGACGGATACGCCGGAGAAATCGGCCATGCCCGCATGGAGCCACTCACGAGCACAACGGCCATCCCGTGCACTTGCGGCGCGTCGGGATGCCTGCAGACGGTGTCCTCGGCGTCCGCCATCGCGCGCAACTATTCAGCCGTGTCCGGCATCGCCGTGGTTGGCGCGAAGGAAGTCATGGAGGCCGCAGCAGCAGGTGACGCGGCCGCCGTCGGGGTCCTGGACCAGGCATATGACGGGCTCGCGCTGGCGATCGCGCAGAGCGTCGCCCTTCTGGCACCGCAGGCCGTCATCTTCGGCGGCGGCCTGTCCAATGCCGGCGACGCGCTCCTTGTCCCGGTGGCGGACCGGCTGGACTCTATCCTGAGTTTCCACCGCAGGCCCTTGCTCCTTCCTGCGCGGTTCGGCTCTTCGGCAGGGCTTCTCGGCGGCGCGGTGCAGGCCCGTCAGCTACTCTGCAAAGAGCGGCCCGCCGGCGGGCGGCAGACACCGAGCCCCTGGAGGGACTGACTTTGGGTTACAAGCCTTCCTACGCCAAGACCGTGAAAAGAACCGGCCCCCGGGACATCGCGCTGACCGAATACTCCTCCAGCATCCTGTCCATGATCGCCAGCGGCCGGGCGAGGTCCCGCGCCGACCTTGCGCGCACCCTGAACCTTGCCCCGTCCACCATCACCATCAAGGTGAACGAGCTGATGGAAGCCGGGCTCATCAGCGAGAGCGGTTCAGGTTCGGCGACCGGAGGCCGGAGGCCCACCCTCCTGGAACTGGTCCCGGACGCGGGCTTCATCCTGGCGGCGGACTTGGGCGCCCATCATTTGTGGGTCGGCAGGCTCAACCTCTCCGGCAATCTGCTTGTCTCCGAAATCAGGACCATCGACATCAACGACGGCCCCGAAGTGGTTCTGCCCCAAGCCGCGGCGATGATGCGTGCCCTGAGCGATCCGGCCGTCGACCCTCCGCTGCGCGGCGTAGGGATGTCCTTGCCCGGTCCGGTCAACTTTGCCTTGGGTGCGCTCGACTCGCCGTCCAGGATGCGTGGCTGGCACGAATTCAAAGTCCGGAATTGGCTTGCCGAGGAATTCGGCACTTTGGCGGTTGTGGACAACGACGCCAACATGATGGCTTTGGGTGAGCACACGCTGCGCCAGCGGGAATCACCCGATTCCAAGGTCCGGCAGAACACGCTGTTCCTCAAAGCAGGTGCCGCGATCGGCTGCGGGCTCATCATTGACGGGCAGGTCTACCGGGGCTCCACCGGCGCTGCCGGAGACATCGCCCACGTGCAGATCCCGGCCGCGGGCGACGCGCCATGCTCTTGTGGCAACCGCGGCTGCCTGGAGACGGTGGCCAGCGGGTCCGCCATCATCCGCGACCTGGCCGCCGTCGGGATCGATGCAGCGGACGTCAACGACATTGTCCGGCAGGTCAACAACGGCGACCCGCACACCACCACCCGAGTCCGTACTGCCGGCCGGATTCTGGGGCAAACCCTGAGCATTGTGGTGAATTTCGTGAACCCCGATGTGGTGGTGCTGGGCGGCGGACTTTCGCAATTGGAGCCGTATGTCGCCGCTGTGCGCTCGCAGCTATACGAAAGCTGCCATCCGCTCGCCACCAAGAACATCGTGATCGAAGCCTCGCTCGCCGGTTCGCAGGCAGGCCTTCTCGGCGCGGGACAGCTTTGCCTGCGCACCGTGCTTGCCTCGTGAACATTCGGCCCGTCCAACCGGAGAACCATGAAGATTGAGATATGCGTCCAGGATCTGGACGGTGTTCGCTGTGCCATCGAAGCCGGCGCTGACCGCGTCGAATTGTGTTCAGCGCTTGAGGCCGGCGGCCTCACCCCGAGCGCCGGCCTCGTTGAGGCAGCCGCAGAGCTCGCACTCGACGCCGGTCGCCAGGATTTCGTCCACGTGCTTATCCGCCCGCGGCCGGGCGGTTTTATCTATACACCGGGTGAAATCGAGGTCATGAGGCGGGATGTCCGGCAGTCGCTTGCCCTCGGCGCCGACGGGGTGGTCGTCGGACTGCTGACCGCTTCAGGCGACGTCGACGTCGCGGGCGCCGAAGCGCTGATCCATGCGGCGGGCGGGACCTTCGTCACCTTCCACCGTGCCGTGGATGCGGCCCGGGATCCGCTTCAAGCCGTGGACGACGCCGCCCGGCTGGGTGCGCGGCGCATTCTCACCTCGGGCGCAGCCCGGGCCGCCGGCAACGGCATTGACATGCTCAAACGCATGGTCGCTGCCTTACCCAGTGAGGTTTCCGTCATGGCTGGCGGCGGTGTCACTGAGCAGGCTGTTCCCGCGCTTTTGGCCGCGGGAATCCGTGACATACACTTCTCAGGCCGTAAGCTCATGGTCGATTCCGCCCCGTCCGGGCCAGGCGGCGGGGATGGGATACGCTCAGTCACGCATCCGGCGACAGTGGCGCGGATGGTCAGGGCAATGCGCACCGCGAAAGCTCACATGACGATCGGGCCACGATTTTCGCCACTATGTGGGGAATAGCAGCTGCATGGTGTATGTTGCACATTCGCCAGCAAATATACAAGAGAAGAGATAACACCAGGTGGCAACCGATTACGACGAACTCCGCTCCGACGTCGCGGAATCCCAAAGCACGTCACTTCAGGCCCTGCAGTCTGCCAATGCTCCGGACGCCCGCAGCGTTGTGCGGGAGCTGGACGAAGCCGATGCTTTTGAAGGCAATGAGGTACCAGGTGGCGAATTCGTAGCTGAGGAACTGATCATTGCGGTCGTTCCCCAGAAGGAAGACGAGTTCACGTGCTACTCGTGTTTCCTCGTCCGTCACCGCTCCCAGATTGCCCGTGAAAAGAACGGTCACGCGTACTGCGTGGAGTGCGAAGGCTGATTCACTGAGGCCCAGCCCCGTCCCTCAGACTTGGGTCCCGCACTGTTGCGTTCATCACAGGGGATTCAGGCGCTTCTTCTTGGCAAGCTTTTCATAGCGGGCCCAGGAGTCCGCGGCTCGCTGCTCTTCGGCAGCGAGCAGGGGGGCATAAGGCGAGTTGTCCTCCACCAATTCATCGGTATTGTTAGCGAGCCGGAGGAGTATTGAGCGGCTGACAACGCTGTCCTGGTGCTCTCCTAGGATCTTCTGGATCTTCTGGGCATTGCGTGCCAGCTTCACGGCGGGTTCCTTGTGTACGTCCTCCAGCGCTTCGGCGGCATGGCGCAGCCGTTTTGCGTCTTTGCGGACCTGATGCAATGCCCTGTCGCCTTCGACGCCGGTTTGCCCGGCGGCCGCCTTCTGGGACCGGCGCAACCGCTTGATCGCTTTACCGGCCAGCTTGGCCGTGGCTGGACGGGCCTTCTTCCCGGCGCGAGGCTTCGTGGGAGGCTCGTCGCGGAATTCCTCAAGGGACTCCAGGAGCCGGAAATATCGTTTCGTTCCCAATGAGCGGAGCATCTCGCGATACCCGGAGTTGAAGGCGGCCTCGAGTTCGTCATTGATCCTGCTGGCAGCTGAAGCGGGTACCGAGCCGTCGGGTTGCTCATTCATCAGTTCCCCGATCCGATCGCGCAGCACTTCGGCGTCCCGGGCCTTGCCCAGGACCTTGCCCAGCCATTTCAGTTCGGTCTTGAGTTGATCTGCGGCGTCGGCCTCGAAGAGCTTGCCGTAGACGGACAAAGTTGAGCGGAGCCTGCGCGTGGCCGAGCGCATGCCGTGAACGGCGTCGTCGGCACCTTGCCGGACTCCGGGGTCCAGTTCGGTGATTTCAGCGATCTGCGCGGCAATGTAGGCAACTATTGCGTCCCCGGCGGAACCCTTCGGACGGGCTTTCGGTGGCGCCGGCACGGCGGCTGGCCAAGCCGTTCCGAATGCGCGGGCCAGCTTGGAAGCGTGCCCCGAAGGGGTTGCGCCGGCCCCTGACAACACGCGCTCCGCACTCTCAAGCAGGGCTTCATCGCCGTGGACCAGCTCTATTTCCCATTCCCGCCATTTCCTCTCCATCTGCACTGGGTGCAAGGTCTCGGCTGTCACGTGGTCATCGGCGAAGTCGGCCAGGGTGACGTCCTCGCTACCGTGCAGCCGGTGCACAGTGCGGCGGGTGTGGATCCGCGCTACGGGCCTTAGTTCATCGTCGCGGGTGAACACGAGGACCTTCTCTGCCAGTTCCTCTGGAACGGTCTCAGGCTGCCCCAGAGGCGCCTGTATCTCCACGCGTGTGCCCCGGTCTGCCGGCAGCTTCAGATGCCAGCCTGAATCGGTGCCGCCGGTTCGGCGCCGCAAGGTGATGCGGTGTTTGGCAAGGATGAGGCCGTCCGTGTCGAAGTAGACGGCCTCGAGTTGATGATCTGCAGGGTCAGCGACTTGATCGACGCCGGCGATGTCCTCGAACGCGGGAAGAGGCGTTTCCAGGTCAGCGTCGTACTTGCGTTCTGTTTCCACGGATTCCTGGATCGACATGCCGTTTCCCGTCCTTCTCGTAGTTGCTCGCGCCTATAGGCATCCTCCCACCAGGCCTTCCGCAGGGAAAGGCCGGGCGAAGGGATCTCATCGGGTCCCTTGCGGGCGCGTCGATCCGGGGAAGAATGTGGGCATGACTTCGACGCCGAGCCTTGGTCCGTTCGTTCATGATTTCTTCGGGGGTGCCTTGTGAGCGCGTTCGTGCTGGTGCCCGGAGCAGGCGGCTCAGCCTGGTATTGGAGCCGCGTCGTCCCCCTCCTACAGGAGGCAGGCCACGATGCCGTAGCCGTTGATCTGCCGGGAGACGACGAAAGTGCGGGCCTGCCCGAGTACGCGCGCTTGGTTGGGGCGGCAATCAGTGGCCGAACCGACGTCGTGCTTGTTGCGCAATCGCTTGGCGGTTTCACGGCGCCCATGGTGGGCGCCCGGCCAGGCGTCGCGGAGATCGTGTTCGTCAACGCGATGATTCCCAACCCGGGTGAGACCCCTGGTGCATGGTGGGACAACACGGGTTGGGAGGACGCACGCAAGAGTGCTGCCGTGGCCGGCGGCTACAGCGAAGAGTTCGATGTGAACGAGTACTTCCTTCATGACGTTCCGCCGGAGGTGGCGGCCGAGGGGGAACCGCACCAGCGGCCCGAGGCGAACGCCGTCTTCTCGTCGCGCTGCGAATTCATGGAGTGGCCTGCCGTGCCCATCAGAGTGCTCAGCGGCGAGGGGGACCGGTTCTTTCCGCTCGGGTTCCAACGCAGGGTAGCCCGCGATCGCCTCGGGCTTGATCCGGATGTCCTCCCCGGCGGGCATCTCCTTGGGCTGTCGAATCCGGCTGGCGTTGCGGACTACCTCTTGCGTCGATGAACTTTTTGCGATCCCGGGCGTTCGATTCCCTAGACCGGAACCGGCCCAAGCCCTAAGATCACTCTGACGGCACCAGCCCTGCGCTGATCGATGTCCGTCGCGGTCTCACCCTTAAGCGTGAGCGCCGGGTCCGTTCCGCGACTCCTGGGTCTTCGAACGGGCCCGGTCGACCTCCGCCTGGCTACTCGACAGCGATACTGTTGCGGTCCGCTTAACGCCAAAGGAAGAAACCTCGCGATAGTTAGAGAGTAATTACTCGTAGATGGTGACTGCAGCCCGCCAACGGAGGATGCTTGATTGTTGGGAGGGAAAATCATGACACGAGATGTGACTCATTTCGAGCGCCTTTCGGCGTGGACCGAAAACGACATGAAGCCAGCCGTCGGCAAGCTGTTGCGCGGTGATGGTTTGCCTGCCGATCCCCGGGAAAGCAACCATCCCTCGCCCCTGGATTTCCAGATTCCTCAGGAACTGGATCGCGCCTTGGAGTCGGCTTCGCAAACGCTCAGCCTCACGCCCAGCGAGATCCTGCGCGAGGCCCTGTCAGAATGGCTGGGGAGCCACGGACAGCCAGCCACGGGCCACCATCCGTTCGGGAAGCACACCGCGCTGTAACGGGCTGCGGGTCGCGGACCGCGGCGCTGCAGCCGTTACTGGTGGCTGCCCTGAACAGGGTCTCCGTGCCACCGGGGCCGGCGTCGTCCGCGCGGAGCCTAATGACGCGCGGAGTGCCTGGCGCTGCGCTGAATGCCTGACGCAGCCGGAATTCCCTGTGCGACAGGTATTTGGCGCGTCGCAAAGGAGGCGGCGTCCTAGGCGACCTTGGTGCTTCGGTGGCCGTTCCCGCCTTGGTGGTCACCCTGATCGGGCTGGGGTCGTGGTTCTTCAACCTGCCCGCTTCGCTCATCACCATCAAGTTCGGCGAACGGTGGGCCATCGTGGCTGCAGGCGCCGCCGGAGCAGTGGCTGTCTGCCGACGCCGGCCGCCCGAGGACCGGGCGCCCATGGCCAGTCCTCGGGTCGGGAATGTAAAGCGCCTCTAGCCGCCGCAGTACTTGCCGTAATTGGTGCCCGCGTTCTGGTAATCGTTCTTCATGGCATCGAGCTTCGCGGTATCCGGCTTGTCCTTCGAGGACTCGTCCAGGTAGTCCACAAGCGTCTTCAGGGTGGGCTTCAGCTCATCCGAGGACACGGCTTCGATCGGGCGGAGCTGGTTGGCTACGCGGATGGTTCCCGTTTTGTCCGTGGTGTTCGTGGGGTTCGAGATGACGGTCTTGACCCGGCTGCAGGTGTCCGCGGTACTCAGCTGCTGCGGTGCCGAGCAGGCTGAAGCGGAGAGGAGGAGCCCGGCCGCGAGCAGGGTTGTGGTGATTTTCTTCATGGTTCCCTCAGTAGTTGCTGACGTTTGATTGTAAGCAGACGGGGCGTGGCGCCCAATGCGGGCTTAGCCAGCGCAACGGTCCTTTTCGTACAGCCCAGGCTCGGATGAGTGCAAGGGAGGGGTCCCCCGGCCGTCCGGCCGTGGAACCCCTCGAGTGTTCGAAGCGCGCTGGATCAGCGCTGTGGGAGGGTTTTGGTCCCCTCGATCTGAACGGCCTGCAGCTTGTTCGGATCCAGGCCAAGGGTCTTCAGGATGGTCGGCGCAATCTGCGTCGTCTCGACCGCGGTGGTCACGGTCCGGGCGTGTTCGTCATTGGCCCCGGAGATCACGAGCGGCACATCGCGGTCGTCCGCGCTGGCTCCGCCGTGTTCGGCGATCTTGGACTTGCCGCCGGTGTAAACAACGCCGGTCTGGGCGATCCCCAAGATGTCCGGGTAGCGTGCATCGCTGGTTTGGGTGCCGAAGTAGTTTGCAACTTCGCTGCCCGCATAGACCTTGCTCAACCCCGAGGTTGTCACGGTCTTGGCAGCTCCGTTGATGTCGTTTCCGGCGGCACTGTGCGTTGCGAGGTAGTCCTTGGCGAACTGCGCTGCGGCCTGCGAGTGGTCCGAAAGCCACAGCTGCATGATGTCGTCGTCGGTGGAGAACGCCACCAGGTCTGCGGAGCCGGGGTGGGCCGACTTCCATGCTGCGTTCAGGCCGTCGATGATTGCGCTGTCAGGCACCCTCGTCAGCGTTGAAGCGTCCATCGGCGACTGCCCGTGCTTGGCAGAAAGGATCACCGTGGTGTCCTTTGCATGGCCGGAAGCCTCTAGTGCGGACTCGAACTTACCCACGGAGGCGTTGACGAAGTCCAGGGCTTTGCTCAAGAGCGGCCCTGGAACGGTGCCGCCCTGGAGGTAACCGCCGGTGAGGCCGTCCGACGTCGGGAGCTTCTGTGCCGTCGAGACGGCCTGGAAGTTCATCCCGAAGATGCCCGGTACTGCGGCCGTCTTGGTGCCGGAGTGGTCCTTCCCGTCGATTTCGTTCAGCACGGCCTGGACCTTGTAGCCGTCGTACTGCTGGGTCGCGGCGTTGTCCTTGGTCCAGTCGCCATTGAAGGGAGCGGGGGCGATGCTGTTGATCTCAGGGGTGAATAGGTCATCCAGGCCCTTGCCTGAAGGGCCGTTCAGGATTTCGTAGGCGGGATGCTTGTCCGACCACGCCGTGGTCAGGCCGGCGCTCTTCGCCACCTCGAAGACCGTGTTCACCTTCAAGTACTGGTGCGGGTAGACCGGCTTGCAAGTCGCCGGGTCAACCGGGAGCGCGGCCGGGTCGAGGAGTGCACCGGGCTGTCCCGTCATGTTCAGGATGCTCGCTGGAAGCCCGGGCAGGCCCTGGCCGGCGTCGAGGGCGTTCTGGTCCTTGTCCGCGGCTTCGGTGAAGGCCACTTCGGCGCCGGGCGCAGTGTTCTTGCAGTCCGTTGTGCCTGCCGGCAGGAGTGCCCTGTTGAAGGTGTCGTCGTAGTAGACGCCGGTTGTCCCGGGATTTCCACCGGTCAGCTGGCCGACCATGCCGGGGAAGGAATCCGAAGGCACGGGAGTCTGGGCGTGCGTATAACTGGTGCCGTGGTTGACCAACGACGCCAGTGCCGACGCCGGGTGGTTCTTCACGTACAAATCCAGGTCCTTCTGGTGGAGGCCGTCCACCGAAAGCAGCAGGACGTGCTTCGATGTTTCGCCCTGGCCGCCTGGGCCCTTGCTGTTGTCTGGTCCCTGCTGGCCCTGGATGTCCTGGCCGCCGCGTGAAGCGTCATCGGCCATCGCCGGCGCCATCGCGGATCCGGCCATCAGCACGGCCCCCAGGACCGCTGCTGTGGCAAGCCCGTTTTTCTTGGCTGTCTTCATCAAAATAAGACCCTTCGCTATTGCGTTCTTATCGATCGAGAATGCGTCCCCGGATGATTCTTGTTGTGGCGAGGGGATCCGTCTCGCCGATTGGGCCTCGCTGCGGAAACGTTCACGATAGGTTCAATTGCGGGTAGCCGAACTCTTCCGAAACTCACAGGAAATCCGCGTGCCCCCGGGGTGGCCGGGGGTACGCGGCTTGGCTACTGGACAGGAATTCTGAAACTCAGCGGGAAGGACTGGGCGACGGCGTCCCCGCCATGGACGCGGGCGGCGCCGGGAAGGCCGTGGCAGGGTACAGGTGGCCGACCTGCGTCATGTAGTTGGCCCACTGCGGCCCGGCCAGCATATATCCGTCGATGGCGGTGTAGAACTTGCCGTTGATCGTGACGTTCTGTCCCGCCCGGCTCTGTCCTGCCATGGTGTCGCCGAAGAAGGACGCCGTGGCGAGCCCGGTGGTGTATCCGACCACCCAGGTGGAGCCGTTGCTGTTGTTCGTTCCCGTTTTTGCGGCGGTAGGGAACAAATCCTGGACCTTGGGTTGAATGTAGATGCCGGATCCCCGTTTCAGGACGTCTTGGAGAACCGAGTTGACGCCGCGGGCAACGTCGGGCTTGATGGCAGGGCGGCACGAACTGGCTTCGGCCGGCAGCTTCCCGCCGGATGGATCCGTGATGCCAACAATCGCGATCGGCCCGCAGTATGTGCCGTCATTGGCGAAAGTGGCAAAGGCATCGGCCATCACGAGTGGCGATATTTCGGTGCCGCCGAGGAGATTGCCCAATTGGTGCATGTTCACGGGTGCATTGTCCACGCCACTGTGGAGACCCACCGCATCCACCACTTTCTGGATGCCGCAGAAGTCCAGTTGGGCTGCCTCTGCAAAGGTTGCGGTGTTGATGGAGTTGTAGAGCCCGTAGTTGACGGGCATCGGGCGGTAGTAGCCCTCGTCGTTGTTGCGGAGATCGTCAGCCGTGCCAAGGCCGGCGACTTTCTGGGCCGTGCTGTAGCCGCCCAGCACCTTCCCGCAGCTGTCCCTCCAGGGGAATCCGAGTGGATAGACCCTCCGCGACGCGTCCACCTCGGTGGTCATGGACTTGCCCTCGTTGAGCCACTCAGTGAAAGTAAACGGCTTCATGGCGGAACCTGGCTGGAAGCCTCCGGCTCCGTTGAGGTCATTGCCGTTGGCGTCCACGGAATCAACGTTGAAGTTGAGTTGGGTATCGAATTTGCCGGGCGCGGCCAGGAAAACCGTGTTCTGTGCCATGGCCAGGATCTTGCCCGTGCCGGGCTGCACCGAGACCAAGGAGGCGCCCCATTTGTCCGGGTTTGCCCCTGCCGTGGCATCGACCTGCTGCTGTGCCACTGCCTGCAGTCGGCTGTCCAAGGTGGTTGTGATCGTGAGGCCGCCGCGGTAAAGAAGCTGTTCCCGGTCCGTGACGCTGGCACCGTATACAGGGTCGTTGAGGATGAGGTGGGAGATGTAGTCGCAGAAATACACGGCCATGTCTGCTGCGGCGCAGCCTTGCTTCCCAGGGGTGATGTTGAGCTTGAGGGGAGTGGCGACCGCGGCCGCGTAGGCTGCCTGCTGGATCTTGTGCTGGGCGAGCATGTCGGCCAGCACCAGGTTGCGCCGTTTGATGGAGTTGTCCGGATGGACGGACGGGTCGTAGTAGCTGGGGCTGTTGACCAGGCCGGCGAGCAGGGCCGCCTGGGGAAGGCTCAGGTCCTTCGCGGAAACGCTGAAGAAGTGCTCCGCCGCGGCTTCGATGCCGTAAGCGTCCCGATTGAAGAACACGATATTGAGGTAGCCCTCCAGGATCTGGTCCTTCGTGAATTTCTTCTCGAGTTCGACGGCGAGCTTCATCTCCCGCACCTTGTCACCCAGGGTTTTCTGGCCGCTCAACACCACCTGTCCGGTCTGGCCTGCCGCCAAACGGGACTCGTTGAGTACGTTGGTCACGTACTGCTGGGTGAGGGTCGACGCACCCTCGTTGGTGCCCTTGGTGAAATTGGAGGCCAATGCCCTGAGGATCCCCTGGGGATCGATGCCGCCGTGCTCGTAGAAGCGGTTGTCCTCGACGGCTACAATCGCGTCCTTGATGTAGGGCGACATCTGGTCCAGGCTGACCCTGACACGGTTCTCCGCATAAAAGGTGGCGATCGTCTTTCCGTCTGCGCTGAGCACTTTGGTCGACTGCGACGGCGAGTTGACCACCAGGTCACCCGGGAGGTTGTCGAAGTACTGGATCGAACCGCTGACGGCCATCCCGGCCGACGCCACACCGGGGACTACTAGCCCGGCGGCCAAGACGCCACAAACAGCACTCACCAGGAAGAATCCGAAGATCCTTCGCAGGACCCTGGCCAAACCACTTTTCGGGTTGTTTTTCCGAGCCATTTTTCCAGCTATCAACCGTGCGTGTTTTCAGATTACGCCGCCATTCCACCCGTCACATAGGCCCCTGAATCCGTGGCGACACGCCCCCCTTGGTTATGTTCGTCACTTCGCCCGCGCGCTGGCCGTGTCCGGCGTTTTTCCGGATGCATACTGAAGTTATTCGGGTGCGGTGATGGAAGGCAGGTGGCAGCCGGTGGAGACACTGATGGCTGTTGTGAGGAGCGAGTATTTTCCGGCGGGAGCAGTGCTCGTGGGAGTGGTTTTGTTCTGGACAATCGGCTTGCTCGGCGGCCTCTCCTGGTTGAGCGGAGCGCAGCAGCCCTTGGCCATCTTGACGTGGATGATCTTCATCTACGGCGTGGTCGTGTTGTCTCCCCTCGCCGGAATCTGGGCCGCAGTGGACCTTGCCCGCCGTTGGTTGCGGAACCGCGAGGCTCGCCGGCAGCAGCTCGGAACGGCCGACGTCGAGTCCCGGTAGCCTGAGGGTAACGCCTGCACTTGCTCTGACCGCACGGAACGAGGACTTCCCATGATCACACGCGTCGACGTCGATGAAGCTGCCGCCCGGATTGCGGGGAGGATCCGCCGCACCCCCGTTTTCGAAGCGGATGCCGGAACGGTGCCCGGGCAATTGTGGTTCAAATGCGAGTTCATGCAGCACACGGGGACGTTCAAGGCGAGGGGTGCTTTCAACCGCGTGCTGGCCGCGCGGGAGCGCGGTGAGCTGAAGGACGATGTTGGAATCGTCGTCGCCTCGGGAGGCAACGCGGGCCTGGCTAATGCCTATGCCGCGGCGCAACTCGGTGTGCCGGCGACCGTTTTTGTCCCCGAAACCGCACCTGCCGTGAAGGTCAAGAAACTCAAGGCCAGCGGAGCCACGGTGGTCCAGCGCGGAACCGAGTACGCCGAAGCGTTTGAGGCCGCCCTCGACTACGCCGAGGAAACCGGTGCAGTCTATTGCCACGCCTACGATCAAGCCGAAATCGCCGCGGGCGCAGGCACCGTCGGCTCGGAGCTCCTGGAACAGCTGGGCGCGATAGACACCGTGGTGGTGGCCGTTGGAGGCGGCGGGCTCATGGCGGGAATCGCGGCCGCCGTCGAAGGCCACGCCAAGGTTGTCGGCGTCGAGCCGGACAATGCTCCCACCCTCCATTCGGCCCTCGCTGCAGGGGCGCCCGTTGACGTTGCCGTCTCCGGGATCGCCGCAGATTCCCTGGGCGCCCGGCAGATCGGCCGGATCGGTTTCGAGGTGGCCGTCCGCACGGGTGTCCGGACGGTCCTGGTGTCCGACGACGACATCGCCGCGGCGCGCGCCCTGCTCTGGGAGCAGTACCGGATTGTCGTGGAACATGGCGCAGCCGCCGCCTTCGCAGCGGTGAACTCCGGAGCGTATGTTCCGGCCGAAGGGGAACGCGTAGCCGTGATCCTCTGCGGCGCCAACACCGACCCCGCCACTGTCTGAAGCGGCGGGGCGTGGCCCTGCCGCGAGCGCTCCACAGTTGCTAAGCTCGAGCCACAACGCCGGGGCACGCAAAACCGCTTCACGAACGGACAGGTGACACTTGCGATTGATCATCATGGGGCCTCCTGGCTCGGGCAAAGGTACCCAGGCTGAGCACATCGCCGGTCATTTCGGCATACCTGCCATTTCCACGGGAGACATCTTCCGCGCGCACGTCGGGGGCAAGACGGAACTCGGAGCCGAAGCCAGCAAGTACATGGACAGCGGGGAGTTCGTCCCGGATCACGTCACGAATGCCATGGTCCGTCAGCGGCTTGGCAACGCCGATGTCCTGGCAGGATTCCTCCTGGACGGATATCCCCGCACGACGGCGCAGATCGATGCACTGGACGGCATTTTGGCCGGCAACCAGCAGCAGCTGGATGCCGTCGTCGAACTAGCGGTCGACGACGACGAGCTCGTCGCGCGGATGCTACGCAGGGCGCAGGAGCAGGGTCGAAGCGATGACACAGCACCGGTGATCCGGCGTCGCCTGGAGCTCTACCGCAACGAAACACAGGCCGTGGTTGAGCGATACTCCGAGCGCGGAATCGTGCTCGCCGTGGATGGTTCCGGCCAGCGGGAAGAGATCACGGCCAAGGCCATAGCCGCCATTGAATCAGCACTGGGAAAGGGACTGTGAACGGTCAACCGTCTACCGGCCAAAGAATCGAAGACTATGCGATGATCGGGGACCTGCACACCGCAGCCCTCGTCAGCACAGCGGGCTCCATAGACTGGCTGTGCCTCCCACGCTTCGATTCGCCCGCGTGCTTCGCCGCGCTCCTTGATTCCCCTCAAGCCGGGCGCTGGCTCTTGGCGCCGGAATCGGGGGGCATTTGCACGCGCCGCCACTACCGTGACGGAACCCTCATCCTGGAAACGGAGTGGGAAACCGAAGAAGGGCACGTCCGGGTCATCGACTTCATGCCGCCGCGCGACGCCGTCGCGGACATCGTGCGCGTGGTGGAAGGGATCCGCGGGACGGTCAAGATGCGCGGGGAATTGATCCTGAGGTTCGACTATGGACACGTGGTGCCCTGGGTGCGCCGCGACAGGCACGGCCTCCGCGCGGTTGCCGGTCCGGACTCCGTCTACCTCAAGACCGCCGCGCCGTTGGTAGGCAAGGACTTCACCACGGTCAGCGAGTTCACGGTGAACGCCGGTGACCACATCCCCTTCGTCCTGACCTGGGCGCCCAGCCACGAACGGCGGCCACGCACCGTCGAGGCAGATATCGCCCTCGACGACACCGCAGCATTCTGGACGGATTGGTCCAAGCGTTGCACCGTCCGGGGCCCTTACCGGAAAGCCGTTCAGCGTTCCTTGATCACGCTGAAGGCCCTCACCTATGCGCCTACCGGGGGCATTGTTGCCGCCGCCACAACCTCGCTCCCCGAACAGATCGGCGGGCCTCGGAACTGGGACTACCGCTATTGCTGGCTGCGTGATGCCACGTTGACCCTTCAAGCCTTCCTCGCCGCGGGCTACACCGAGGAGGCCAGCGCTTGGCGGGACTGGCTACTCCGCGCTGTAGCCGGTGACCCGGCCGACCTCCAGATCATGTACAGCCTGCACGGTCGCCGGCGATTGCCCGAGACAGAGCTGACGTGGCTTTCCGGATACCAGGGTTCGAAGCCGGTGCGCATCGGGAATGCGGCAGCGGAGCAGCTCCAGCTGGACGTCTGGGGAGAAGTCCTTGACTGCCTGTCCCTGACCCGGGCATCGCTGATGACTGTCGGCGATGAGTCGTGGGCTATCCAGACCGCCTTGATGCGCCACCTTGAGGGCACCTGGGACAAACCGGACAACGGGCTCTGGGAAGTACGCGGCCCGCGGCGCCACTTCGTGCACTCAAAGGTGATGGCCTGGGTCGCGGCTGACCGCATGGTCCGGGGAATCCGTGAATCCGGGATGCCCGGTCCACTGGATCGCTGGGAGGCTTTGCGGGACACCATCCATGACGAAGTCATGACCCACGGATTCGACGCGGACCGCAATACTTTCGTCCAGTCCTACGGGAGCAAGGAGCTGGACGCGAGCCTTCTCCTCATCCCCAAAGTGGGCTTCCTGCCGCACGACGATCCGCGCGTGATCGGCACCATTGACGCCATCCAGCGTGAGTTGACGGAAGACGGCTTTGTGCTGCGTTACCGTCCACAAGACAGCGACGACGGACTGCCGGGCGGGGAGGGCGTCTTCCTTGCGTGTTCCTTCTGGATGGTCGACGCCCTCTTGGGCGCGGGGCGCCGGGCAGAGGCGACAGCCCTCTTCGAGAGGCTCCTGGCCCTGCGCAATGATGTGGGCCTCTTGAGCGAAGAATGGGACGCACATGCGGGCCGCCAACTCGGCAATATGCCCCAGGCATTCAGCCATTTCGGTTTGGTGCTCAGTGCCTTGCAACTTCACCACGGCAAAGCGCACCACAGCAACGTCCCGATCGGCGGGGTCCCGCCGTCGGGCTCTTCGGCGGAGGCATCGGAGTCGTCGTCAGCCTCAGGGGCCGCTTAGACCTGATGTTCCGGAGCGCTTTGGCCAGCGGAAGATCCGGCCTGCCAAGGCCAGCCCCGCTCCGAGGTTGAGCATTGGCAGGTAGGCCCGTGCCACTGCGGTCCCGACGGCAGGCAGGGAAGCGGCGTCAGGGTAGAGCATGTAGAGCGGCTCGTACCGGGGCTGGAATTTTGCCTTGAATGCCAAGAGGGACCGGAACCCGTACACCGGTTCCAAAGTCGCCCCCAACCAGTCGAGCAAGCGGTCGAGGCTGCCCGGAGGCCGGGATCGTCGCCTTGGGAGCGGCATCTCGGAAGGATCCTCTTCGACCCGAGCCAGGGGTGCTCCGGAGAGGCTCACGAATTCGCATCCTTCATCCTTGAGGCTGAGGGCCGCGGAAGCGATCAGGAATTCGATGCTGGCACGGAAGCCGCCGCTACGGCGACGCATGAAGTCGAGGGTCCAGCCCACGATGTGCCCGTTGCGGTATACGGGCAACCAGGACGTGACTGCGTGGACTGTGTGGCGTTGGTCGATTGCAAGCAGGCAGCGCACCTCGGGGTCGTCGAGTTCGTCGAGGCTGCCCAAGGTAAAGCCCATTTCGGGCATGTTCCTGTCTGCTACCCACTCTTCGGAGATTTCCTCGATTTGGACCTGGACCGAGAAAGGAGCCGAGGCGTAACTCGTCCATTCGTAGCGGATGCCCGCCTTCGCGGCATTGTTCAACGCCGTACGGATGTCCTGGAACTTCTTTCCCTTGAAGGAGACCGAATGCAATGGCAGGACCGTCTCCTGGGCTACTTGTGCAGAGCTCCATCCGGAGGAATCCGCGTGGTCGCGCAACTCCTGGGGTACGGAGTAGAAACACGGCGTCCACCCGTTGCCCCTGCAGTAGCGGGCAAATTCTTCGAAGACAGTGGCCATCTCGGATTTGGGTCCCACTGGGCCGCCCAGCGTGAGCGCAACCCCCGTGCTGACGCGGTAAGCAACAAAGGAGTGCCCGGAAGCGGAGAACCAGTACATATTTCCCGGCCAAGTGGTCATCCAGGACAGCGAGCTTCCCTCCCATGTCTTGATGACCTTCCGGGCACGCTCCGTACTGGCGTCGTGCCGGGTGTGGGCCTGGTGGAGAAAGGTCCTGAAGATCAGAACACCCGCGACCGCCCAAAAGATGACCCCGACGCCTTCGTATACGAGAACGGCGGCCGTGCCTTGGGGGAATATCGCCGGGGGCACATCCAGGACGAAGCCCAGCGGAAGGAACCGGTCAGGGACATCCGCCAGTAGATCCGGCAGCCCTGGTACCGGGGAGAATTCCTGCGCGAGCAAGAGCCCTGCGCCGACATAGACGACACTGAGCACAGCCGCTATTGCAAGTACCCGCACAGCGAGGCGTCTGTACGTCCCTTTCGGTGCCTGGACATGAAACAGCCGCCTGGTCGCGAGCAGAATAATGGTCAGCGCGAGGGGCAGAAGCAGCGGCAAGGCCAGGGTGAACGGCTGCGTGGAAGCCGATCCTTCGATTGCGACAATCCCCTCGCTCGCGCCGGTAGCCGAAGCAGCCGGCTGCAAGACTCCGGCCAGAGCAATTCCGGCCAGGACGGAAAGGCCTAACTGGATCAAAAGGGTCCCCACCCAGGCAAAGCGCCGTCCGCGGCGGAGACCCTCCGCAAGCAACAGCAGGAGGAAGGACGGAAGGATGGCCATGAAGATTCCGCCGGCACCGGCGCGCAACTGCAGCTGCGCGACGGCGCAGTCTTTCGCTTGCGCCGGATCGGAGCACACGCCCTGGAGCGTTTGGGGGTCGACGGGCTGGATGTTGGTAAACAGGAAACGCAGGATGGACAAGGGCCCTACCGCATGCGGGATGAGGCCGGCGACTACCGGACCGATCGCCGATGCGGCAATGAGCAGCGAGAGCAGCACCCGGCCTTCGTGCCGGGAACTGACCGGGCGCGCAAACCGCGGCCGCCGGCCCATCAGCAGCGGCCCGAGGACCGTGCCCGCACCTGCGGCGCCGAGCCTGACCAAGTCCGCAAACCCTCCGCTGTACAGGGCCAGGAGGAGCAACAAGGCGAAGGTGACAAGCCGGATCCGGCGCCTCCACAAGGTCGCCATGGACGCAGTACCCGCCATGGCGGTACCGATGATGAACGCACTAGGACCCACGAAGAGGTGGCTGCCTATCTCCGCTGTCCAGCTGCCGAGCAACCCCTGGGCCAAGGCAAGGAATCCAAGGGCAATGCCAACGCCCAGAATCTGGGTGGAGACCGCGGCGATTGCGTACGCCCGCCGTCCCATTCGCCGTTCCAACGGAACACCCAGCAGCAGCACCAAAGCAGTTTCCAGAACATAGCCCGTCAGGTCCCTGGCCCAGAAGGCGGAGGTCACAGCGGCCCACCAGTGATCAGGCATCGAGCGGGGCGTAAGGGCGAAATTGAGCCGCAATTGCGCATCCGGCCCCGTGGCGAGGCTGGAGGTCAGCGCTCCCAATCCCCAGAAGACGATGACAAAACCCAACGGGAGCTGCGCTGAGCGCAGTCTTCCCGTCCATGATCGCCGCAAGCGGACATCGGGGACAGCTTGGGTTTCCGGCTCGGGCGCCGGTGCGTGCACGGGGTTCCTCTCTGTGCGTCGGAAGGATGGGGCTGCGAAATGAAATTCTTCCACACCGGCCGTCCGGCGAGGATAATTCCCACCTCGCCGTGACCTTCCCCGTCCCGATCCAATAGACTCCGACGTAGGCAGGCTGTCGGCTCGTTCCGCCACCGGTCTGTGAGCAATGGAAAGTTGCTTCTACAACGCTTAAACGAACAGAAAGCAACCCGGGACAGGTCGATGCACAAATCTCGCATATTCCGCTTCGCTGCATCCGTGATCGCCGCCGGAGTCCTTTTGGCAGGCTGTTCACAGGCGCCTGTTCAACCGAGCGACTCATCCAGCGGAAGGCAAACAGCGGCACCCGTTGCCCCCTCGGGGAGTCCAGCGGCAGCGGGCCAAGGTCCCAAGAAACCTGATTCCGGTCAGGATCCGTCAAAGCTTCCTGTGGGGTCCTTGTACAAGAACCCCAGCGACAACCGGAACGAAATCATCCTCGGGGACGTCCGGCACACCGCCGTCCTCATTGGGGACTCCCAGGCCCAGCCTGAGGGATCTTGGCCACGGGCAGCCCTGGGCTCCATCGGCTACAAGGTGTACACAGTTGGCCGCGGAGGCACGGGCTTCGTAGCCGCCACGAGCGACACTGGCAACTACATCGACGCGCTGCAACGCGGAGACTGGGTACTCCCCTACGGGACACCACCCCTGATCGTGGTCCAAGGCGGAGGCAACGACGCCGCCCGCAAAGTGAGTGATGAGCAGATCACGAGCAATGCCAACAGGCTCATCGCAGCCCTCAGAAAGAGGTATCCGCTGGCGAAGATCGCGATGATCGGAACCCTTGCCAAGGGCGCCGACGCTGGCGGGGGCCGCCGTACGCAGGTTGACACACTGCTGGGCGACATCGCGGCAAAGGCCGGAGCGACATTCTTTAGCGTTGGGGACTGGATCACCAAATATCACGTGGAGGGGGATCTCGTGGACGGTGTGCACTTGAACCCGGCCGGGCATGCCAAGCTCGGCGGTGTCCTTGCCGCGGATATGGCCGCGGCGGGACTCCGCCTGCCCCCGGACATCGCCAATTGACCCGTCCCAAAGGTCATGAACCCTGCGCCAAGATTGAAGCTGGCAGAAGTCCGCGCGCCGGAGAACAATTGATTTATGGTCAGCTATTCAGCCCTTGAACAAGCGTCCAGCAAGAATCCGCATGACTGGGGCCGGGCGATGGCAACGGCGATGACGAAGCTCCTGGATGCGGCTCGCATTGATGGACGGCATTTTGAACACGAGTTTCTCTATGGCGAGGAACTGCGCATGAGGATCGACGAAAACAACGGCGGAGCCACGGTCAAGCTCACGTGGACGCCAGCGGACCAGGAACCCGAACAAAAGGGGACCGCGGAGTGAGCGCGCGCTGAGGCTACTCCTGTGCGAAGGGCTCGCGCCGGTTGCTCCCGGGCATTGCATGGTCAGGGGCGCCGGTGCCACAGTAAACCATGGCTACGGAGGAAGACGTCCGCGTGATTTGCCGTGGATTGTCCGGTGTAAGCGAGCGGCCCAGTTGGGGTCAGCCGGCGTGGTTCGGAAAGACCCTGATGGCCCGGATCTGGGAAAATGGCGTCCTCACCGTGAAAACCGAGGAACGGGAAGCGCTGGCCGGAACCCATCCCGGCACGTACTTCTGGACGCCGCACCACGAACGGTCCCCGAAACTGGTGTTGGTCCGTCTTGAGAGGATCGACGTCGAGGAACTGGACGAACTGCTGCAAGAGTCGTACCGGCTTGCCGGCGGGGGCGGCTAGCGGCAGCGTGGAGTGAATCAGCACAGCCCGTTCATGGTCGCGATGGCCACCTGCCGGAGCTGCTCGAACTCCGGTTGGCCGCTGCCATCCGTCGATTCAATGTGTTTGTCCGTGTCGGATGGATAGGCGAAGCTCATGGCTATCTGGCGGCTCCCGTCGGTAGTGGTCAGCGCGATGCTGGCAAACCAGGTGCTGCCGCCGTAGCCGTAGTAGAAGCCGTTCGTGCATTCGTCATTCCAACGCTGCAGCCCAAGTCCGTGGTTCTCCTGCCACAGGGTTTGCATGTCGCGGAGGGTATCCGCTGTGAGTAGCCTGCCTTGCATGAGCGCTGCATAGAACGTGTTGATATCGCCCACCGTGGAGATGACTCCCTCTGCGGGAGAAGCGACGAGATACTCCGGCTGCGAGGCATTGATGCGCTCGCCGTCGATGAATTCATAGCTCTGGATCATGTCGCGCGCATCCCGGTCCGGCTCGGCCGCCAGCGAGGTGTGGCTCATTCCGAGCGGCACAAAGATATCTGACTTCAGGACATCCCCGATCGGCCTGCCGCGGAGCTTCTGCACTATCGCGGCCAAAGCGAAATAGTTGGCATCCGAGTAGCGGAACAGCTGGAAGTTCGCGTGCGTCCACGGTACGCTCCCGGCCATTCGGAGGTAGTCCTCGATGCTGAACCTCGTGTCGATGGCCTGCTTGGTCGGCAAGGCCTTCAAGATGGCGTCCGGTGCGTCGGGCAGGCCGGAGCTGTGGTTCAACAGGGAGCGGATTGTTACCGGCCCCGGCGGGTGGACGAGTTGCTCGAATTCCGGGAAGTACTCCGTGACGGGATCCTCAAGACCCAGCTTTCCTTCCTGGACCAGCTTGAGCACCGAGACCGCCACCATCGACTGGGTGATGCCGCCGGCCTGGATCCGGTCGGTCACGGCTACCGGTTCGCCGGTCTCGACGTCCTGGCTGCCGTAGGCCTGGGACCATTCGCGGCCCCGGACTTTGATCTGGACGACGACGGCCGGCGCACCCCGGTTGAGCATTTCATGCGCGAAGAAATCCGCGACAGGGGATTCAGGAAGTGCTGCTTGAGAATCGGACGACGAGGTACTCGACGGGGGTTCGGCCGTCAGGGGGTAGGTGCAAGCGCCGGACGCCAAGGTCAAAGCCAGAACGACGGCTGCCCGCGCTCGCCGGGAAGTCCGGGATACGCGGGAAGTCCGAGATGCCCGCGCAGCCTTCATGGCTGCCTCCTGAAGCTACGCTGCAGGGCAACGGCCAGGCGCCCTTGCCCCCCGTAGTTTCGATCGTCCTCTTCCGAAGCGAGGGGGTCAACGCTGAGAACGCAGGTGCCCCACAAACCCAACTAACTCGCAGTAGTTGTCGTTTTGAAGCCTCATAACGACATTAACTGCGAGCCAGTTGGGGTACCCGGGAGGCCTAGGTCAGCTTGACCTGACGGTTGACGTCCTTGTAGAGGAGGTAACGGAACGGGCCGGGGCCGCCGGCGTAGCAGGCCTGCGGGCAGAAGGCGCGCAGCCACATGAAGTCGCCGGCCTCCACTTCGACCCAGTCATTGTTGAGCAGGTACATGCCCTTGCCCTCCAGGACGTACAGGCCGTGTTCCATGACGTGGGTTTCCGGGAACGGGATGACGCCGCCGGGCTGGAACGTCACGATGTTCACGTGCATATCGTGGGCCAGGTCGTTGGGGTCCGCGAAGCGCGTGGTTGCCCAGACGCCGTTGACGTCCGGCATTTCCCCGGCCTCAACCTCGTCGTCGCTCGTGACAAAGGACTTGGCTTCGTAGCCCTCAAGGCGCTCGTAGGCCTTGCGGATCCAGTGGAAGGAGACGATGTCATCCGAGACGTTCTCCAGGCCCCAATTGGAACCGGCAGCCAGGTAGGCATAGCCGCCCTCCTCGAGCTGGTGCAGTTCGCCGTCGAGGGTCAGGTTGACCTTGCCCTTGGTGACGAAGATGACGCCTTCGACGCCTGCCTCGAACTCGGCCTTGGGAGCGCCGCCCCCCGGGCCGATCTCAACGATCAACTGGGAGAACGTGGTGGCGAATCCGGAGATCGGGCGTGCAATGATCCAGGAACGCGTGTTGGAGAAGCCCGGCAGGTTGCTGGTCACGATGTCGGTCAGCACGCCCTTGGGGATGACCGTGTAGGCCTCCGTGACGATTGCGCGTTCGGTGGTGAGGTGGGTCTGCGGCGGCAGGCCGCCCTGGGGATAGTAGTACTTGCCCATCATTGGATCCTTACTTGGAGGTAGTGTGTGCGAGCCGCGGATGCGCCAGTGCAGTCAGCCGGGGGAGTTCGACGCCGGCAAGCGCCAGCACTTCTTCGGAACCCACCGCTCCACACTGGACGCCGCGCAGGACGAAGGCGGCCAGGGCACGGGCGGTGGCGGGTTCGTCCATGACGCCGCCTTCGGTGCGCTCCACATAATTGCGGAGGCGGGCCGCGGCAGCCGACAGGCCCTCGCGGTAGAAGGCATACGTTGCCGCGAACCGGCTCGGCAACTGGGCAGCGTGCAGGTCCCAGCCCTGGTAATAGCCGCGTTCAAGGGAGCGGCGGACCAAACGGCCGTGCAGCTTCCACGCGTTTTCCACGTTGTCGCCCACCGGGATGATGTTGGTGGAGCCGTCCGAGAGCCGGATGCCGGTTCCCGCAACGGCCAACTGCATGACTTCCTTGGCGAAATCCGCCACCGGGTGCTCCATGGACTGGTACTCCGCCGAGATCTGCAGCGAAGCGGAGTAGTCGTAGGTGCCGTAGTGCAACGCACTGATGCGGCCCGGGACTGCGTGCGGAAGCTGGGCCACGGGGGAGGTCCCCTCCGGGCCGAGGATCAGCTGCGGCGTCTCTACTTGGACTTCGAAACGGAGCCGGCCCGCCGGAAGGGAGTGGATCTCTTCGAGCCGGGAGACTGCAAAGTCCATTGCCTGCACCTGGGCCACCGTGGTGACTTTCGGCAGGGTCAGGATGAGGCCCTCGGGCAGGTCCCCGGCCGAGGCCAAAGTGGAGACGAACAGGTCCAGGGTCTTCAATCCACGTGCCCGGGTGGGGGCCTCGAAGCACTTGAACCGGATGCCGATGAACGGCGGGGCGGAACCCGCTGAAACGGCTTCGCTGACAGCCTGCGCCGCTGCGACCGCAGCGACGTCCTCGGCTTCGTCGCCGCGATCGCCGTAGCCGTCCTCGAAGTCGAGGCGCAAGTCCTCGATCGGTTCGCGGTTCAGCTTGGCAGCCACACGGGTGGCGACGGCGGCAGCCAGTTCGGGCTCCTGGCCGAGCAGCGTACCGAGCTTTTCGAGACCGCCGTGGGCCTCCGCCGTCGTGATTGCCTGGGCACCCCATTCAGCGGAGAGCGACGGCGTGAAACGGTCAGCCGGGACGTACACGGTGTGCACGGGCTGGCGGGTGCCGTCGTCGCCGGGGTAGTTGCGCTCCAGCAGCTGGTCGGTGGCGGCCAGTTGGGAGTCGATGGCGGCGAAATCGGCCGCAGAGAAAGAAGAAGCGGCCATTCCTACACCAGCTCGTAGGCGGGAGTGGTGAGGAAGTCCGTGTAGTCCTCGGAGAGGCAGATGTCCGCGATCAGGCGGCTCGCCGGCTCGTAGAACTTCTCGAAGGACTCGGCGTCAACCTCGCTGCGCAGGCGATCGGTCTCTTCGCCCAGGATCCGGGTGACCAGTTCGCGGGTGACCGTGTTGCCGGTGTCAGCCAGGACGGACTTGTTGCGGATCTGCTGCCACACCTGGGAACGGGAGATCTCCGCGGTGGCAGCGTCTTCCATGAGGTTGTGGATTGCGACGGCGCCGCTGCCGGAAAGCCACACGGCGGTGTACGCGACGGCGACGTAGAGGTTCAGACGGAGCCCTGCCTCGGTCACGTGGCCACCGGCGGAGGAGATGTCCAGCAGCTGCTCGGCGGTCACGGAGACCTCCGGGCGCTGCTTGTCCAACTGGTTCGGCTTCTCGCCCAGGACCGCGTCGAAGACTTCGCGGCACGTGGAGACGAGGTCCGGGTGGGCCACCCAGGAACCATCGAAACCGTCGTTGGCTTCGCGGGTCTTGTCAGCGCGGACCTTCTCGAAGGCCTGGGCCGTGACTTCGGGTTCGCGGCGGTTCGGGATGACAGCAGCCATGCCGCCCATGGCGAAGGCGCCGCGCTTGTGGCAGGTCTTGACCAGCAGTTCCGTGTAGGCGCGCATGAACGGGGCCGTCATGACCACGGACGCGCGGTCCGGCAGGATGAAGGACTCGCCGGCGTCGCGGAAGTACTTCACGATGCTGAACAGGTAGTCCCAGCGGCCGGCGTTCAGGCCGGACGCGTGGTCCCGCAGTTCGTAGAGGAACTCCTCCATTTCGAATGCGGCCGGGATGGTTTCAATCAGCATGGTGGCACGGACGCTACCTTGCGGGATGCCGAGGTAGTCCTGGGCGAAGACGAAGATGTCGTTCCACAGCCGGGCCTCGAGGTGGCTTTCCATCTTGGGCAAGTAGTAGTACGGGCCGTGGCCGTTGAGCAGGAGCTGCTTGGCCACGTGGAAGAAGTGCAGGCCGAAGTCAACCAGCGCGCCGACGGTGGGTTCGCCGTCGAGCAGCAAGTGCCGTTCGTCCATGTGCCAGCCGCGGGGGCGGGCGACGACGACGGCGAGCGGCGCGTCCGTCCGGAGCCGGTATTCCTTGCCCTCGGGGGAGGTGTAGCTCAGGGTGCCCTGGGCGGCGTCGCGGAGGTTGAGGATCGCGTCGATGACGTTGGCCCACGTGGGGGTGCTGGCGTCCTCGAGGTCGGCGAGCCATACCTTGGCGCCGGAATTCAGGGCGTTGATGGCCATCTTGGCCGGGGAAGCCGGGCCGGTCATCTCGACCCGGCGGTCCTGCAATGCCTGGGGTGCTTCGGCGACCTTCCAGTCGCCGTCGCGGATGTCCTGCGTTTCGGGCAGGAAGTCGAGGCGGCCGGTGCGGGCCACTTCTTCGCGCTTGGCGACGCGGGCCGCAAGGAGCTCGGTGCGGGTGCCCGCGAAGCGGCGGTGCAGTTCCTCCACGAAGGCCAACGCCTTGGGAGTCAGGATCTCCTCGGCTCGTTCGATCGGCCGGGGGTCTGTGACTGTGAGAGCCATGGGGTGGTCCTTTCCTAGAGAGCGCTGGCGGCCTGCGTTTGCTGCTGCCGCGCGTTTGCTGCGTTTGCTGCGTTTGCAACGGCTGCGGCGACGTCGGCGGCAACGTGGGGGTCGAACACGCTGGGGATAATGTAGCTCGCATTCAGTTCATCATCTGCGACCCGGTTGGCGATAGCCTCTGCGGCGGCCACGAGCATCTCCGGGATGATGTCCGATGCTCCGGCGTCGAGCAGTCCGCGGAAGAAGCCCGGGAAGGCCAGCACGTTGTTGATCTGGTTGGGGAAGTCGCTCCGGCCGGTGGCGACCACGGCTGCGTGCTTGGAAGCAATCACCGGGTCGATTTCCGGCGTGGGGTTGGCCATGGCGAACACGATCGCGTCCTCGGCCATCGAGGCGACCTGCTCTTCGCCGATCACGTGCGGAGCGCTGACGCCGATGAACACGTCAGCGCCCTTGAGGGCTTCGTGCAGCGTACCGGAGAAGCCCGACTCGTTGGTGTTCGCGGCAATCCAGGAACGGTGCTCGTCGTCGTACTTTTCGCCCGAGTGGATGGCGCCGGAGCGGCCGGCAGCGACGATGTGCTGCGCGCCCTGTGCCTTGAGGAGCTGGATGATCGCCGAGCCGGCAGCGCCGACGCCGGAGACCACGATCTTGACCTCGGACAGCTTCTTGTCCACCACGCGCAACGCGTTGACGAGGGCCGCGAGCGTGACAATGGCCGTTCCGTGCTGGTCGTCGTGGAAGACAGGGATGTCCAGCTCGTCGCGGAGCCGCTTCTCGATTTCGAAGCAGCGCGGGGCTGCGATGTCTTCAAGGTTGATGCCGCCATAGACGGGGGCCATGGCCTTGGCGATCATGATGATTTCTTCAGTGTCCTGGGTGTCCAGGCAGACCGGCCAGGCATCGACGTTTGCGAACTGCTTGAACAGCGCGGCCTTTCCTTCCATGACAGGCAGGGCTGCGGCCGGTCCGATGTTACCCAGGCCAAGGACGGCCGAACCGTCGGTGAGGACGGCGATGGTGTTGCGCTTGACCGTCAGGTTGCGGGCCGCGGCCGGGTCCTCGGCAATGGCGAGGCAGACGCGTGCGACGCCGGGAGTGTAGGCCCGCGAAAGGTCGTCGCGGTTGCGCAGGGCCACCTTCGGGACGACCTCGAGCTTGCCGCCCAGGTGCATGAGGAAGGTGCGGTCCGAGACGTGCTGGACCGTGACGCCGTCGAGCGCGTTGAGGGCCTCCTTGACGCGGTTCGCGTGGTCTTCGTCCGTGGTGTTGCAAGTGACGTCGACAACCAGGGTGTCGTGGTGCGACTCGGTCACATCCAGTGCGGTGACTGCCGCGCCGGCAGCGGCGACGGCTGCGGCCAGCTCGCTCGTGGCAGTAAAGCTCGACGGCGCGGCGACGCGCAGGGTGATCGAATTTCCGGGGCTCGGGTTCGCCATTGAATTTCCTCCTCGTACAGGCCCGTAGCGGACC
The DNA here is from genome assembly GCF_039543785.1 of Arthrobacter gyeryongensis. Classification (NCBI taxonomy): domain Bacteria; kingdom Bacillati; phylum Actinomycetota; class Actinomycetes; order Micrococcales; family Micrococcaceae; genus Arthrobacter; species Arthrobacter gyeryongensis. Next base: position 116,260 of record NZ_BAABKK010000002.1, read on the forward strand.
TCCGCTCAAACCGAATGTTTTCGTATAATGGATATTATTATCTACGAAGTGGAAACACAAGCCCTAATCGATGGGCAAGCATTCCGGCGTCGTGTGCTGTATCTTGAGTGTTCTAAGCAATTCTTTTCACGATGCGGATAAGAGTTGTCGGATTCCGAGCCATAGGAGACAACGGAATGGCTGAAAAGCCCTCGGGAGGCGTGCAGTCCGTCGAGCGCGTCTTCGAACTGCTGGAACTCATCACCGACGCCGGCGGAGACGTCACGTTGAGCGAATTGTCGTCGTCGACAGACCTGCCGCTCCCCACCATCCACCGCCTGCTGCGTACTTTGGTATCCCTCGGCTACATCCGGCAACTGCCCAATCGTCGCTACGCGCTGGGCCCCCGGCTCATCCGGCTTGGCGAAGGCGCCAACAAGCAACTCGGAGCACTGGCCCGCCCCCAGCTGAAGTCCCTCGTGGACCGGCTCGGCGAAACGTCCAACATGGCCGTGCTGGATTCCGACATGGTCATCTACGTTGCCCAGGTGCCGTCGCTGCACTCCATGCGCATGTTCACCGAGGTGGGCCGCCGCGCCCACACGCACGACACCGGCGTCGGGAAGGCCATCCTGGCCCAGCTTGACGACGAGGTGGTCCGCGGGATCGTGGCACGCACGGGCATGCCGACTCCTACGGCAAAGAGCATCGGGGACATCGACTCACTCCTCGCCGATTTGAACCGGATCCGTGAACGCGGCTACTCGATCGACGAGGAAGAGCAGGAGATCGGCGTCCGTTGCTTCGCGATGGCCGTCCCCAACGCTCCGACGCCGACCGCCATTTCCGTTTCCGGACCGGTCTCCCGCGTGGACCAGCACTTTGCCGACCGCGCCGTGCCCTTGCTGCGCGAGGCCGCCCTCGCGATCTCGGCCGAGCTGAACCAGAACTAACCTGTCCCGACGCTCGCTCACGTATGTGGGGTTTCGGCCGGACGCTCGCTCACCTATGTCGTGTTTCGGGCCGATGCTCGCTCACGGGGTGAGCGAGCGTCCTGGTATTTGGCCCTATAGGTGAGCGAGCGTCCGGCGGGTCCGTTCCGTGGGGAGGGGCGGGCGCTCAGGCGAGGGCGCCGTCGTTCGCTTCGACGCCGTTAGGCTCCAAGTCGATCATCGGGGAGCGCCGCTCGAAGTACCAGAAGGTCAGCAGGCCCAAGGCGCAACCGAGGAACCAGCTGTAGTTGCCGATCCACGTGGCGTTGACCGTGGTGGCACCAGAGTCAAGGAGCGCTTTGGGGACCAGGACCGAGGCGATCGACACCACACCGCTGATGGCAACTGCCTTCACCGCGTTCGGGTTGTAGCCGTTGCGGAACCAGTACTTGCCGCTGGGCTTCATGGTGTACATGTCCTCAACCCACACCTTCTGCTTTCCCACGAGGTAGTAGCCGGCGATGAGGATGCCGAAGAGCGGGCCGATCAGCGCCCCCAGAACCCCGAGGGTGTAGTGGATGGCGTCGTCGTTCGAGTACCAGTTCCACGGGGTCAGGATGACGGATCCGCCCGCGGCGATCATGCCACCCATGCGCCAACTGATCTTCTGCGGGCTCACGTTGGAGAAATCGAACGCCGGCGAGATGAAGTTGGCCACGATGTTGATGCCCACGGTCGCGATGACAAAGGTCAGTCCGCCGAGCAGCACCGCGAACACCGAATCGATTTCCTGCACGGTCTTGACCGGGTCCGTGATGAGGTGCCCGAAGACCGGGATGGTGGCCGACGCCGTGATGACCGTGAGCAGCGAGAAGAACAGGAACTTGATGGGCAGGCCCAGGAGATTGCCCTTCTTGACGGCCTTGAAGCTCTTTCCGTAGCGCGCGAAGTCGCCGAAGTTGAGCATGGGGCCGGAGAAATAGGACACCACCAAGGCGATCGCGGAGATCATGACCGGGATGGAGGCCGCGAAGTCGAGCGGTTCGCCCGCGGAGAGGTTAAGGCTGATGTTGCTGATGCCGGCCTTGGATACCAAGTAGATGGCAAGAACCAACATGACAACGTAGACGGCCGGTCCGGCGAAGTCGATGAACTTGCGGATGCTTTCCATCCCGTTCCAGAACAACGCGGCCTGGGCTACCCAGAGGATTCCGTAGCAAATCCAACCCAGGGCGGAAAGCCCGAGGAATCCGTACTGGTGGACGTCGTACAACGGTTTCATGGCCGGGAAGAACTTTAGGAACACGATCACCAGTGCTTCCGATGCCAGGAAGGTCTGCACGCCGTACCAGGCAACAGCGATGAGCCCGCGGATGATGGCGGGGACGTTGGCGCCCTTGACGCCGAAGACCGCCCGGTTGATCACGGGGTACGGCACGCCGGTCTTCTGGCTTGGCTTTGCCACGAGGTTGCAGAAAGCCTGGACAATCACGATGCCCACCAGCAGTGCCACCAACACTTGCCAGCTGGCCAGGCCGAGGGCAAAAAGACTGCCCGCCGTCACATAGCCGCCGATGCTGTGGACATCTGACATCCAGAAGGCGAACAGGTTGTAGCTGCTCCAGCGCTGGCTCTTCAGGGGCGCGAGGTCTTCGTTGCTGAGCCGCGGATCGCGGAGTGCCGCGGCGTCGTCGGTCGGGCTGCCCAGCAGGGTGCCCAGCGCGCCTGTGGGCCTTGTGCCGGTTTGCTCTGGGGCGAGTTGTGCTTCGGCCATCAGTTCCTCGAATCAGGGTTTTCCACGACAGGGGCAGTCGTTTCACTGATTCAATTCAATGGAACAGATGTTTCAGGACCGTTTCCGGGCAGCTAACTCTTCTTTACGCTTGGCGCCGGGTGCCCGGCGAGCGAGCCGAGGACAGCCGCCGTCGGACTACCGTCGCTCGATCTCTTCTAGTGCGTCGAACACCCCGGTGATTTCCCGGACGCGATCCCTTCCTGAACGGCCCTTCGCCGCCAACACCCCATTTGCGATGACGCTCATGAGGCTCATGGCCGCCGCGTAGCTGTCGAAGGCTGCGCTGCCCTCCACCGGGCATTCGATCCAGAGGGAGGCATCGGAGGCAAGCCAGCGGGCGCTGGGGTCTCCGATCAGGATGGTGCTCGCGCCGGTGGAGGTGGCGGCCTTCAGGACATGCTGGAAACGGTCCGGCCTGCGCCGGAAGCCAAGCAGGACCACGACGTCGTTCCCGTCCAGTCCTGCCAGCTCCTCGCCCACGCTCTGGCCTGGCTGAGGGGCCAGGCTTACCGATGAACGGCATTGTAGAAGCTGCTGCCGTAAGTGGAGGGCTACGGGGAAACTGTTGCGGAAACCGATCAGCAGGACATTCCGGGCCTCAGCCAGTTGTTGTGCAACATTGAGGAGGCGATCGTCGTCGAGCGTGTCGAAAAGGCGGTCCAGGTTCTGCTGTTCCTGTGCCAAATGCAGGGGGAGCCCGCCGTCGCCCTCTTGCCTGGCGAGCGGCACTCCGCTGGACCTCAGGCTCCGGGTGTGTTCCTTGACCTCATTGAAATCGGCGAATCCCAGCCGGCGGAAGAGCCTGCTCATGGTGGCCTTGGAAACGCCGCTTAGTTGGGCGAGCTCGGCCGCGTTGTAGACCGCAAGGTCGCCCAAGCGGTCCAGCAGGGTATCCGCGGCCTTTTGTTCCTGCGGCCCAAGCTCCGAGTAGTGTTGTTCGATTCGCTCATCGATCCTCATGAAACAACCGTCTCACGCGGATCCGTAACTATCGCGAAATGGCAGGTGCTGCCGTTCTTGAGGAAGAGGGGCAACACCTGCCAGTTCGGCGCAGAAAGGCGCTTAAGGCCCGTCAGTGCTCGGCCGGGGAGTCCGACTTGAGCGGGACTTCCTTGCCCTCGGCGTCGATCAGTTTGCCGTTCTCGAAACGGTCGCCGTGCGCGAGGCATGCAATGTCCGATTCGGTGACCACGCGCCCCGTGCCTGCCACGAACACCGACTGGTTGTCCGAATTGCCGGCCTTGAAGTGGTTGAACAGCACGTTCAGCAGGATGGCCATGATGGCGGCCGAGCTGATGCCCGAGTGGAAGATCGTGGAGAACCATGACGGGAACTGGTCGTAGAACTTCGGGGCGGCGATCGGGATCATGCCGAAGCCGATGGATGCCGCCACGATGATCAGGTTCATGTTGTTGCGGTACTCCACCTTGGAGAGCGTGCGAATGCCGCTTGCGGCCACGGTTCCAAAGAGTACGACGCCGGCACCGCCCAGGACGGGCGTCGGAACCGCTGCGACAACTCGCCCGAGGACGGGCAGCACGCCGAGAACAACCAGGATGAGTCCGCCTGCACTGACCACGAAGCGGCTCTTGATGCCGGTGATGGCCACGAGACCGACGTTCTGGGCGAAGGCGCTCTGGGTGAAGGAGTTGAAGAGGGGCGAGACGGCGCTTGAAAGCATGTCCGCACGTAGTCCGTTGCCGATGCGCTTCGAGTCGACCTTGGTGCCCACGATTTCGCCAACTGCGATGATGTCCGCCGAGGTCTCGGTCAGGGTGACCAGGATGACGATCAGCATCGAAACGATGGACGCGATTTCGAAGGTGGGAGCACCGAACGCGAAGGGCGTGGGGAAAGCTACGATCGGACCCTGGCCGACCTTGGAGAAATCCGCCATGCCCGTGGCGAGGGCAATGACGGTCCCGATGGCCATGGCAAGGAGGATGGACAGACGGGAGATGGCCGCGTTGCCGATCTTGCTCAGGAGCAGGACAATGCCCATCGTGGCCGCGGCGAGCCCGATGTTCGCCATGCTGCCGTAGTTGGGGGCGGCGCTGTTGCCGCCCATGGCCCAGTTCGCTGCGACGGGCATGAGGGTCAGTCCGATCGTGGTGATGACAGTGCCGGTGACCACGGGCGGGAAGAACTTGATGATCTTGGAGAAGAGGGGAGTGATCGCCAGGCCGATCAATGACGCCACAATGACGGAACCAAACACCGCCTGGATTCCGCCGCCTCCGTGGACGATCGCGACCATGGTGGAGACGCCGGCGAAGGATACGCCCTGGACCAGCGGCAGTTGCGATCCGAAGAACGGGATGCCGATCGTCTGAAGAATGGTGGCGAGGCCGCCGACAAACAAGCAGGCCGCGATCAGGAGGCCGATGTCCTGCGAGGACATGCCCGCGGCGGCTCCGATGATGAGCGGCGGGGCGATGATGCCGCCGTACATGGTCAAGACGTGCTGGAAGCCGTAGGCGAACGTGCTCCCGATCGAGAGGCGCTGGTCCTCGGGGCGGGCTGGCCCGGACGCTGCGGGGCGGGTTTTGTTCTTCGTGTTCATGGCAGACTTTCTTGGTTCATGGCAGACGTCTTTGTCTGGCTAACGTTGTCTGGCTAACAAGGTGGTTTTGGGTATGGCCGCCCAACTGACTCGCATTTGATGTCGTTTTGAGGCTCCAAAACGACACCTGCTGCGAGTCAGTTGGGCGGGTACCTGGGGGCTTAGCAGAAGCCGGCGATGCCGTTCCACGCCGCCGGGGCAGGTGTGGTGTTGTCGCGCTGGACCGTGGCTTCGATCAAGCCGTACGGGCGGTCCGCGGCGAAGAAGACCTCGTTGGGGTTGTCGAGGCCGAACGGGCTGAGGTCAACCAGGAAGTGGTGCTTGTTGGGCATCGAGAACTTGATCTCGTCCACTTCGCTGTGGGCCTCGAGGACCTTCTTGCCCATGTCGAACAGGGTCTGCTGCAGGGCGTGGGAGTAGTTCTCCGTGAAGCCTTCCAAGAGCAGGGCCTTGATGTCCTCGTAGCTCTTGTTGAAATCGGTCCCGGCAGCATCCAGCCCGGTGTTGTAGCGCCAGCGGGCCGAGACGTCGGTGGCGAGGATGCGGTCCGTGGTCTCGGGCAGCGTGGTGTACCGGTCGCGGGGGTAGCCCACGAAGCCGGACTGCGTGGTCTTGAGGACGGTCAGGTCCTTGAGGCCGGAAATCACGTGCGTCGTGTTGCCTTCACGGACTACGACGGCGGTGCGGACTTCCTGGCCCTTGCGGACAAAGCTGTGGTCGTGTTCGGAGCCGTGTGCCTGGATGCGGTCCCAGGTGTAGGCCTCGGCTTCCCAGCGGCCGCCCGTAACCCACTCGAAGCCCGAGGTGAAGTGTTCGCTCAAGCGCAGGAGGAAGGCTTCGGGGGAGCCGATGCCGTCGCGGGCAAAGGCGTAGATGGTGTTCTTCTGGGTGTCCGTGGCGACGACGTGTGCGTTGTCGCCTTGGAGGTGCGCAGCCTGGAAGTCGCCACGCAATTGCGAGGTGACGTTCAGGTCTTCGATCTGGTGGCGGTCGGTGTCGCGGGTGACTTTGACGACGCGGACTTCTGCCTTGCCGTACTGGTTGTCGCCGAGGACGATGTTGTTGCTCATGGTCATATCCCAACTTCTGTGAGGTGGAACCACTAAGGTCCACCAATGAAATTAAGCGCGTGTTTCGTACGCGTTTCTGGTGGAGCCGACCCAACAAAAAAGAGCCGGCATCCGTTGATGCCAGCTCATTACGACCCTGCCTGCTGCTCCCAGGTTACGTGACCTGCGCCACGAATTGAAGAAAGCGTAGCCCACGATTGCCAGTGGTGTACATCACTTCTGAAGAATCGTTACGTACTTTCTGATTGTGACCGACGGTGGTTGGCAGCAGGGGCGCGGCCCCAGGGGCACCCCTTGACGAGGTTCGCGGATGCCCTCTACCATTTCCATATAACAAAAAATGTTTTCCAAGATGCGGAAAGTGTCCAAAAACTTCAACCGCATCGCCACGGAGAACTTGAGCGCATGAAATAGGAGGACAGATGGACTCGCAGGATAAGAACAACGTCGTGGAATTCCCGGCGCCCGGCCAGGAACTGTACCTGCCGTTCGGCGCCACGGATCCCGACTTCTACATTCCGGCCGACTGTGACCGCACCCCCGGGACTTTCTCCCGCTGGCTGCGTGCCCTTCCCGTATTCGGCCGGCAGCGTTCCTAGGGCTCCTGCCCCTGGGGATGAGGGACTCTGCGCAACAGAGCCAAAAGGCGGGCGGCACTGAACCCCAACTACGGGGAGGTGCCGCCCGCCGCTTTGTGCCGCCCGCCGCTTTGTGCGGTGGGACAGCTGTTCCGCCCGGAACCTACATTGGCAGGGCCTTGGCAATGGTCGAAACGATCATGCTCGCTTTGACCGCCACCAGGATGAAGCTCACAGCCACCAGGCCAATCAGAGCCCAAACCGGCGCGAGTCCGCGCTGCGGCGCCACCTTGTGGACAATCACTGAACGGCCCACCACGTAGACTCCGGCGCCCAGGAAGGCCCATGCCCAGTGGAAGGGGCGGACCACCCCGTCCCTTTGCAGCTTTTGCCAGTCGAGGTAAGACAGGAGAACGCTGACCCCGTAGATGAGCCAAGCTGAAATAATGAGCAGGAAATATGGAACGCTGAATGCGCTGGGATCGAGGGTGGGTACGCGCCTGGCGCCGACATACCGCAGGTGGAAGACCGGATTCCAGAGCAGCAGGATAATCAGGGTGATCACCGGCAGCAGCGTGACGAGCCAGATGAACGGATTGTAGACCGGCGTTTCCTTGCTGATTTCCGGGCGCGGCGCGGGCTGGACCGGCCCCGCGTATTGTCCAGGTCCGGCGTATTGCCCTGGCCTTGGACCCGCGGGCCACGCCGCGCCGGGCTGGGTCGGCGGGTTCCAAGCGTTCCCAGTCCAGGCGTTACCGTCCCACCACCGTAGCTGCCCTGAACCCGAGGGGTCCGGGTACCAACCTGGAGGAGTCGGCGTGTTGTGCTGGGGGACGGTCATTTGTGCCTCCTGATCTACGACCTAATCGAGAGGCTACTCCTAACCCCTGATGATTTTCTGTGCGGCGGCTGAATGTTTGGCAATAAGTTCCGGGATGTCCAGTCCGGGAATCTGTCCGTCCACAACCCGCCACTTGCCGCCCACCATGACGCGGTCGGCGCGGTCCGCCGCACAGAGCAACAACGCCGCGACGGGATCATGGCTGCCGGAGAAGCGCAGTCCGTCGGGCTTGAACAAGGCAAGGTCTGCCTGCATCCCGGGCGCGATCTGGCCGATGTCCGTCCGACCCAACACCGCAGCGGATCCCCGCGTCGCCCAGCCGAGGGCGCGTTCCACCCGGACGTCCGCGCCGTAGCGCAGCCGCTGCAAATACAGCGCCTGCCGCGCTTCGAGGATCATGTTGGAGGCATCGTTCGACGCCGAACCGTCCACTCCCAGCCCTACCGGAACCCCGGCGGCCTCAAGTTCCAGCACACGTGCGGTTCCCGACGCGAGCCGCATGTTCGACGTCGGGCAGTGCGCGACGGCGGTGCCCGCGACACCCAGCCGGGCGATCTCGTCGTCGTCGAAATGGATGCCGTGGCCCAGCCAGGTGCGCTTTCCGAGCCAGCCGACGCTGTCCAGATAATCCACGGTGCGCAGCCCGAACATCTCGCGGCAGAAATCTTCCTCGTCGATGGTTTCCGCGAGGTGCGTGTGGAGCCGGACATCCAACCGTTCGGCCATGGCAGCGCTCTCGGCCATGATCTCCCTGGTCACCGAGAATGGTGAGCAAGGGGCCAAGGCGATCTGGATGACCGCACCCTCTCCCCGTTCGTGGTACTTCCCGATCAGCCGTTCGCTGTCCGCGAGGATCACCTCCGGTCGCTGCACAATAGACCGCGGAGGCAGGCCGCCGTCGTCCTCGCCGAGCGTCATGGACCCGCGGGTGAGCGTGGCGCGCATTCCGAGTTCACGCACGACGCCGACCTCGACGTCGATCGCGTCCTCAAGTCCCGCGGGGAAGAGGTAGTGGTGGTCGGCTGCCGTGGTGCAACCGGAAAGCAGGAGTTCCGCAAGCGCTACTTTCACGGCGAGTTCGAGGCTGTCCGGCGTCAACCGCGCCCATACGGGATACAGGTTCTGCAACCAAGGGAACAGAGGAGCGTTGGCCACCGGGCCCCAGGCTCGCGTGAGGGTTTGGTAGAAGTGGTGGTGCGTGTTGATGAGCCCGGGAAGCAGGACGTGGCTACCGGCGTCGAAAGTTTCATGCCACGGCGCGGATGGACGCTTTCCGGCGGGGACGAGCTCTGCGATTTTCCCGTCGCTGACCACGATGCCGCCGCGGGCGTCGAGCCCGTTGGCGGTGAATACATCGAGGGGATTCTTGATCCAGAGCCGGGAAGAGGCTGGATCCGTTGCCGGGGCTGCTGGCTGGAAATCGGATGTGGGGGACACTGGAATCCTTGTCTGGTCGGCGTAGTTGCGTTCCAGCTCAGTGGTTCCTGTCTGCTGATCCAGGTTCCGGAGGTCAACCCTGCCGGTGGCACCCAGCGTAGGTGGCTCGCCGAAAGGCGTCAATGTGACTGGCGCCCAAGCCCGGCGCCCTGCCCGGCGCCCAACGTGAATTTCACATGTCGAAACTTTTTTTCCAGAAACTATGGCGCGGCTCACATCTCCGGTGCTAATCTCAATTTGCCAAAGGCGGGCACCCGGACTCCGGGAAGCTATCTACCAGGCGAAACCTTCAAAAGCACATGCTGAAGCCTGGTAATCGCAGCACTGGTCTGTCATGTTCAGATGCCTCCCTGGTTACAGGCTTCCTCAGCACTAAGGAAGTCGCACATGAGTACCACCGTCACGGCCGAACATTTCTTGGCCACTTCCATTGAGCTGGCAACAGCCAATGTCCTCAACAGCGGCGGGCCCTTCGGCGCCGTCATTGTCACCGCGGATGGCCGCGCCTTCGAAGGCGTCAACCGGGTCACCGCTACCAACGACCCCACGGCCCATGCCGAGGTCACCGCCATCCGCAACGCCTGCCGCGAGCTCGGCACCTTCGATCTCAGCGGAGCCACCCTCTATACGAGCTGCGAGCCATGCCCCATGTGCCTGGCCTCGGCTCTCTGGGCCCGCATTGGCAACGTAGTGTTCGCCGCAGACCGGCACGACGCTGCCTCCGTCGGGTTCGACGACGCCGTCTTCTACGAATACTTCGAGAACGAGGACCGGGACACCCTCATGCCGGTCACCAAGCTGGAACTGGGCGACTCCCAGGCACCGGCCATCCTGGAACCCTTCAACACCTGGAACACGCTTGACTCCAGGATTGACTACTAGGGCCGGTGGCTGAAATGACTATCCTGGACCCCGCAGAAATGCGAACTGCAACTGAAAAGCAGGCTGCGCCTTCCGGCGCAGGGCAGACAGATGCACGCGAAAAGCACACGGCAACCGGACTGGCACAGCGGGGCAGCAGCCCCAGGCCCCCGGCGTCGAACTCCTTCCTGGATCGTTTCTTCCAGATCACCAAGCGTGGCTCCACGCTGGCCCGCGAATTCCGCGGCGGCATCGTCACGTTCTTCACGATGGCCTACATCGTCATCCTCAACCCACTGATCCTGGGCGGATTCTCAGCCCAGAACGCACCCACGGATGTGGCCGGCGGATGGTTGTCCGCGGCACAGGTGGGGGCAGTCACCGGCCTGACCGCCGGTGTCATGACGGTCCTCTTCGGCCTGATCGCGAACCTGCCGTTCGGGCTCGCCGCAGGCCTGGGAATCAACTCGTTCCTCGCAGTCGCCGTCATCCACGAAGTCACCTGGCCGGAAGCCATGGGCCTCGTGGTCATCAACGGCATCCTGATTGTCCTGTTCGGCGTCACGGGTGCCCGGACCGCGATCTTCAAGGCTGTCCCCAAGGAACTCAAGGCCGCCATCACCGTTGGCATCGGCCTGTTCATCGCCTTCATCGGCTTCGTCGATTCCGGTTTCGTCCGCGCCACAAAGGGCGGACCTCCGGTACAGCTCGGCAACGATGGTTCCATCACCTCCATACCTACCCTCGTTTTCATTGTCGGTCTGCTGGTCATGGGAATCCTCGTGGCCCGCAAGATCCAGGGTGGCCTCCTGATCGGAATCGTCGCCACCACGGTCCTCGCCGCCGTCGTCGAGGCCGTCATGCACATCGGGCCTGGCAGCGCCGCCAATCCCGGTGGCTGGCACCTCAACACTCCGGTACTGTCCGGCCAGCTGGTTTCCGCCCCGGACTTCAGCCTGGTTGGCCACTTCGACCTCTTCGGTTCGTTCTCGCGGATCGGCGGCCTGGCGGCCACGATGTTGGTGTTCACCCTGGTGTTCACCAACTTCTTCGACGCCATGGGCACCATGACCGGCCTCGCCAAGAGCGCCGGCGTGGCATACAAAGACGGGACGTTCCCCAAGCTCAAGTCGGCCTTCATCGTCGAAGGCCTGGGCGCGGTAGCCGGCGGCGCGACGTCGGGCTCGTCCAACACCGTGTACATCGACTCCGCTGCCGGGATTGGCGAAGGCGCCCGCACCGGCCTGGCGTCGGTGGTCACCGGGCTGCTGTTCCTGGGTTCGATGTTCCTGACCCCGCTCACCAGCGTAGTTCCGCTCGAGGTCGCAGCCGCCGCCCTGGTGGTGGTCGGCGCCATGATGATGGCGCAGATCCGCGAGATCAAGTTCTCCAAGTTCTCCGTGGCCCTGCCCGCCTTCCTCACCATCGTCACCATGCCGCTCACCTACTCCATCGCCAACGGCATCGGCGTCGGATTCATCTCCTGGGCCGTGATCCACTCGGCATCGGGGAAGGGCAAGAAGGTCCATCCGCTCATGTGGGTGGTGACCTTGGGCTTCTTGATCTACTTCGCCCGCGGCCCGATCAGCGCGCTGATGGGAGCGTAGCCGGCCATTGAGACGGCGGTCCGGCCGCAAATCACCGCAATGAATAGGCGTCCGCCGATCGTCGCCAATCGCATGGCGCGGACGACGACGGCGGGCGGCGGCGAGGTGCGGCCGCTCCGCTAAGGACCGGGGTGGGAAATGAGAGGCCCGCCCCGGTCCTCTTCACGCAAGGGGAGCTTGTTTACCCCAAGCTCTCCTGTACAGACGCAAGGAATGAGAATATGAGGCAAGATCGCACACTGCCCCGGGCCGTTCTCCGGTCCGGGACCTCGGTAAAGGAGGTGTTGCCATGCTGGAATTGATGCCCTCGCTGGGCACGTGGCGGCCCGCGGTCTCCGGGCAGCGATGCGCCGTTGCCACCATCGTGGCCGCGGGAGGCTCGGTGCCCCGGCCGCTCGGCACGTCCATGCTGGTTTCAGAACACGGCGATGTCCTTGGCAGCCTGTCCGGAGGCTGCGTGGAAGGCGCCGTGGTGGAGGCGGCCCTTCAAGCAATGCACGACGGCGGCAGTCGCCTCGAGTCGTTCGGCTACAGCGCCGAGGACGCGTTCGCCGTCGGACTCACCTGTGGTGGCGAGCTGGAAGTCCACATCCAGCCGACCGGGACCGCCGGCTTGGACCCGGCTTTGTTGAATGCCGCTTCCGGTGCCTCTTCCCTGGCACTCATCCGCAGGCTCGACGCGGAGGGAGGCGCCGTCGTCGTTCCTCATCCGGCGAGTTTTTCCGCCGCAGGTTCACGGGAACTTTCGGCCCTTCTTGGCGCGGATGACGCCGTGATCCGCGCGGCCGCGGCCCAACTCGAACCGCTTCTGCATGGAGGCCGTGCAGGCCTGGTCCGGCTCGCCCCGCCCGAGGGCTGCGGGGGCTCCGTACCGGAAACCGAACCCATCACCCTCCTCGTGGAAAGCCGCCTGCCCGCAGCCCGCATGCTCATCTTTGGCGCCAACGACTTCGGGGCGGCATTGCTCCCCGCCGGGAAACTCCTGGGCTACGAGGTCACTTTGTGCGATGCCCGGCCTGCTTTTTCGAGCCAAGGCCGATTCCTCGGCGCCGACCATCTCGTCACCGACTGGCCGCACCGCTACCTCGCCGCAGAAGCCGCCGCCGGCCGGATCGATTCCCGCACTGTCGTGTGCGTGCTGACCCACGATCCCAAATTCGATATTCCCCTGCTGGAAACGGCCCTCGCTTTGGATCTCGCCTATGTGGGAGCCATGGGTTCGAGGCGCAGCCACCGGCAACGGCTCGACGGATTGCTCGACTGCGGTATCCCGGCCCATGCCCTCGAACGCCTGCATTCGCCGATCGGGCTGGATCTCGGTGCCGTCACTCCCGCGGAAGTTGCCGTTTCCATAACCGCCGAAATTCTCGCATCCCGCGCTCCGCACCCGGCCTCTGCTTGGGGTTCGCTCAAGGACGGGACCGGGCCGATCCACCACAACACCTCCGAACAAAGCAAGGTGACCCCATGGACATGAACACCATCGAGTCCGTGGTCGCCACCACGGATCCAGGCCAGTGGCGCGAGGGCGATGCTTGGCTCGCCGGCGGCACGGTCTTGTTCTCCTACGGCAGTCCCGTGGGCAGCGAGGAACCGCTGAAACGCCTCCTGGATCTGGGGCAAGCAGGATGGCCGGCCGTAACCGTGAGCGACGCCGGCATTGAGCTGGCCGCCACCTGCACCGTTGCCGAGCTCTACGCTCTGCCGGTGTCGGACGCCGTGGCCGGCCGGAACTGGCCTGCCCTGGACCTTTTCCGGCCGTGCTGCGACTCTTTCGTGGCATCGTTCAAGGTGTGGAACATGTCCACCGTTGGCGGCAATGTGTGCACCTCACTCCCGGCCGGGCCGATGATTTCGCTGTGCGCAGGCTTGGATGCCAAGGCCACCATCCTCGGACGCCATGGCAGCAGCCGTACCGTGCCAGTGGCCGAGTTCGTCACCGGCGACGGGAAAAACTGCCTGGCACCCGGCGAGCTCCTGCGCAGCATCCAACTGTCGGCGTCGGCCTTGGCGGCGAAGGTGGCCTTCCGCCGGCTCTCGCTCAGCAACCTCGGACGATCCGGGGTGCTGCTGATCGGAAGGCTCGACGCCGATGGCAGCCTGGTCCTCACCGTCACCGCCGCCACCAAGCGGCCCGTGCAGCTGCGGTTCGCCGCCGCGGAGTGGCCGGACGCCGGACAGCTGGCCGCCGCAGTCGGGCATTCGATCCCCACGGAGCTGTACCACGACGACATCCATGGGCTCCCCGAATGGCGCCGCGACATGACGTTCCGGCTCGCCGAGGAAATCCGCGCGGAACTGTGCGGCCCGGTATCAGGCGACGGACCGCCCACCGTCTCGGGCGATTTCTGGCCGCCGCACGCCACCTCGCCGCAACCATCCACCCAACCCGCGTTCAACACCGAGCAGCAGAAGGAGGCCTGAGCATGGCAATCGAGATCAACGGAACAGCCACCGAGGCCGCTCCACGCCCGGGCCAGTGCCTTCGGACGTTCCTGCGCGAACAGGGCAACTTCGGCGTCAAGAAAGGGTGCGACGGCGGTGACTGCGGCGCGTGCACCGTCCACGTGGATGGTAAACCCGTGCACAGTTGCATCTACCCGGCAGTCCGCGCCGAAGGGCACGCGATCACCACCATCGAGGGGCTTTCCAGCGAGCGCGAGCTGCATCCGGTACAGCAGCAGTTCCTCGATAACCAAGGTTTCCAGTGCGGGTTCTGCACGGCGGGCATGATGATGACGGCCGCCACCTTCGACGAGGAACAGAAGGCCAACCTCCCGCGAAACCTCAAGGGAAACCTGTGCCGTTGCACGGGTTACCGCTCCATTGCGGACGCCGTCTGCGGTGACGCCCGCAACGGACAAAACACCCCCGACGGCGATGCGGCAGCAAGTGTCGGCCCGGAAGTGAAAAATACGGGCCGGCTCGGAGACAACGTTCCCGCCCCCGCGGGCCACGCCGTCGTCACTGGTACCGCCCGCTACACGCTCGACGTCCCCCCGGAACAGCTCCCGGGACTGCTGCATCTCAAGCTGCTGCGCTCGCCCCACGCGCATGCCCGCATCGTGTCCATCGATACGACGGCGGCCCTCCAGGTGCCCGGGGTCGTCGCGGTTTTCACCCATGAGGACGCGCCGGCCCGGTTGTTCTCAACGGCCCAGCACGAGCTTTACACCGACGATCCCGACGACACCCGAGTCCTCGACAACGTAGTGCGTTTCATCGGCCAGCGGGTTGCCGCCGTGGTCGCCGAATCGGTGGGCGCAGCTGAAGCCGGAGCCCGGGCCATCAAGGTTGAGTACGAACTCTTGGACGCGGTCTTCTCGCCACAGGAAGCGTTGCTGCCTGGTGCGCCCGCGATCCACGGGGAGAAGGACGGGGAAACGGCCCGGATTTCCCGCCCGCAGAACAACGTCGTGGCGGAGGTCCATTCCGAACTGGGAAACGTTGAAGCCGGATTTGCTGCGGCCGACTTCATCCACGAGAACACTTACCAGACCCAGCGGGTACAGCACGTCGCGATGGAAACGCACTGCTCCATCGCATGGGTGGAGCCCTCCGAGAACCCAGGGGAGGACCGGCTCATGGTGCGTTCCTCCAGTCAGGTCCCGTTCCTGGTCCGGCGCACCCTTGCCCGCGTTTTCGATCTTCCTGAAGACCGCATCCGCGTGGTGGCCGGCCGCGTGGGCGGAGGGTTCGGTGGTAAGCAGGAGGTGCTCACCGAGGACCTCGTGGCCATGGCCGCCCTCAAACTGCGCCGGCCCGTGCAAGTGGAGTTCACCCGGACCGAACAATTCACCGCCACCACCACACGCCACCCCTTCACCATCAAGGTCAAGGCCGGGACGAGCCGGGACGGCCGCCTGACAGCGATGCAGCTGGACGTGGTCACCAATACCGGTGCGTACGGAAACCACGCGCCCGGAGTGATGTTCCACGGTTGCGGCGAGTCCTTGGCCGTCTACAACTGCGCCAACAAGAAAGTGGACGCGCAGGCCGTCTACACCAACACAGTCCCGGCCGGCGCCTTCCGTGGCTACGGCCTGAGCCAGATGATCTTCGCGATCGAATCCGCCGTGGATGAACTTGCCGTCGGAATCGGCATGGACCCCTTGGACTTCCGGCTCAAGAACATGGTCCGGCCGGGTGACGACATGCTCTCCACGAACCCGAAACCGGAAGAGGACGTTTTCTACGGGAGCTACGGACTGGACCAGTGCGTGGCGCTGGTCCGGGATGCCCTGGAGCGGGGCGAGAAACGCTACCGGGATGCCGGTCTCGACGACTTCGGCCCGGGTTGGGTCACGGGCGTCGGTTCCGCGCTGTCCATGATCGATACCGTTCCGCCTCGCGGCCACTTCGCCCACACACGCCTCAGGCTCCTGTCGGACGGCACGTTCGACGCCGCCGTCGGGACCGCCGAATTCGGCAACGGCACCACCACGGTCCACGCCCAACTGGCGGCAACCGCCCTGTCCACCACGGCGTCGAAGGTTGCCGTGCGCCAATCCGACACGGACCTCGTTGAGCACGATACCGGCGCGTTCGGCTCCGCAGGCACCGTGGTGGCCGGACAGGCAACCTTGCTCGCGGCGCAGGAACTCGCGCTGAGGATCAGGGCCGTGGCGGCCGTGTTTGCCGGCGCTTCGGAGTCGGACTGCGTGCTCGAAGACGGTGTTGTGCGCTGCGGTGAGCGCGTCTTGGCGCTCGCGGAGGTGTACGACGCCGCGCGGCAACAGGGCGTGGAACTCGCCGCCGAGGGACGCTGGGGTGGAACCCCGCGTTCGGTCGCCTTCAACGTCCACGGATTCCGGGTGGCCGTGAACACAGGCACGGGGGAACTCCGGATCCTGCAGAGCGTCCAGGCGGCCGATGCCGGCGTTGTGGTCAATCCACGGCAATGCCGCGGCCAGGTGGAAGGCGGAATCGCGCAGGCGCTGGGTGTCGCGCTTTATGAGGAAGTCCGCGTGAACGACGCTGGCAAGGTCACTACCGACATCCTGCGGCAGTACCACATCCCGTCCTTCGCGGACGTGCCGCGCAGCGAGGTCTATTTCGCGAAAACGAACGACCAGATGGGGCCGCTCGGTGCGAAGTCCATGAGCGAGAGCCCGTTCAACCCCGTGGCGCCCGCGCTGGCCAACGCCATCCGGAACGCCACCGGGGTGCGGTTCGCGGCGCTCCCCATCGCCCGGGACAAGATCTACCTGGGGCTCAGGGACGCCGCTGCCTCCACCCCCACCCAACTAACTCGCATTTAATGTCGTTTTGAGCCCTCAAAACGGCATCTATTGCTAGTCAGTTGGGGGTGGCTAGTCGCTGAGGAGGTGCAGCTTGTCCTTTGTGTCCACGTCGGCTCCGTCGGTGAGGTCACTGCAGTCGACGACGTCCACGAGGCCGGGGTGCGCTTTGAGGAAACGGCGTGCTCCGGCGTCGCCCAAGGCGGACTCGGCGACGTCCGCGCGGAGGGTGGCGTCGATAATCAAGGGGTGGCCGCGCCGGAGCTTTGTTGTGTTGCTGCCGTTGTAGACGGTGTCCGAGTATCCCGCCGCTGTCACACGGCCCGGGCGGTGCGCTGCCAGCAGTCTGGCGACGACGCCAGGGGTCAACCCCGGCTGGTCGACCAGGGCCACCATGACGTTGTGGCCGTGCGCAGCTGCCGCAATACCGGTGCGAAACGAGCTGGCCATGCCGGACGCCCACTCCGGGTTGTCCACCACGAGGTACCCGCCCAGCTCCGTCCCGCGGCGGACATCGTCGGCTCCGGCACCGAGCACCACCACCACCTCGAGGCATCCGCCGTCGAGCAATGTCTTGGCGAGTACCTCCACCAAGGTGTGGCCGCGGAAGGGCAGCAGCGCCTTGGGGCCGAGGCCAAGGCGCGTCCCGGCGCCGCCGGCCAACAGCACGCCAGTGGTGGGCACGGAGCTGGAATCGTTCATGGGGTTCACCCTATCCATGTGCCCCCGCAAGGTCTCTAGGTTCACCTTGCATTCCAATATAGGTCTACCGAAAAAGGTTGAATATTACCCATGGGTAGGCCTTCTGGCAGGCTCCCATGGCCGATATTCTCTTATGGACTTCACGAGAGTCAGTGGTCATCGAAGGGGATGCAATGACGCATCCGCGGTGGAGAGAGGGTTTATGTCTGGCATTTTCGAAATCTTGACAGCGGGGGAGCAATCGTTCCGTTTCCGGTTGAAGGCTGATGATGGAACGGTAGTGGCGGTATCGCCCAAGTTCCCGGATATTGCGGCCCTTGTGGCCGGTATCAACGCAGTCAGGGAGAATGCCGCCACAGGATTCGTGGTGGATCGGCGCTCGCTCGGAGCGTAACAACAAATCGGCGGTAGTGCTCACGGAGCACTACCGCCGATTCTCTTTTACAGCTTTTTAGGAGTCGCCTCCCGAACCGCCGGTGGTTCCGGCAGTCACGTCGAGGAGCTTGTACCGGTCAATGGCGTACGACGGCGCACTAGGGTCAACCTCGCCCCTCGCCGCGAGTAGTTGGAGGGTCTTCACGACGATGGAGTGGGTGTCGTTTTTGAAGAAGCGGCGTGCGGCTTGGCGGGTGTCGGAGAATCCGAATCCGTCGGCGCCGAGGGAGGCGAATTCGTTGGGGATGAATTGGCGGATCTGGTCCGGGACGGCCTTCATGTAGTCGGTGACGGCGATGACCGGTCCGGTGGCGCCGGCGAGTTGCTGGGCGACGAACGGGGTGCGGGGTTCTTCGCCGGGGTTCAGGAAGGCGTGTTCTTCGGCGGCGAGTCCGTCGCGTCGGAGTTCGTTCCAGGAGGTCACGGACCAGACATCCGCGGAGACTCCCCAGTCCTGGGCCAGGACCTTCTGGGCTTCCAGGGCCCAGGGGACCGAGACGCCGGAGGCCAGGATCTGCGCGCGGGGACGCTTTTTGTCCCGATCCTCGGGCTCCGCCGGGGCGAGCAGGTAGATGCCCTTCAGGAGGCCTTCGGTGTCGAGGTTTTCCGGTTCCGCGGGCT
>NZ_BAABKK010000003.1:0-170852 GCF_039543785.1 Arthrobacter gyeryongensis
AAACAAGCAGTCCTCAACGCAATCCGGAACCCGCGGGCAAGGCACTAAACCAAATGACCGAAGTCAGGATGCAACCGCCGAGTGGGAAGCCGAGATTCATGCTTATCCGGCCCGATAAACGCACGCAATCCATATTCGCGGAAAGGCTGCATGATACGAGGACAACAACAGACGCCTGCATCTCGTCTCACAGCCAGTTCTGAAGTTCGGGGTTGATCTACGAATACGCTCGCACTCAATCCGCAGGGATGCCAGTAGCGAAAACGCTGTTCGCGCTTTCTGCGAATACATCCGCTTCTTATAACGGTCGAACGAAACCCGGTGACAAAGCCCCCGCCCGCGTATACGCTCCGATCAGCTTCCATCTTCAGGGGGATTCGATGAAGCACTCGCGATTGTGGCAAGACTGTTTTTGCCTACTAATTCTCGGCCTGCTAATGACTTCTTGTGCATCAGTAGCCAAAACAGGGCCGGACGTCACAACGCCCTCCCCGACCGTTTCCACACCTCCCGGCGCGACATGCGCTTCATTCCTGCCGTCCGCCCCATGTTCGCAATACGTCAGCATCTCGGGGACATCCAACGACGCCACCCTGCCGTGGGTGGCGGCAGGCGGGCTACGAGTGGAGCTGTATTCCGTCAACGGCGGGCTTCAGCTCGCGGTGAAAACCCCGTGCAATCCGATCAGCGGACCGGCGGCGATCACCGGGAACACGCTTACACTTGGCAAACTCGCAGCCGGGGCGATGGGCTGCGCCGGCGAGTCTTCTGCGCAGGAGCAATGGGTCATGCAATTCCTAAGTCGGCCCATCGAAATGTCGTTCGTCCAGGACACTCTGACCTGGAGGACCGGAGCCGACACGCTTAGCTTCAAAAGCAAATAGCAGCCCCTGATTATGGCTTGACCCTGCGCGATGGCCGGCTTACCCAGTTGTACTAGTCTGCCTGGCTCATCAGACGAATCGTGCGGACCCTCTCCCGGGTCCACCCGGGGCGCGCCCGGCTGCAGCTACCAGGTCGCGTTCCCCGACGCCGTCGTGTTCTGCATACGACCCTTTCACCCCGTTTACATGCAGTCCCCCGCGGTCATAGGCTTTTACCACTAGACCCTGGAGGTTGACGTGACAACTGCAATTATCGGGATCGGTAACATCGGCTCCCGGGTCGCCCGCAATCTTGTTCAGGGCGGCGAGCCGGTCGTTCTCGCCGCGCGCAATCAATCCGGCGCTGACGCGTTGGCGGCTGAGTTGGGTACGCTCGCGAGTTCGGCAAGCGTTGTTGATGCGGTGTCACAGGCTGACACTGTTCTGTTTGCCGTGTGGCTGGACACTGGGAAGGAGCTCATTTCCCAGTTGTCACAGGCGCTGGTCGGCAAGGTTGTAATCGACCCGTCCAACCCGATCGGGCCCGATGGCCACGGCGGTTTTACGACGACACTGCCCGAGGGCGAATCGGCGGCCTCGGTCCTGGCAAATCTGCTGCCTGCCGGAGCGCACTTCGTGAAGGCTTTCGGCACGCTGGGGGCCGACGCGCTGGGCTCGGCAGCGAACCGGCCATCCGAGCGGGCCGCTCTGTTTTACGCAACTGACGACGACGCAGCGGCAGAAACGGTGGAGAGGCTCATCAGTGCCTCTGGTTTTGACCCGGTCAAAGCCGGAGGAATCGAGGCGGCCGGCAGATTAGAGCTGATGCGTGGAGACCTTCACCAGAATGGCGGGCTCGGTGGAAAGCTCCTGAGCGCCGACGAGGCGCGTGCTGCCCTTTTAGTGGACGGTCGCGGGTAGCAACGCAACGGCATCCTGGCCCATGGTGGCCGGGGTCGATTCGTTGCACTGGGCGCACGCGTTGTCTTGCTCATAGTGCTCTTGTCGGGTCTATTGCACGATAGCCTGGCCAGGCTGCCTGCTGCAGGTCTTGATCGCCCGGGAGAGGCGTTGAATGCCTTTGGCTATAACGTGCGGGGAATTGGTGACGAACGACGGACGCAAGGTGGTTTGATCAGGGTCGTGGGAGTAGAAGGCGGAGCCGGGCACAAACGCCACGCCTTCTTCAACAGCGAAGGGAAGAAGATGGCTCATGTCGATGTCGTTCCCGAGGCGGACCCACAGGCCCTGGGCCGCCATTTCGCCCGGAACGAGCACCGCCTCAGAGAGAGTGCAGGCGGCGACCATCGGGGGCATCGCGTTCTTCGCCGTCGAGGCCCGCGTTGGTCGCATGGGCATTTGCTCGCGTCCCGGAACGGGTATGACTCGGTACGAAATGACGAAGCATCGCGACCCGCCGATAAGAGCGCCGTGGCCCGACTACGCTCAGTTAGTGTCCCCCAAGAAAGGAGCAAGTCATGGGTGAAGCTGGTGCGAGAGTCGGATTCTCACTGCTAGCCAGCAGTCCAGAGCGTGTTGAGACGTTCACTTCTGCCGGTGGCACCTACCGCTCGCCGGCGGGGCAAATCGAATCGATCTTCTTCCCCGGATACGACCGGGCCCTGGATCAGGGAGGCGTGCCCGAATTTCTGCGCCAGTGGAGTGACGCCGCAGGCCGTGAGCTCGATCCGCAGACCGCCACAGCGTTTCTGGCCAACGACCCCGTCGCCCTGCGCGCCTACTTCCGGCGCAGCGAGGACGAACCCGGAATCCCGGAGGCGGTTCTCCGGACGATGGACACACCCACCCTGCTGCTCGCCAGCACTGACGATCCGCTCCGGCATGCGGACTGCGAACAAGCGGCCCGACTCATGCCCAAGGCCCGATTCCATGCCCTGCCCGGCCGCAATCATTCCCAGACACTCATCCCCGGCAGCCCCGTCCTTGAAATGGTCAACTCATTCATTGCATCGACACGAGAGCAATGAGCCGGGAAAAGTCTGGGACCGCGGACACCCTAGAACACATCCTCGGGATCCACGGTGGACGTTGCGTACTCTGGACGCCCGGCCGGCCGATAAGTCTGGATGGTGATGCCGCGGGATGTCGTCCGTGAGCTGACCAGTTCGAGCGCGAGGTCCGGACCGGATTCGGGGAACAACCGTGTGCCCTGGCCGACGACCACGGGATAGGTGAGCAGGTCGAGCTGGTCGATCAGGTCGTTGGCGAGCAGCCATCGGACCAGGACACCACTGCCCGGCACCAGCAAGTCGCCGTCGTGATGTGCCTTCAGTTCGCCGATTGCCGTGGCGAGGTCGCCGGACAGGACGGTGGTGCCCGCCCATTGCGGGTCGGTGAGGCTGGTTGACGCGACGTACTTGGGCCGGCTGTTCAATGCGGCCGCGATCGGGTTCGTGCTGGGATCGGTCATCATGCCCCAGTAGGGCGCGAAGATCTCGTAGGTCCGCCGCCCGAAGAGGAACGCGGACGCACCGCCGTAGACTTCGCCGAGATAGTCCCCGGTTTCGGCGTCCAGCAGTGGGATCGCCCATCCCCCGCGCTCAAAGCCGCCGCGGCGATCTTCATCCGCTCCGCCCAATCCCTGCATCACGCCGTCCACTGAGACGTTGGTCGTGGTCTTCAGCCTCATGTCGTTTCACCCCGTCGAACAACGGCCGCGGACCCCTTCTGGATCCACGCTACGTGCCCGCATTGTCCCAAGCCTTTACGCCCTTGGTCCGGTACCGCCGTCGAACGCTAGATAGTGGCAAGAGCGGTTCGACCGTGACCGCGCCGTCCGTGCGACGATATCCGGATGGAACAGACTCCAGACGTACTCCGCTATGCCGCCTTTACCGCCACTCCAGAAGGAGGAAATCCGGCCGGAGTAGTCCTGGACGCAACCGGCCTCGACGACGCCCGGATGCAGGCCATTGCGGCCGAGATCGGTTATGCCGAAACGGTCTTTGTCACCGGGAAGACTGTTGGCGGGGACGCCCGCCGAAACCGTGTGCGGTACTTCTCCCCTATCGCCGAGGTACCGTTCTGTGGCCATGCCACTATCGCTTTGGCTGTCGCCCTGTCAGGGCGCGACGGTGCCGGAACCTTTGTGTTCGATACGGAGGTAGGGCCTGTGGTGATTACGACGGCGGGCCACGGCGACGCGGTCAGGGCAAGCTTCACGAGCGTGGAACCCCGGGTTGCCGGGTTCCCCGACGGTGTTCTGGATTCCCTGCTCGGATTGCTCGGCGTGGGCCAAGGCGAGCTGCACCCGGGCTACCCTCCGATGGTTTCCTTTGCCGGAAACTGGCACCCCATTCTTGTCTTCGCCGAACGGAGCACCTTTGACTCCTTCGTTTTCGACCCGGATGGCATGCGCGCGCTGATGGATGCTCAAGGCTGGGCAGGCACCGTCACGACGCTCTGCGAGATCGGTACCGGCGAGTTCGACTCGCGCAACCTCTTCCCCGTAGGAACTATCACTGAAGATCCGGCGACAGGCTCAGCCGCCGCGGCTTTCGGCGCATACCTCCGGTTGCTTTCGCTCGTGGAGACGCCGAGCCGGGTGATTGTGCACCAAGGAAGCCACGTCCGCCGCCCGAGTGTCCTCACCGTCGACATTCCCCCGCAGGGCGGAATTGTCGTGAGCGGCGAAGCCGTGGAGATTGCCGAACCCTCGTAACCAGGCACGCCACGAAAACACAGATAGTAAGGAAACCTTTTCAGTTTGCCTTACTATCTGCTAGCGTCATTGCTATGACCCCCCACCCGGATCCAGACGCGGCGGGCATGCTCGAAGCTGCCGCAGAGCTTCGCGTCCTCATTGGCCAGTTGACCCGGCGCCTGCGTGAGCAGTCCCAGGTGGACAACCAGTCCCAAGTGGACAACCTGACGAATGCGCAAAAGGCCGTACTGATCCACTTGGATCGTGACGGCCGGGCCACGCTGTCCGCACTGGCCCGCGCCGAGGGAATGCGTCCCCAGTCCATGGGAGCCATCATTTCCGCCCTTTCCGGCGCAGGACTCGTTGAAAGCGGCCCTGATCCGGCCGATGGCCGTCAGAGGATCCTGTCCCTCACAACCGAAGCCCGGGAGAGCATCAGCGCCAGCCGTGCCGCCAAGGCTGATTGGCTTTACCGCACCATCCAGTCCAAACTCACGCCGGACGAGCGGGAACGGTTGCCCGGCGCCATTCACCTACTCAAACGCCTTTTGGAGCCGTGAGAAACATGCCCATCACCACGTTGGACCCACAGACCGCCCTCATCATTGTTGACCTTCAGCGGGGAATAGTTGCCTCCCCGAAAGCGCATCCCCTCGATCCAATCGTGCGGAATTCCGCTGCCTTGTCGGATGCTTTCCGCAGCCACGGCCTTCCCGTGGTGCTGGTCAACGTCACTGGCGGCGCGCCCGGCAGGACAGATCAAGGCAGCACCGCGGGAAGGGAGTTCCCCGCCGATTTCGCCGAACTTCTCCCTGAACTGAACCAGCAACCGGGCGATCACCTTGTCACGAAGAAGACGTGGGGCGCGTTCACCGACACCGGCCTGGGCGCACTCTTGGAAGACCTTGGCGTGACCCAGGTGGTGCTGACCGGTGTAGCCACCAGCATTGGCGTGGAATCCACTGCGCGGAGCTCCCACGAAGCCGGCCTTAACGTCACTCTCGCTCTTGACGCGATGACCGATCTGACGATGAACGCCCACGAAAACTCCGTCACGACGATTTTCCCCCGGCTGGGCGAGACCGGAACGACTCAAGAAATCCTGGACGTGCTTGAAACCACCCGGTCGTGACCGCTCCGGACGCGGCCCCGGCGCCGAGCCCAGCTGACACGGGCAAGCGACGGCTGGCTCCCCCACGGTCCGCGACTGGGGCCGAGGCTCCAGGCCAGGGTGATCGGCCCCCGAACCCGCTGGGTTGGAGATTCACGGCACCGCTGCTGCTTGGCTCCACCCTGAATCCGATCAACAGCTCGATGATCGCCACGGCGCTGGTAGGCATCGGGGCTGACTTTCGCTCGAGTCCGGGCGCCACGGCCGGACTCATATCGGTCCTGTACCTTTGCAGCGCAGTGGCCCAACCGACCATGGGGAAACTCTCCGTCCTCTTCGGGCCCAGGCGCGTCTTCCTCTCCGGCGTCGCCGTCCTCCTGCTGGCTGGGGTCGTAGGCGTGCTGGCTCCAAACCTGGGCGTGCTGCTCATCTCGAGGGCACTCATCGGCATCGGGACTTCAGCGTGCTACCCGACGGCGATGGCGCTCGTCCGCCGGCGGGCCGATGAGTCCGGCATCGGCGTCCCGGGCCGCGTCCTGGGCAACTTTTCGATCGCAGCCCAAGTGACCGCCGTCGTCGGCTTGCCGCTTGGTGGAGTGCTGGCCGGCGCGTTCGGCTGGCGGGCCCTGTTCGCAGTGAACATTCCGCTGGCCCTGCTGGCCTTCACCTTCACTTTGATCGGAGTAGCGAAAGACGCGCCGGTCCGCAAACAGGGCCTGGGCAGCCTGCTCACCATGCTGGACCTGCCGGGGATCGCCCTCTTTGCTGGTGCGATCATCTCGCTGCTGGTGTTCCTTTCGGCGCTCACGACGCCGGACTGGTGGCTTGCCGTCCTCGCTGTGGTGCTCACGGGGGTGCTGCTGTTGCGGGAACGGCATGCGCGCAGTCCGCTGATCGACGTCGGGATGCTGGGCAGGAACGGACCGCTGCAGCGTACCTACCTACGTACGGTCCTGGCCGCACTGGCAACTTATGCATCGATGTACGGGGCCAGCCAGTGGATGGAACAAAGCATGGGGCTGAACCCGGCGACGGTAGGGCTGATTCTGATTCCGCTGAGCCTGCTGAGCATCGTCGTGGCGAGGGTCGTCTCCGCTCGGGCGTGGGTCCGCTGGCCGTTGATCCTTGCGGGCGTCGCTTTGACCCTCTCTGCAGGGGTGATGCTGTTGGTGAACCACAGCTCCGGCGTCGTACTGCTTATCGGAATGACCCTGCTGCTGGGCCTGACCAACGGTTTCAGCAGTTTCGCCAATCAGGCAGCGCTGTACCTGCAAACGACGGCCGCGGAGATCGCAGTGGCCTCGGGCTTGCTGCGGACGTCAATGTACTTGGGCGCGATCGGCTCCTCCAGCCTCATCGGCATCGCTTTTGGGCCGTCCGCTACCGACGCAGGTTTCCATGCCTTGGCCTGGATTCTGCTCGCCATTGGAGCATCGATGGTGCTCCTGACGGCGTTTGATCGCAGCGTTCCGGCCGTCGCCGCGGAGCATTGACATACGGCCAACGGCGCGGGCAAGTCCACCACCATCCGGGTGTTGCTTGGCCTTGCCCGGCAGTCGCCGGGACCGTTACGAGGTTCCGCCCAATTCCTGGTTGGCAGCCTTCGCCCAGGAACGTCCGGTCTACCGCGCGCTCGCAGACCTCGCCGACGTCATGACCGAATGGGAGATACGCCGCGATGATCAGAAGGGATGACGCAAGGGCGTGCGGGCTTGGCTCGGAGCGGAGCCTTCAAAGCCGGAACTGAATAGCTGGCCGAGTTCCCGCCGAGAGCGGAGGCCGAGCTTGGCCAGGACATTCCGGATATGGAAGTTCACCGTGGCGGGCGAAACAAATAGCTGGGCGGCGATTTGCTTGTTGGTCATGCCTCGTTCGGCATAGAAGGCGATTTCCCGTTCCCGTCCAGTAAGGGACTCGAATGCCTGTAGGTACGGATTGGCGGGCCTGTCGCTCAGCCCGTCGAGCAACTTCATCGCACGGCTGAGGTACGGCGCGGCGCCGAGTACAAGGAAGATCCTTACGGCACCCCTCAGGGCGGTCGCACCGGCTTTCGTGTTTCCCATCGAGATGAGCAGCCGGCCAAGGTCGAGGTGGGCAATGCCCTGCGACAAAGGGAAGCGCGATTCCTTCGCCGCGAGCCGGTAGAACTTGGCCGCCCGGCTGGATAGTCCATACGCCTCGCTGACCCTGCCTTCCAACCAGTCCAGCGAGCCATACACCGGCCACCATCCGCGACCATTCATATCCTTGCAGGCCTGCAACAAGCTGTCGGCTTCCTCCGCACGACCCAGTCCAGCCAGCGCGTCAATCCTGTAACTGTGTGTCGATGGCGTGGCTAATGTGATCGCCTCTGATGCGTCCAGCTGTTGTTGCCATTCGGCCAAGGAACGGGCTCGTTCGAGCTTTGCAAGGCCACTGAGTTCGACTCCAAAAGTGTCATATTCGCTGATTCGGACTTCTTCCGCGCGGCGCAACGCAGCTTCATATGATTCCGAACGGCCCTGTAGTGCCTCGAGGACCGCGGACATCGAGAAAACGAGGGGGCGGGAGGAAACATCGCTGACATCCAGAGAATGCAATTGCGCCGTGCGGACCACCGTCAGCATTTCCTGCACCCGTCCCAGCAGGAAATAGCAGTATGCGAGCACAACCCTGGTGTGCCCGATTGCCAGGCCCGCCCCGGTCGAAGCCGAGACTTCCATGGCCCTCTCCAGATCGACCGTGGCCTGTTCGATGCCGCCAGTCACGCTGAGGAAGCCGGCTCTGCAGGTCAATGCGTCGGCCAAGGCAGGGCTGTCGTTCGCACCAGCAATCCGTGCACTGAGCGACGCGAAAGCCTTCGAGATCCGGTTTGGATCCTGGGTGCCGCTTGCACCGATGAGGTTGAATCCATCGAATTGCAGGCCCAGGTCCGTTCCTGAGGGCAGGTGCCGAAGCCTAGGGTCGTTGACGGCCCCCTTGGACTGGCTCAGCTGTTCCAGGTATCGGTGCGCTTGGGCGACAGCGACGGCGGTGGAGGACTTATCGTCGGAGACCATGCGTGAGACGACTATCGCCAACGAAATGTGGGCCCGCAGCAGGGCCTCGTCAGGGTGGTTCAGTTCTTTCGCGATCAGCTCTTCGGCAAATTGGCCGACACGGTCCAGATCCGGCCTCATTTGGAGCAACTGCAACAGCGCGAAGTCCCGCACTACGCCGGGACGCATGGATTGCACCTGAGGCAGAAGGTCCATCACTTCGGCAATGCAATGGTGGACGGACGCAACGACGCAGGCTTCGATGATGCAGTCGTCCCGGCGGCTTCCGTGGAACCTGTCCATCGCCGAGCGCAGGTATTGCAACGCGAGTTCCGGCTGGCCATCGGCCAAAGCGTGATCGACGCCGGAGGTCACATCCGTATAGAGTGCGACCGTCCCGGGTTCCTGCACCAGCAATCGATGTTGCAGAGCAAGTCTTGGATCATCGAGTTCGCCTGCAATCGCGCGGTGGATGGAAGACAGGCGGTGGCTCTTGAGGTTGTCCCGCACCCCAACAGCGAGCAGATCATGAAACGGGCGCAATTGGACGGTCTGCCCGACCCGTGTGCCCCGGACGAGCCCGCTCGCCAATGCTGCCGCGACATCCGTTGGTTCATTCAAAGCGAAGCCAATCCGCTGCAAGCGCTCTTGTTCAATTGGGTCGCGACTGACACATACGAACTCGACGACGGATCGGGCAGGTCCAAGCTCCAATGCGTCGAGCATGGCGGCAAAGGGATTGTTTCCAGGGGAGATGTACGGCAGGGTATCGGGCCAGGGGTTCTGGGCGGAATATTCGGGCCCGGCGGCGTGTTCCATTGCGGCGTTGATCAACAAGGGAGTACCTCCGGTGCTCCATCGAAGCCGTTCAGCCGTACGCGCCGACATCGTTCGATCCCAGACCCGCGCCACGTAATCCTGGACCTGTTCCGGACTCAGCGGTTCCATGGTGACCCGTTTGATAAAGCCCCAGGACAGGTCATCAGCCACTATCCGATCGATGGCTGCGGTACCGGGCCCTGAAACACCTGCCAAGACAACTGTGATCCTGTCGTCGGCGAGTCTCTGCAGCACGAACCGCAGGGCCTTGGCGGAGCGTTCATCTATCCATTGGGCATTGTCTACGACAATGCAACTAATGTTCTTCGGCCGGGAAGCTAGCGCAGACAATAGTTGGCGGGCAGCAATGACTGGATCCGAGAGGGGTTCGGCCTCGCGGTGGCCCAAGGCCACAAGAAGCTTGTCAACAAAGGAGAGTGGAAGGCTACTTTCAAAAGCGTCCGCACTGCACGCCACCACGTTTGGCCGCCTTAGGGCATCCATGAACTGCAAGCACCACGTCGTTTTTCCTATCCCTTGAATCCCAGTGAGCACGACAATCCCGCCACGGTACTGGCGTGTGCGTTTCAGTACAGCGGCGGGAGTGTCATCGCTTGATAGAGCGGGATGTACGACCGTACGTGACGTCATGCCGCCATATTATTTGCAGATCAGCCTTTTCATCCCTGAGGGCCGCGGATTCTGCCAATGTGTCGAGGTCGGCTCCAGAGTCGGAGGAACCGACCCAGAACGAGCGCGGCAACGGCCCCGAGACCCAATCCTGTGAAGACCGGACCGTTGGACCCGGTATACGCCAGGTTGCCATACGACGCTGTCGATGCCGTGGGCAAGACCAGGGTGGACGACGCCATGCCCGGCGCTCCAGGTGATGCCGGGACCGTTGGCACGACCGGAGCCGTCACTGTGACCGAAGCCGGCGTTCCCGAGGCGGGCAGGAAATAGGCGTCCCCTGAGTACTCCACCGTTATTTCGTGGTTCCCGGTGGACAATGCCGGAAGGGTGACAGCGGCCGAGCCGGAGACCAAGGTCACCGCGGTCAGGCGGACCTGGTTGTCAACTGTCAGAATGACGGTTCCGCCAGGCTGCACCGGAAGCGCGCTGCCCGCTGTGACATTTACCCGTAGGTCCACGGTCCGGCCTTCCGAGACGGAAGTCGACGATGGAACAACAAGGACCGTTGCTTGGGCCCGCGCGGCGTTCACTTGAATCGTTACGGGTTCAGCGGGCCTGAAGTTGGTGTCACCGTCGTAGCTGAGTTGAACTGTGCGATTACCTTCAGCCCAGGGGATCGCGGTGGTGAAGTCACCTCGCGAATCCAACGGGGCCGTTCCAAGAACGTCGCCGTTCGAACTTAATGTCACTTGCCCCGTGGGCACAGCAGGAGAAAGAGCTCTCGAAGCAGTCGCGACCGCCGCGGCCATGTCAGCCGAAACCGCGCCCGTTATCGTAGCGGGCTTGCTCAGGAGGTCGGCGGAAACCGTCGCATTGACGATCCGCGTTGCGAGAGGCTGTACGACTTGGGTCAAGGATGCCGCGGAGGACTGGAATTTGTAGGAATCGGTGTTGCGTGGCCGGTATTGGAAGGTGAGATCGTGGGAACCTGCGGGGAGGTCGATTGCACTGATGTTGGCAGTTCCGGCGGCGTCAACAGGAGCGGTTGCCAGCTCCGTGCCGCCACTGTCCATAACTGCAACCTCGCCACTTGGAACCACTCCGCGGAGGTCGGAGTTGACGACTGTTGCGACGTAGCCGCCGGGAGTGCCGAAGATGGAAGGATTCGTCGTCGAGACGACGCTGGTTGTTGTTGCGTAGTCGGGGGTGTACCAGATGCTGACCCAGCCGCTACCCGCGTTGTAGCCCCTGATCACGTTGCTTGCGCTGGAGTCGACGTAGCTGCTGCCGCCAGCGCCACCACCGCCCCCGGCGCCACCCACGCGGCTGCCAAGAGCACCTGAACCACTTAGCCAACCTCCGCCGCCACCGCCTCCACCGCCGCCGCTGGACGAACTTCCGGCACCGCCACCGCCGGTTCCCGCCGCGCCCGCAGGCCCGATAACTCCGAAGTCAGCGCCAGGTGCCCCGCCCGCACACCACCCGTCAGCCGACTGGCCATTCTGGTTGGCAGCACCGCCCGCACCGCCGTTGCAGTACACGAAAGCAGCTCCGTGGCCTGCGCCTCCGCCCCCACCGGCAGCGACAACAAGCGGCGTCCCTTGCGCGTCGACTACGGCACTCGCTCCGCCGCCACCGCCGCCGGCAGATCCGGCGAGGGATCCGGTACCACCCGAACCTCCGCGAATGAAACCCACTCCCCCGCCGCCTGGGTTGTGTCGCGACCCTGTTCCCCCGCCAGGTGTCGAAGCGTAAATCTTCAGTGCCTGGCCGGGCGTTACCTGCAGCCTTGCGCGAATGTCGGCCCCTGCTCCGCCGGGACCATCATTGCTCACAACAAAAGCGGTACCAGGAATATTGATTGGTCCCCCACCGCCCCCGGCGGAGCCCAAGGCCCGGACATCGATGGAGCGCACGCCGGCCGGCACGATCCACGTGTCTCCATTGACGTTGGCGAAGTCCAGTTTGGTGGGAGTTGGATCCGGAGGGATGGACACAGCTGGTGATGCAGCACTTGCTGGTGGAACGCTGAGTCCCAGCGCTCCAACGGCGCTCGCGAGCAGGAACATGGACAATCGCACAGCCAACGGCTTGCGTACTGGAAGAGGCCTCATACCGGGAACACTAGGTACGCAGCGCCGCCGGCCCCTTGGACGGGATCAAATACTATTCACAACGAATAGGTCACCTAGCTCAGCTGTTTGCCGAAACCGCGGTCCCCAGGCCAAGTGCCGTGAGGATCGCGGCAGACGTCCGTTCGAGTGCTTTCGTCACGGATGGCTTCTTCAGCCAGAGGACGGCCTTGGTTGCCACCAAAGACAAGACTCCGAGGTAGAGCATCGAAATTGCGAAGTCGATGACTCCGAGAATCATCGTCTGCCCAAGGGATGCTTCCCCGGGAGGAAGGAACTGGGGCACGACGGCGAGGAAGAACAGGCCGACTTTGGGGTTGAGCATGCACGAAACAAGTCCCGCGAAGAAACTCGAGCGCAGTTTGGGGCCCTTCTCCGGGGCATCCTGTGCGTTGCGGGTAGGCTGTCCGCGCCGGCTGTGGATGAAGGCGCTGATCCCGAGGTAAATCAGATACAGGCCACCAATGATTTTCACTGCCCTGTAGGCCTCGGCCGACTGCTCCAGAAGGGCTGCCAATCCAATGCCGACAAGCCCCGCCCAAAAGATGCTGCCAAGCGAAGAACCGAGGCCGGCCGAGAGGCCAGCCTTGACGTTTGACAGGCTGTACCTCAGGACGAGGAACGAGTCCGGGCCCGGCGTGAGCGCCAAAATCAAGCACAATCCGACGAACGCCGCAAGTGAACTCAGAGTCATGTTTCCATTGAATCATTGCGCGGTATCTGCACTGGGTACCGCGGGCCTCACGGAAGCTTCCCAGACCCCCCGGCTACAATAGGGCCGTCCGTATTTCCCCTGGAGAGGTAGTTCCCCTTTTGGTCACTCGCCACGATGCACCCAGCCCGGAGCCGGGTCAGTCACCCCCTGTTGCCTACCCGGGCCAGGGAAAGCTGGCTGCCCGCAGCCGGCGGTTCAGCTTTCGCCGCTCGCCCCGCTGGTTCAAAATCACCAGCGCCGTAGTGGCCGTCTTGCTGATCGCAGTCATCGCGTTCGGAGGGTATTGGGTATGGCGCCTTCAGTCCAACATCTCATCATCCGCACTCGGCGCCGGCGGCGTCAGGACGGAAGGACCGGTGGACGACAGCAAGGACCGGCTTCAAATCCTCGTCCTGGGCACTGATACCAGGAGCGGGAAGAACGGGCAGTTCGGCACCACCGACCAGTCCTCCGGCTACGGCCAATCGGACGTCATGATGTTGCTGGATATTTCCGCGGACAACAACCATGTCAACGTGATCAGTTTCCCCCGCGACTTGCTGGTCGACGTTCCGGCCTGCACTGACAACAAAACGGGCAAGCAATACCCTGAACGGCAAAATGCCATGATCAACAGTGCAATGGCCGAGGCTGGCATCGGCTGCGCTGTTGACACCGTCAATAAGCTCACGGGTTTGGAGGTTGACCACTTCATGATGGCCGACTTCAACGCAGTGACCGAACTATCGAAGGCCGTCGGTGGCGTCGACGTCTGTGTGAGCACTGCGGTCAACGACCCCGATTCCGGATTGCATTTGCCCAAGGGCACCTCGCAGGTGGAAGGCGATCAGGCCCTGGCCTTCCTGCGCACCCGCCATGCATTCTCCGATGGCGGAGACCTCGGACGGATCAAGGCGCAGCAATCGTTCCTCGGTTCCCTCGTCCGGAAACTCAAAGCTGACGGAACACTCGGAAACCCCCAGAAGATGCTGGGCATCGCCGATACCGTCACCAAGAACCTCACGGTCGACAACGGCCTCGCCTCGGTCCCGGCCTTGTTGACCATCGCGGGCAGGCTCAAGAACATCGACCCGGCGAAGGTCAACTTCATCACCGTGCCCAACGTGCCGGCGGCGTCCGACCCCAACCGGCTCGACCTCGACCAGCCGGCGGCGAGCAACTTCTTCGCTGCCTTGACGAAGAGCCCCGACCTGAGCCAGCCCGCGCCAAGCGCCGCGGCGTCGCCTGCTCCATCCACCGAAGCTCCGAAGGCCGGATACAACAAGGCGCTTCAACCGGTCACCGTCGCCAATGGAACGGGCGTGACCGGCAGAAGCCAGGAGATCGGATCGCTGCTCTCCGCCGGTGGGTTCACGAAGCTGGCCAAGATCCAAGCCGATGCCAGGCCGCAGACCATGGTCTATTACGGTGCTGGCTTTGCCGATGTTGCCGCGGACGTCGCTGCAATGTTCGGGTTGCCGGCGACGAGCGTGCAGCAGGTCGCCAGCGTCCAGGGAGTCCAGCTCTACGCCGGGCAGGACTTCGCATCCGGGGACAAGCCCACACTTCCGGCCCCCAAGCCCAACGATGTGGTTGCCCAGACCGCCCAGGACCAGACCTGCCAGACGACCAACCCGGTCGGATAGCCCCGGAAGACAGAGCGCCCTCCGTCCCGCATTGCGGGGCGGAGGGCGATTTCTGTTTTCGCGTTACTGAGGCTGCGCTCCCGAAACGTTGACCAGCCAAGCGATGCCGAACTTATCAGTGAGCATCCCGAAGATGTCCCCCCACGGTGCCTTCTCCATCGGCACGGTGACCGTCCCGCCGTCGACCAGTCCGTCCCAATAGCCACGAAGTTCCGCTTCGTCGTCGCCGCTAAGCGACACCGAGATGTTGTTTCCCGGGCTGTAGTCCATGCTGTTGGGGGTGTCCGCGGCCATGAGCAGCAATCCGTTGTCTGTCTTGAGTGCCGAGTGCATGATCTTGTCGCTTTCGGCGGGGTCTTCGCTCGCGTGGAACTCCGCGAACGTGCTTTGGGTCAGCTCGCCTCCGAAGACCGACTGATAGAAAGTCATTGCCTCTTTGGCGTTGTCCCGAAAGCTGATGTAGGGGTTGAGGTTCGTGGTCATTACATGGCTCCTCAGTGTTTGGGGGCAGCACGGTCAGCTACCTTTTCGTCATGCTAACAGCGCCCGCCGGCACCATCTACAGGTAAATCTTTTCTTGCTCGACGGCGGCTGTCCGCTTCCTGGGCCGCTTCCTAACTGCCGCTCGCCTCACGGCCTACGAGGCCCACCGTGTTGCCTTCGCTGTCCTTGATGAAGGCCATCCACTCGTCGGTCCCGGCCGGCCCAAGGCTTCCGTCGACGTGGCTATAGACCAGTTGTGGTTCCTGGACGATCTTCGTTCCTGAGGCCCGGAGGTCTTCCACAGAGAGCCGGAGATCGGCTACGTCCAGGTAGATCAGCGACGACGGGGCGCCGCGATCCAAGAGAAGCCGGACGCCGTCGAGATCGAAGAAGAGCAGGCCGGGCGGATCGAATCTTCCGCTTGGCTCACCGCCCAGCAGACGGGAGTAAAACTCCGATGCCCGGTCGAGGTCCACCGCCCGCTGGGCAACCTGGATCAACTTCATGTTGTACCTCCGGGGATCGGCGTCGCTTCAAGTGTCGTAGCCACATCTTCCGCGGTACTCAGTACTGGTTCAAGGGGTGCATGTTCAAGAGCCCGGTGGCATGCGTAGGACCTTCGGTTCGAGTTCGGCATCAGTGCGGGATAGTGTCGTTTCCATGCCTTCCGCAAATTCCGCCCTGGTCCGCACTGCCCTCATCGCCGGACTGGCAGACGCAATCCTCATTCTTGTTTTCGCCGCCATTGGCCGCGACGCACACCAGCGTGCTGATGTGCTGACCGGGGTCTTTGCTACGGCTTGGCCGTTTCTTGCCGGTGCCGTGATCGCTTGGCTCATTGTGCGGGCCTGGAGGGCACCCTTCAAGACCTGGCCGGCTGGCGTCGGCATATGGATCGGAACCGTGGCCGGGGGCATGCTTTTGCGTGCGGCCACCGGACAGACGGTGGTGCCCGCGTTCATCATTGTCGCCCTGATCAGCTTGGCGATCCTGCTGCTTGGCTACCGCGCCGTGATCGCCCTTGTGGTGCGGGTCCGTCGACGGAGCCGCCAGTCCTAAGCACCCGCCGATGGACTAGGCTTGCTACGTCCACTGCTGCACTTCGGAAAGGCCGCCCCCAGTGATCACCGCTTTTGTCCTGATCAAGACCGACGCTTCACGCATCCCGGAGACGGCCGAAGAGATCTCCGCCATCCAAGGGATCAGCGAGGTCTACTCCGTC
Organism: Arthrobacter gyeryongensis; assembly: GCF_039543785.1. NCBI lineage: Bacteria > Bacillati > Actinomycetota > Actinomycetes > Micrococcales > Micrococcaceae > Arthrobacter > Arthrobacter gyeryongensis. Next base: position 16,285 of record NZ_BAABKK010000003.1, read on the forward strand.
ACAGGGGAATGGGATCTTATTGCTGTGGCGCGTGTGGCGAAGCACGAGGAGTTGGCGGACGTCATCGCCGACAAACTCTCGAAGGTTCCCGCAGTGGTTCACACCACCACGCATATCGCCTTCCGCGCATACTCACAGCATGATCTGGACGCCGCGTTTTCGCTGGGCTTCGAGCAGTAACAGCCGGAATCCTGGCGCCGCGCCTAGCTTTGGCTGAGTCCGACCCATGTGTCGAGGACCCTTGAAGCCGCTCCGGAATCAATGGATTCCGCAGCCCGCAGCCAGGCCGACTTCATTCGTTCCAGGAACGACCCCTCGGCAGAAGTATCGAAGGCCACCAGGCCTGCGGCGGCGTTGAGCAATACGGCATCTCGGACCGGGCCCGGCTTCCCCTCAAGTACTTCGCGCACGACGGCGGCATTCGCCTTGGCGTCGCCGCCTCGGAGATCGGCGACAGTCGCCGCGGCGATCCCAAGATCGGCCGGCGAGAACCGCTGCCCGGTGACTTGCCCGTTCCTGATTTCCCACACCGTGGATGGTCCGGTGGTGGTGAGTTCATCGAGTCCGTCTTCCCCGCGGAACACCAATCCGCGGCTCCCCCGGCGCGCCAGGACCCCGGCGATCAACGGAGCCATGGTGGCGTTGGCAACCCCCACGGCTGAAGCCTGGACGTGGGCAGGGTTGGTCATTGGTCCCAGGAAGTTGAAGGCCGTGGGAATGCCAAGTTCCGCCCGGACAACACCGGTATGCCGGAACGACGGGTGGAATACCTGGGCGAAACAGAAGGTGATTCCCGCCTCTTCGGCGTTGCGGGCTACGCGTTCGATCGGCAAGTCGAGCCTCACGCCCAAGGCTTCCAGGACATCTGCGGAGCCCGACGACGACGATGCCGCCCTGTTTCCGTGCTTTACGACGCGTGCTCCCGCGCCGGCCGCGACAAGTGCCGCCATCGTCGAGATATTGACGGTGTTCAGCCGATCGCCGCCGGTGCCTACGATGTCGAGCTTTTCGCCCGGAATGCTCACGGGCTTGGCGTTGGAGAGCATTGCCTCAACCAGTCCGGTGACTTCATCCACCGTTTCCCCTTTGGCGCGCAGGGCAACGAGGAAACCGGCAATCTGGGAAGGGGCGGCTTCTCCGGACATGATCGTGTTCATGGCCCATGCTGTGTTCTCGACCGAGAGGTCATGCCCGTTGATCAATGCGGAGATGAGTCCGGGCCACGAGTTGCTTGCCTGCTCTGCAGATGCCTGTGAAGTCACCACTTGATGCTAGCGATCCACCCGGCTCCGTGACCAATGCTAAGGACGCCGGGAACTTTTCCGCGCGAATTCGCGTGTTTGTAGAAAAAGTCTCCCCAAATGGCGGTTCGCATTGGGAAGTCCGGACTTTTACAGACATAATGTCCTTGTGACATCTGCGACCCATGCCCCCAGTACCCCGGCGCACCCGACGCTGAATCGCCCCAATTTGGTTTCCGTTGGAACCGTTGTGTGGCTTTCCAGTGAGTTGATGTTCTTCGCCGGTCTCTTCGCCATGTACTTCACGCTGCGCTCTACGTCGGGCGCCTTGTGGGCGGAAGAAACCGGCAAGCTCAACTTCCCGTTTGCGCTTGTAAACACGATCGTCCTCGTGTCAAGTTCCTTCACTTGCCAGATGGGCGTCTTCGCTGCCGAGCGACTTGAGCCGCGCCGTCGAGGTGGTGTGCTGCAGTTCACCCGCTGGGGCATGAACGAATGGTTCATCCTGACGTTCATCATGGGCTCCTTCTTCGTTGCCGGCCAAACCACCGAATACGCGATGCTTGTGTCCGAGCACGTTACGCTCTCGGCCAATGCCTACGGTTCCTCGTTCTACATCACAACCGGCTTCCACGGTCTCCACGTCATTGGCGGCCTCATCGCCTTCCTGTTCATCATTGGCCGTGCATACGCCGCCAAGAAGTTCGGACACTTTGAAGCGACCTCGGCAATCGTTACCTCGTACTATTGGCACTTCGTGGATGTTGTGTGGATCGGCCTCTTCCTGGTCATCTACGTCCTCAAGTAGCCCGGCACCCACTCTTGTTCCACAAGAGGATGAATTTTAAAGAAGCGGCTCACGGAGCCGACGCAGGATCGAATAAAGGAACCACCACGTGAAGGCACTCTCGCAGAAGCGACGTCATCCACTGGCAGCCATTGCGCTGCTGTTGTTGGGACTCCTCGTCACTGGTGGGCTTTACGCCGTTGCCACGACGGTCAACCAGGCGAAGGCAGACACCACTACCTTCAGCGCCAGCGACGCCCAGGAAGGTGGCAAGCTCTTTGCCGCAAACTGCGCCACCTGCCACGGCATGGGCGCGAGCGGAACCAAGGACGCTCCGTCGCTGGTCGGTGTGGGTGCTGCTGCAGTTGACTTCCAGGTTGGCACCGGCCGTATGCCCATGCAGATGAACGGACCCCAGGCCCAAGAAAAGCCAAGGCAGTTCAACGATCAGCAGACGCAGCAGCTGGCGGCTTACGTCGCTTCGCTCGGCGCTGGTCCGGCCATTCCCGATGCATCGCTGCTCGACGAAAAGGGAGATGCCGCCAAGGGTGGCGAACTCTTCCGCGTGAACTGCGCGATGTGCCACAACGCCGCGGCCGCAGGCGGTGCCTTGACCCGTGGAAAGTTCGCTCCGGCACTCGCCGGGGTCTCCGGACAGCACATCTACGAAGCCATGGCCACTGGTCCGCAGAACATGCCCGTCTTCAACGACGCCAACATCTCTCCTGAAGGCAAGCGCGACATCATCACCTTCCTGAAGACGATCGAAGCCAACGGCTCGCCTGGTGGGAACGACCTCGGAGGCCTGGGTCCGGTATCCGAAGGTCTCTTCGTCTGGGTTGCAGGCCTCGGCGTCATCATCGCCTTCACCATCTGGCTGACGTCGCGTACGTCCTAGGCCAGCGCACCACAAAAAAACTTCTGCTGTCCCCACAGCAGTTTTGAATTGAACATTAACCCGGTTACGGCCGGGACAACGAGAGAAGGATGAGGCGAATTATGGGCAACCATAGTGACGGCAGTCCGAACCACTCGGGCACCGTAGCTACGGCTGGTCAGAATGTTGTGGAGAAGTTCCAGGATCCTGGGCTTCCTCCGCACCGTTTGCGCCTGGCTGACACGGACCCGAGAGCCGCTAAGCGAGCCGAGCGACAGGTGGCCATACTGTTTGGCATCTCCGTCATCGGCACGGTGATCTTCCTGGTGTCGTACTTTGCCATCGATCTTGGGCAAGACTCCACGATCGCAACGATCCGCACCCAAAACCTGTTGCTTGGCCTGGGCACCGCATTTGCGATGCTCGGCATCGGCACCGGCATCGTGCACTGGGCCAAGGCCCTCATGCCGGACCACGAGGTTTCGGAAGAGCGCCACGCCATCCGCACCGAGGAAGACCGGCAGGCGGCCGTGCGAATCGTCGAGGACATCGTCGAGGAAACCGGCATCAAGCGTCGCCCGCTGATCCGCAACACCCTTTTGGGTGCAGTGGCGCTGGCGCCCCTTCCGGCTTTGGCAGTGTTTGGTGACCTTGGTCCCCGTCCCGACAACACGCTCGCACACACCATGTGGGCTCCCCAGGACGGCAAGCTCAAGCGCCTCACCCGCGACCCTGACGGAACTCCGATCAAGGCATCGGACGTGACCATCGGTTCTGCATTCCACGTGATCCCGGAAGGCCTCAACGAACTCCAGGAAGGCAAGCTCAACGCGAAGGCAAAAGCCGTCGTTTTGCTCATGCGCCTCAACCCGGATGACTTGACCATTTCCAAGGGCCGCGAAACCTGGAGCTACAACGGAATCGTTGCCTACTCCAAGATCTGTACCCACGTAGGTTGCCCTGTTGCTCTTTATGAGCAGCAAACGCACCACCTGCTGTGCCCGTGCCACCAGTCAACCTTCGACCTCACCAAGGAATGCAAGGTTATCTTCGGCCCCGCCAGCCGTCCGCTCCCCCAGCTGCCCATCGCGGTGGACGCTGAGGGCTACCTCGTAGCAACGAGCGATTTCAAAGAACCTGTAGGACCGAGTTACTGGGAGCGTGACGAGCATGAGCGCCTCATCAACAGCTGAAGTCCCCTTCGTACCCAAAACCAAGGTTGGCCGGATTACGGACTTCGTTGACGAGCGCGTCGGCGGATCCGGAATCCTGCGTGAATTCGGCCGGAAGGTCTTCCCGGACCACTGGTCCTTCATGTTCGGTGAGGTGGCGCTGTATTCCTTCGTCATTCTCCTGATGTCGGGCACCTTCCTGACGTTCTTCTTCGACCCGTCCATGGCTGAGACCCACTATTCGGGTTCATACACGCCGCTGACCAATGTCGAAATGTCCGTCGCGTACAACTCGTCGCTGAACATTTCCTTCGACATCCGCGGTGGCTTGTTCTTCCGCCAGGTCCACCACTGGGCGGCCTTGCTGTTCGTGGCATCGCTTGGTGTGCACATGCTGCGCGTTTTCTTCACGGGCGCTTTCCGCAAGCCGCGTGAAATGAACTGGGTAGTGGGCGGTGTCCTGCTCATCCTGGCCATGGCTGAAGGCTTCACGGGGTACTCGCTTCCCGATGACCTGCTCTCCGGCAACGGCCTGCGAATCATCGACGGTGTCATTAAGTCCATCCCGGTGATCGGAACCTACATCTCGTTCTTCCTCTTCGGAGGCGAGTTCCCCGGAACGGCCATCATCGGCCGCCTGTACGTGCTGCACATCCTGCTCGTCCCGGCCATGATTCTGCTGATGATCGTCATCCACCTCTTCATGGTGGTTGTGCACAAGCACACGCAGTACCCTGGCCCTGGTCGCAACGACGGCAACGTCGTCGGTTATCCCCTGGGCCCGGTTTACGCCGCAAAGGCCGGCGGCTTCTTCTTCATCGTGTTCGGTGTCGTCGCGCTCATGGCCGCGATGTTCACTATCAACCCGATCTGGAACTACGGGCCGTACGACCCCTCCCCTGTGTCTGCCGGTACCCAGCCTGACTGGTACATCGGCTTCGTCGATGGCGCCTTGCGACTCATGCCTGGTGTTGTCAACGACTTCCACTTCGAATACATCATCTTCGGCCACGTGCTGACGCTGAATGTGCTGCTGCCCGCATTGGTTCCCGCAGGCATCATTTTCACGGTGCTGTTCATGTACCCGTGGATCGAACGCTGGATCACCAAGGACAACCGTGAGCACCACGTTCTGGACCGTCCGCGTAATGCTCCTACCCGTACTGCCATCGGCGTCGCAGGCTTTACCTGGTACTGCGTCATGTGGGCGGCTGCCGGCTCGGACCTGATCGCAACCCACTTCCACGTTGCCCTGAACGACGTCACGTACTGGCTGCGTACGCTGTTCTTCATCGGCCCGATCATTGCATTCATGGTGACGAAGCGCGTGGCCCTTGCCCTGCAGCGCAAGGACCGTGAGATTGCCTTGCACGGCCGCGAAACGGGGCGCATCGTGCGCCTGCCGCATGGTGAGTTCATCGAGGTGCACGCGCCCCTGGACGACTACAAGCACTACAAGCTTGTGGGCTTCGAGTCGCCGTCCCCGTTGGCGGCCGAGCCTAACGAGCACGGCGTGGTCACCCCGAAGGAGAAGCGCCGCGCGGCGTTGTCGAAGTGGTTCTTCGAAGACCGTGTTGCTCCGGCAACGCCGGCCGAGCTTGAGGCCGCTCACGGACATGGCCACCACGAGGCCATCGAGTCCGGCGAAGAGCACAAGAGCCTTAGCCACTAGTTCCGGCAGATAGCACAGATAAGGCCCCGTCCATGTGGACGGGGCCTTATCTCGTTCTCCGGGTTTCCAGGCGGGCGGTTCTGGATGCTTTGAGCTAGTGGGTGCGATACCCCGTCGATTGGCTCCGGGTGGACCGGACGCCCGGGCGCTGCAACGGGACCCACAACTTGTACCGGTCGGCACGGTAGTACGACACGGAGTAGTCCACCATCGCGCGGGCGACGAAAGCGTGGCGCTGAATCTTGAGCAACGGAGTGCCGACGTCTACGTTCAACAGCCGCGCCGTTGATGGCGAAGCTGCCGTTGCTTCGATCATGTCCTCTCCCCACTCCATCACCAGTCCGTACTTCTCACTCAGCACGTTGTACAGCGACGTGGGGGGCGCATCGTCCAAGAGACCTGGCACGCGATGGGCGGGGATGAAGTTCTCGTCCACGCTCATGGGCTCGTTGTCAGCGAGGAGGAGCCGTCTGAAGCGGACCAATGGCGTGCCCTCCTCCAGCTGGAGTTCCCTCGCCAGGAAGGCGCTGGCCGAGATTTGTTCAAAGCTCAGGACCTTGGCCGCCGGAACCATGCCGCGGCGTTGCATTTCCTCGCTATACGACGTGAGCTTCACCTGGAGGTCCAGCTTCGGCTTCCGGACGAAAGTTCCCAATCCAACCACGCGTTCAATGACTTCCTCGCCGACGAGGGCATCGATGGCCTGCCGCACCGTCATCCTGGCAAGTCCGAATCGATCGGAGAGGTCGCGCTCCGAAGGCAACGCCGCACCGGGCTTGCAGGACTCGGAGATGTAGCTGCGCAGGATCTCGCGCAGTTGAACGTAGATGGGAGTGCCGCTCTTGCGGTCGATCTCCCCCGCGATACGTGCTGCCTCAGCGGGCACGACGGTCTCCGGCCACGAAATCTCTCATGAAATAAGCGTAGGCCAATCCACGGGCAGGTCTAGACCAGCTGATCTCCGCGAACGGAGCCGTCGTGTTGCGGCGCTACGCTTGTATGGATCAAAATCGCAGTCGGCATCTGGCCGTCCGAATCAAAGGAGCCGGTTTGCCCGAGCACAAAGCCATTGTCGCCGCAGAGATCGGTCTCCATGCACGGGCTGCTGCAATGTTCGTGCGGGCTGTGACGGCCACGGGCCTTCCGGTGACGATTCGTAAGCCCGGCCAGCAAGCGGTGGATGCCCGGTCTTTGCTCGAAGTCATGACCGAAGACTTCGGCCACGGGTGCGAGGTGGTGCTGTCGGTCTCCGGAGAAGCGCTGCAAGCCGGGCGCGCGCTTGATGAGGTCAACGATGCCTTGGCTGTGCTTTCGGCCGTCCTGGAGGCCGTAGAAGGGCAGTGAGCCGGCAATCGTGCCGTGCGCGCGCCTCGGGGGAAATCCGGATACAACAACGGCGGGCCCCACCAAGTGGTGGGACCCGCCGTTGTTGTCCAAATATTTCTAGTGCGCGTGGTCTCCGCGGCTGTATTCGAACACCCAGCCGACCAGGGCTACGACAGCCAGACCGGCGGCGACGAACGTGATCCAGAAACCGACAGCCAGCCCGAGGAACCCCCCGGCACAGGCCAGGCCAAGCACCAGCGGCCACCAGCTCCAGGGGCTGAAGTGTCCCTGTTCGCCGGCGCCTTCGTGGATTTCAGCGTCCGGACGGTCTTCCGGACGCATGCCGACGCGTTTGCCCGTGAAACCGAGGTAAGCGCCGATCATGCCTGCCAGGCCACCGACCAGGAGAATGCCGAGGGTTCCGACCCACTCTTCCCAGTGGTTCAGAAAGCCGTAGACCAGCGCTACCGGTACGAAGAAAAAACTCCCGGCTCCAAAAATCCAAGATTCGATTTTCATTTCGCGTCCTTCTGATCAGCGTTGCCGAGCACCTTTGCTGCCGGCGCAGGGCTCTCTGCAGTGTGATGCTGGGCAAGTTCCGGATGGTGGAGGTCCAAGGCAGGACGTTCGGAACGAATGCGGGGCAAAGACGTGAAGTTGTGTCGCGGCGGCGGGCAGGATGTGGCCCACTCCAGCGAGGCACCGAAGCCCCAGGGATCGTCTACTTCTACTTTCTTGTTGCTGCGCCATGTGATGTAGACGTTCCAGAAGAACGGCAGGAGCGAGGCGCCGAGCACGAAGGATGAAATCGTGGAGAACTGGTTCATCCACGTGAAGCCGTCCTGCGGCAGGTAGTCAGCGTAACGGCGGGGCATGCCCTCGACGCCGAGCCAGTGCTGGATCAGGAAGGTGCCGTGGAAACCCAGGAACAGGAGCCAGAAGTGGATCTTGCCGAGCCGTTCGTTGAGCATCTTGCCGGTCCACTTGGGCCACCAGAAGTAGAAGCCTGCGAACATCGCGAACACAACGGTGCCGAAGACCACGTAGTGGAAGTGCGCCACGACGAAGTAGGAGTCCGAGACATGGAAGTCAAGCGGCGGGGAGGCCAGGATGATGCCGGTCAGACCGCCGAAGAGGAAGGTGACCAGGAAGCCGATACTCCAGAGCATGGGCGTCTCGAAGGTGATGGAACCCTGCCAGAGCGTACCGATCCAGTTGAAGAACTTCACGCCGGTGGGTACCGCGATCAGCATCGTCATGAAGGAGAAGAACGGCAGCAGCACCGATCCGGTGACGTACATGTGGTGCGCCCAGACGGTAACTGACAGAGCGGCAATGGCGATGGTCGCGTAGACCAGCCCTTTATAGCCGAAGATCGGTTTCCGGCTGAACACCGGGAAGATCTCCGAAACAATGCCGAAGAACGGCAGGGCGATGATGTACACCTCAGGGTGGCCGAAGAACCAGAACAGGTGCTGCCACAAGACAGCTCCGCCGTTCTCCGGATCGAAGATGTGGGCACCGAAGCGGCGGTCAGCGCCGAGGGCGAAGAGCGCGGCGGCGAGCGGCGGGAAGGCCATGAGAACCAGGATTGCCGTCACGAGGGTGTTCCAGGTAAAGATCGGCATACGCCACATCGTCATGCCCGGAGCCCGCATGCAGATGATCGTGGTGATGAAGTTGACCGCACCGAGGATTGTTCCGAAACCGGACAAAGCCAGGCCGAAGACCCAGAGGTCACCACCGACGCCCGGGGTGAACGTGGTGTCTGACAAGGGCGCATAGGCGAACCAGCCGAAGGAGGCGGCACCCTGCGGGGTGATGAAGCCGGACACCGCGATGGTGGAGCCGAAGAGGAAGAACCAGAAGGCCAGCGCGTTCAGTCGCGGGAAGGCAACGTCGGGGGCACCGATCTGCAGCGGCATGACGACGTTTGCGAAGCCCGCGAAGAGCGGCGTCGCAAACATCAGCAGCATCACAGTGCCGTGCATCGTGAAGAGCTGGTTGTACTGTTCCTTGGTCTGCAGGATCTGCATGCCGGGCTCGAAGAGCTCTGCACGCATCAGCAGGGCCATGACGCCGCCCAGGCAGAAGAACACAAAGGACGCGATCAGGTACATGTACCCGATGGTCTTGTGGTCCGTGGAGGTGATCCAGTTGACGACGATACGTCCCTTGGATTTCGGTACTACGGGAGCCTCGAGGACTCCGGCTGATTGAGTGTAAGTAGCCACGTCGCGTCCCTTAATTCTTTGCGTTCAGGTTCGGGTTGCGGTCGTACTTCGAATCGAGAAGACCGGTGTTGCCGCTCTGGCGAAGCTGATCCATGTGTGCCTGGAACTCGGCTTCGGAAACGACCTTCACGCGGAACAGCATCTCAGAGTGGTATTCACCGCAAAGTTCGGCGCACTTGCCGTCATAGGTGCCCTCCTTGGTGGGAGTCAGCCTGATGTAGTTGGTCTTGCCGGGAATCACGTCGCGCTTCTGAAGGAAGGCCGGAACCCAGAAAGAGTGGATGACGTCGCGGGAGTTGAGCTCGAGGTCAACCGATTTGTTCACGGGAAGATACAGCGTCGGCAGTTGATTCAAGTCGATCGCGTTGCCCGTGAGGTGCGCCTGAACGCCGGCCTCGTGAACGTCTTGGGCGATGACCGGACCCTTCACGTAATTGAAGTCCCAAGCCCACTGCTTGCCGCGGACGTCAATCGTGACGTCAGCCGCCTGGGAGCGGTCATCGATTGCACGCTGGTCCTGATCGGTGAAGTAGAAGAACACCAGCACCATGAACAGCGGAATGGTCAAATAAAAGACCTCCAGAGGGAGGTTGTAGCTAAGCTGCTTCGGGAAACCCGTGGTGCCCTTGCGGCGGCGGTAGGCGATGATGCACCAGACCAGCAAGCCCCAAGTAATAATGCCGACGGCAAGGGCGGCGATCCATGAGTTGACCCAGAGGTCCATGATCCGATCGGTGTTGCTGGTGGTTCCACGTTCCGTGGGCAACCAGCCTTTTTCTACCTCTGGTGAACATCCGGTCAAAACCAACGCGCCGGCTAGTGCCAAGCCAGTGATCGAGGTGATCTTTATGCGTCGGCTGCCGGTTCGGTTCTGCGAACTCACAGACGGCCCTTCCTCTTGTTGCTGCAGCCCGGCCGGCCGGAAGCCCACCGGGCACACTAAAGTTTTACTACCCGATGTAGAGCTTACCGCTACCGAGCGGTTTTCGCCGACATGCTGGCCCAGTGCGTCGGCCCGGGTTCTACCCGTTCCTGAACTGGGCCAACAGTCTGCGAATGCCCGGGCTAGTGGAACGAATCGCCGCAGGCGCAAGACCCGCCGGCGTTGGGGTTGTCGATGGTGAAGCCCTGCTTCGAGATCGTGTCCTCGAAGTCGATGCTGGCACCGCTCAGGTAAGGCACGCTCATCTTGTCGACAACCACTTCGACGCCGTCATAATCGCGGACGGCATCGCCGTCGAGCAGGCGCTCGTCGAAGTAGAGCTGGTAGATCAGGCCCGAGCATCCGCCCGGCTGAACAGCGACGCGGAGCCGCAAGTCCGTGCGGCCTTCTTGTTCGAGAAGGCTCCGGACCTTACCTGCGGCGACATCGGTCAACTTGACCTCGTGCTCAGGAAGCTCGCCGCCTGCGAGCTGCGCTCCGGTGCTGTTTTCGTTGGTTGCAGTGCTCATTGGCCTACCTTCTTATGAAGCTCTTGGCGGCTGCGCCTTCGCGCTGCCTGCCCTTACCCAAATACGTGCGGGCTATAGCTACATGCTACGTCGAGCCGGCGCATAGCTATAACTTCTAACGTAACCGCAGGGAGCGTTACCTTGTTCCCCGGTCGATGCAGGTGGGGGCTCAGAGGCCTTCCGTGTTCAACCTGGCGAGCATCAGTGCCTCAGCCAGGACGGCATTGCGGAAATCGCCGATGTGAAGCGATTCGTTGGCGCTGTGGGCCCGTGAGTCCGGGTCCTCGACACCAGTCACCAGGATCTGGACATCGGGATAGGTTTCCGTGAGATCCGCGATGAACGGTATGGATCCACCGATCCCCATTTCAACAGCGGGCACGCCCCAGGCTTCACCGAGTGCCCACATCGCGATCCGGGCCGCCGCCGATTCTGTATCTGTGGAGAAGGCGTTGCCGCGCTCCCCCGGTACGAACGTCACCTTCGCTCCGAAGGGCGCGTTCGCCTGCAGGTGCCTTCCCACGGCGTCCATGGCGGCATCGGGATCCTGCCCGGGGGCCAAGCGCAGGCTGAACTTTGCCCGAGCGGAGGGAAGCAGCGTGTTGGATGCGACGTCGACGGCGGGTGCGTCGATGCCGATGATGGACAACGCTGGCTTGGTCCAGAGCCTTGAGGCGATGCTGCCGCTGCCGGCGAGCCGTACGCCGTCGAGCACGGAGGCGTCAGCGCGGTACTGCTCCTCATCAACGTCCTCTACAACGTCATCCCTGGCTACCAGGCCCTCGATGGCCACGTTGCCGTCGTCGTCGTGCAGGGTGGCGATGAGGCGGGACAGAAGGGTCGGCGCGTCCAGTACGGGACCGCCGAACATGCCGGAGTGCACTGCGTGGTCCAGGACCCGAACTTCGAAGGTGCCGTCCACCAGTCCGCGGAGGCTTGTTGTCAGCGCGGGAACGCCGACTTTCCAATTGCTTGAATCCGCCACAACGATGACGTTCGCTTCGAGGAGCTCGCGGTGTGTTTCGAGGAAAGTCCGGAACGTCGGCGAGCCCGCCTCTTCTTCGCCCTCGAAGAACAAGGTGACCCCCAGGCCGAAATCGTCTCCCAGCACCTGGGTTACAGCGGCATAAGAAGCCAGGTGGGCCATGATTCCGGCCTTGTCGTCGGCTGCGCCACGGCCATAAAGGCGGCCATCCCGCTCTTCGGCGACGAATGGCTCGGTGTCCCACAAGGTCACGTCGCCCGGTGGCTGCACATCGTGGTGGGCGTAAAGCAGGATCGTTGCTTTGCCCGGCGCGGCAACGCGGCGAGCAACGATGGCGGGGCCTCCGGGAGTCCCGTCGGCCTTGTCGCAGCGCAGGATCTGCACGTCGCGGAAGCCCGACTCGCGGACCAGCGACGCAACAGCCTCGGCGCTTCGCTCCAGTTCCGCCGGGTCAAAGCTGGGCCAGGCGATCCCAGGGATGGCAACCAGGTCCTTCAAACGGGTCATGGTCGCGTCGAATGAAGCATCGATCGAGGACTTAAGCGCATCAACATTGATTGTGCCGGAGCCGCCGGAAAAGGTCTGCGGGATCTCCGCATTCATTGAAGTCATGGCGAAAACACTACCGCCGGGAGTGGCGCTGGGGAACCGGCCCTGGCGGCGTGGCGGGCTCATTCCGGGGGCGGCACGTCACGTCGACTTTGGAGCGGTTCCTGCGGGGTATTCTGTAGTGGTGTTTGGACGTAAAAAGGATGAGCCGAGCGCTCAAGACCCAGTAGACCAGCTTGCCGCCGATGCCGCCGTGAAAGGCGCTGGCAAGGGCGCTCCCACGCCCAAGCGCAAGGAGCAGGAAGCGGCCCGCAAGCGCCCCCTCGTGCCGACGGACCGCAAGGCCTCGAAGGAAGCCGAGCGCATTGCCGTGCAGGATCAGCGCCAGAAAATGCGCCAGGCCTTGGACACCGGGGACGAAAAGTACCTGCCGCTGCGGGACAAAGGACCCCAGAAGCGTTTTGCACGCGACTACGTCGATGCCCGTTTCAGCCTGGGTGAGTACTTGATGTTCGGAGCCTTGCTGTTCGTGGTCATCTCCTTCGTCATTCCTTCAGGCAGCAACGCCCTGGGCTATATCCTGATCGGCTTCTGGGTCATGTTCCTCGCGGTCTTCGCGGATGTGTTCATCCTTTCCCGCAAGTTGCGCAAGGGCCTGACGCAGAAGTTCGGCGACATCGAGCGTGGCACGGTCTGGTACGGCAGTATGCGTTCCCTGCAATTCCGTCGCCTGCGCCTGCCGAAGCCGCAGGTGCAGCGAGGCCAGTACCCCGCTTAATACCCCCCGATCGCCACGGACAACAGTCCGACGAATCAAAAAGACCCTGGAACAGCTGTTCCAGGGTCTTTTTGTCCGCACTTGGCGGTTCAGGTGCAGTTCAGATGCTCGTCTCCTTGCTCAGCGGCGACGCTTAACTGCGCCGTTTGGCCAAGGCCTTGTTGATGCCGGCGGCCCAGAACGGACCTTCGTAGAGGAATGCCGTGTATCCCTGAACGAGGGTTGCCCCGGCATCGAGCCGCTCCTGCACGTCGGCCGCGGACTGCACGCCGCCGACCGCGATGAGCACGAGTCCCTCCCCCACCGCAGCCTTCAGCCGGCGCAATACCTCCAGCGAACGCCCCTTGAGCGGCGCACCGGAGAGTCCGCCGGCGCCGCACGCTTCCACTTTGCGCGGATCCGAAACCAGGCCTTCCCGGCTGATGGTGGTGTTTGTGGCGATGATCCCGTCGAGCTTGAGGTCCAAGGCGAGCCGGGCGACGTCGTCGATGTCTTCGTCGCTCAGATCCGGCGCGATCTTGACCAGCAGCGGCACGTGGCGGCCGGCGGATTCGTCCGCGGCTTCTCCGACCGCTCGCAGGAGGGGCCGAAGCGTCTCGACGTTCTGGAGCAGTCGCAGTCCCGGCGTGTTGGGCGAGCTCACGTTCACTACCAGGTAGTCGGCGGCGGGTGCCAGGCTGCGGGCGCTGACCAAATAGTCCTCAACGGCGTCGTCGAGCTCGACAACCTTGGTCTTGCCGATATTGACTCCGATCACGGGACGAACGCCCGAATGCGTCCGCTGCAAAGCCGCCCTCGCAGCCTTGAGCCGCGGGGCCACGGCTGCCGCGCCGTCGTTGTTGAAGCCCATGCGGTTGATCACGGCCTTGTCCTCGATCAGGCGGAAAAGCCGTGGCTTCTCGTTGCCGGGCTGCGCCTGGCCGGTGATCGTTCCCACTTCCACGTGGCCGAAGCCCAGTTCAGCGAGGGCCTCGATTCCGTGGCCCTCTTTGTCGAAGCCGGCCGCTAGGCCGAAGGGCGAAGGGAACGTCAGCCCGAAAGCCTCCGTGCGCAGGGAGGGGTGCGGAGCGGTCATTTTGGCCAGGACGCGTCCTGCGCCTGAGCGGTGTGCGTAGCGGATCGCCTGGAAGCCGATCTTGTGGGCTTTTTCGGCATCCATCCAGGAGAAGGCCAGCTTGAAGAATGTGGGGTAAACGCGCATGGTCCTAGTTTTCCGGTTTACGGGTCGCGCACCAAACCAGGGCGGTTACCGGGCGGTAGCATGTACGAATGCCGAGCAATCCACGTGATGGAGTTCACTCCCAGGCAATCATCGAAGCCGATGTGGTCATTATTGGCGCCGGATTGTCGGGACTGGTCGCCGCCGCCCAAGCCTACGCCGACGGCAAACGGGTTGCTGTCCTGGACCAGGAGCCTTCAGCGTCCGTGGGCGGCCAGGCGCATTGGTCTTTCGGTGGCTTGTTCCTGGTCAACTCCCCCGAGCAGCGGCGGCTGGGCGTCAAGGACAGTGCCGAGCTCGCCTTGAGCGACTGGCTGGCGTCCGCGGCCTTTGACCGGCAGGAAGACTCCTGGGCCCGGCGGTGGGCAGAAGCTTACGTGGATTTCGCCGCCGGCGAGAAGCGCCGGTGGCTGAACTCTCTTGGCATGCGGCTTTTTCCGCTTGTGCAGTGGGCCGAGCGCGGCGGCTATGGTCCCCAAGGCCACGGCAACACCGTCCCGCGGTTCCACGTCACGTGGGGCACGGGACCCGGCGTCGTGCAACCGTTCCTGGCGAAAGTTCACGAAGGCGTGGCCCGCGGGAGGATATCCCTCCATTTCCGGCACCGCGCCACGCAGATCACGACGACGGCGGGCCGCGTCACCGGGGTCGACGGCGAGATCTTGGAGGCGTCCGGAGCCGGACGCGGCGAAGCGTCGCCAAGGACCGTCGTCGGGCATTTTGCGGCGACCGCGGGAGCGGTCGTCGTGACCACCGGCGGGATCGGCGGGAACCACGCTTTGGTGCGGAGGCAATGGCCCGGCGGGAGTGCGCCGGAACACATGCTGAGCGGTGTACCCGCATCGGTCGACGGCGAATTCCTCGCTGCCGCCGCAGCCGCCGGCGGGCGGCTCATCAATGGCGACCGCATGTGGCACTACCCCGAAGGCATCCACAACCACTCCCCTGTGTGGCCTTCGCACGGCATCCGGATACTGCCCGGTCCGTCGTCGCTGTGGATTGACGCGACGGGACGGCAGCTGCCAGCCCCGCTGTTTCCGGGCTTCGACTCGCGGGGCGCCCTCCGGCATATCCTGGCCGGCGGACACGGACATTCGTGGTTCGTGTGCAACCGCACCATCGCGCTGAAGGAGTTCGCCCTGTCCGGCTCGGAACAGAACCCGGACCTGACTGACAAGAACATCAGGCTCCTTGTTTCCAGGCTCAAACCCGAAAGCGATTCGCCGTTGCGCCTCTTCCTGGACCGCGGCGTGGATTTCCTGCAAGCAGCGACGGCCGCCGAACTCGCTGCGAAAATGAACGCGCTCACGGGTTCAGCGCTCATAGATCCCGTCCAGCTCGATTCACTCATCCACGATCGGGACTCGCAGGTCGCAAGCGGACTGGGCAAGGACCCGCAGCTCGCCGCGATCCGGGCGGCGCGGCGTTTCGCCACGGACAAGATCATGCGTGTGGCGCCCCCGCACCGGCTCACCGACCCGCAACACGGTCCGCTCCTGGCCGTCCGGCTCTCCGTCCTGACGCGAAAGAGTCTCGGCGGACTTCAAACGGACCTCCGTTCACGCGTGCTTGACGATTCCGGAGCTCCTATCCCCGGTCTGTATGCGGCGGGCGAGGCTGCCGGTTTCGGCGGAGGGGGAATCCATGGCTACCGGGCATTGGAAGGGACGTTCCTTGGCGGGTGCCTGCTCTCCGGACGCGCAGCCGGGCGCGATGCCGCGGCGAGTGTCTAAGCTGTTCCCATGGAGTGGCAGACCGATATCCTCGGTGCGGACTTCGAAAGTTGCGCATTCGAGGCGACCGGACCTGATGGCGTTGTCCGGCGCGCAACGCTGGTCCGCCATGTTCCGCGCCAAGGCGCCGGCAACCCCGGTGATTCTCCCGCGCCGGCCAACCGTTCGGTCTTGTTCCTGCATGGCTGGAGCGACTACTTTTTCAACGTCGCCCTCGCGGAGTTCTGGACGGGACAGGGCTTCCATTTCTATGCGTTGGACATGCACAACCATGGCCGCAGCCTGCAGGCAGACACACCTGGCGGTTACGTTGAGCACCTGAACGACTACGACGCCGAAATCAGCAAAGCCATCGATATGATCCGCACCGCAGGCCAGCTTCGCCCGGAGCCCGGCTCGTTAACCCTCATGGGACATTCCACCGGGGGTCTCGTGGCCGCGTTGTGGGTCAGCAGCCATCCGGGCTCCGTCCAATACTTGGTACTCAATAGTCCGTGGCTTGAGATGCATGGAAGCTCCGTGGTCCGCCGCGCCGCCCAGGCCATGGTGAAGCCGCTCGCACGGTTCTGGCCCAAGACAATCCTGCGTTTGCCCGAACGCGGCTTCTATTTCCGCAGCATCAGCAGCTCGGCCGAAGGCGAATGGCTCCTCGACGAAAAATACCGGCCGCCTTTGGCCTTCCCCATGCGGGCCGGTTGGCTCAGTGCGGTCCTCAGCGGCCACACGAGGGTAGCCCGGGGGCTGAGGATAGACATCCCGATCCTGGTCCTGATTTCCGGAGCGAGCGCCAACGGCATGGTCTGGCAGGAGTCGATGCGGCATTCGGACGCCGTCCTGGACGTCAATACCATGGCCGTCCGTGCCATGACCCTTGGCCGGACCGTCACCCTCGAACGGGTGGATGGCGGCCTCCACGATGTATTCCTGTCGGCCGGTCCGGTGCGCGCCGATGCTTACGACAGGCTCGCGCGTTGGATTCGCGGCTACATCACCAATG
This sequence comes from Arthrobacter gyeryongensis, assembly GCF_039543785.1. Taxonomy (NCBI): domain Bacteria; kingdom Bacillati; phylum Actinomycetota; class Actinomycetes; order Micrococcales; family Micrococcaceae; genus Arthrobacter; species Arthrobacter gyeryongensis. The sequence goes on from NZ_BAABKK010000003.1 coordinate 33,307, forward strand.
GGCCACGGACGGTACCTCCGGCAGGCCGCGAGCTTGGACAATCGGGGGAAATGGCATGACCACGGAATTGGGATTGCCGGTCTGGCAACAGGACTTCCTGGGCGGCGGTTTCGAGGCCTTGGAGCTCGAACTCCAGCCGGACGAGGAGGGGCCGGTCTGCGCCACCCTTGTCCGACACGTCCGCCCGGTGGCCGCACCGTCGGTGCCGCATGGACTCCTGGATGCGCTGACGGCATTCACTCGACGCCGGCGCCGGCGCGACGTTCCCGTCACCCAGGGGCCACCGAGGGTGGTGCTGTATCTCCACGGCTGGGCCGACTACTTCATGCAGACGGAACTGGCCGAGTTCCTGGGCGCCTCGGGCTTCCATTTCTATGCCCTCGACCTGCGCAAGTTCGGGCGGAGCCTGCGGCCGGGCCAGACCCCCGGTTACACCACAGACCTGACGGTCTATGACGAAGACCTCGACGCCGCCCTGCAGGCCATCCAGCGGGATATCGCCGAGCTGACGGGTAGCGCGGAGGCACCTACCATTCACCTCCTGGCCCATTCGCTGGGCGGCCTGATCGCGGCGCTGTGGGCAGACCGGAATCCCGGCCGCATCGCCACCCTGACGTTGAATTCGCCGTGGTTGGAGCTCCAAGGCAGCAGCCTGATCCGCAGCATCGCGATGCACGTGGTGGAGCCGTTCGCGCGCACCGACCCCAAGCGTCCTTTCCGGTTTCCGGAGATGCCGGCTTACTGGGAAAGCGTGAGCAACCTGGCGCACGGCGAATGGACCCTTGATCCCGAATGGAGGCCGCGGGCGTCCTTCCCGATCCGCGCAGGGTGGACAAAGGCGGTCCTGGCGGGCCACGCTGCAGTCGAACGCAAACTCAACATCGATGCGCCGGTGCTCGTGTTGCTTTCCGGCCGGACCCGGATCCAGGCTGAGTGGACCGCGGAGCTCATGCGCGTCGACGCCGTGATCGACGTCGAGCAGACTGCCCGCCGGGCACTGGGCCTCGGGCGCCGGACGGCGGTATTCCGCTACCCGGGTGCACTCCACGATGTGTTCCTGTCACGGCGTACCGTCCGGCAGCAGGCCTACAGGGATGTGGCCATCTGGTTGGCTTCCTATCCGGACTGAGCGGTTTCAAAGCACGCTCGTGCTAATTCCGGGCCGCGGTCAGCGGGGTGCCGCAGCGTCTACCGCGCCTCCATATCGGCGGTCCCGTTTGGCATAAATCTCGACGGCGTCCCACAAAGTCCTGCGGTCGACGTCGGGCCACAGCGTGTCCATGAAAACGAACTCCGCATAGGCCGATTGCCACAAGAGGAAGTTTGAGAGGCGCTGCTCACCGGAGCTCCGCAGGAACAGGTCCACATCCGGAAGGTCCGGTTCATCGAGGTACTTCTGGATGGTTTTCTCGGTCACAGAGCCGGGCTTCAGGCGGCCATCAGCGACATCCTGGGCAATCGCGGCCACGGCATCGGCGATTTCGGCGCGCCCTCCGTAGTTAACACACATGGTCAAGGTGCACGTGTCGTTGCCGCGCGTGTACTCTTCGGCTTCCTCCAGCTCCTTGATGACGGAGCCCCAGAGCCTGGGGCGCCGTCCCGCCCAGCGGATCCGCACTCCCCATTCATCGAGCTGGTTGCGTTGCCGGCGTAGCACGTCCTTGTTAAATCCCATGAGGAAGCGCACCTCTTCCGGGGAACGGCGCCAGTTTTCGGTGGAAAAAGCGTAGACACTGACGTACTTGATGCCCAGTTCGATCGCACCCGCCATGACGTCGAGCAGGGCCGGCTCCCCGGCCTTGTGGCCCTCGATGCGCGGAAGGCCGCGCTGGTTCGCCCAGCGGCCGTTGCCGTCCATGACGATCGCCACGTGCCGCGGTACCAGTTCGGCAGGGATGGCCGGCGGCCTGGCGCCCGAGGGATGGTGGTAGGGGGCCCTCACCGGGGTGGTCCGCGCCGTTGCCGTCTTCTTTTTTCCCAGTGCCACTTTCAGCTTCGCTCCACATGTTTGAGGGACTTCAATGCTCGTTCTAGGTGCCATTGCAGGTAACTCGCCACCAGTCCGGCGGCCTCGCGGCGATGCAAGGATTCGGACACATCCGCAGTAGCCCAGTCTCCCGTCAGCAGCGCGCCCAGCAAGACGACGGTCTCAGGTGCGGGTGCCGGCGAACCGGGCGGGCGGCAGTCATTGCAGATCATTCCGCCCAAGGGAGCGGAGAAAGCTGTGTGGGGACCGCGCGCCCCGCAGCGGGCGCAATCCGTGAAACTGGGCGCCCAACCGCCGGTTGCCAAAGCCCGGAGCAGGTAGGAGTCAAGAATGAGTTCCGGCGGGTGGTCGGAACGGCTCAACGCGGCAAGCGCCCCGACAAGGAGGTTGTATTGGGCCGTTCCCGAATCGGCGTCGGCGTCCGTCAGTTTCTCCGCCGTTTCCGTCATGGCGGCAGCGGCGGTGTACCGGGAGTAATCGGCGGCGATCGAGCTCCCATAGGCTCCTTTGGCGACAGCCTGGGTGACGATGTCCAAGGTGCGGCCGGAAACGAGTTGCAGGTCAGCCACCATGAACGGCTCCAAGCGGGCACCGAACCGGCTACTGGTACGCCGTACGCCCTTGGCAACCGCTCTTACTTGTCCGTGGTGCTTTGTCAGCAAAGTGATGATGCGGTCCGCCTCGCCCAGTTTGTGGGTGCGCAGCACTACGGCATCGTCCCGATAGGACCGCGCTGCAAACGACGAAGGATTGGCCACAGTTAATCTTCGCACCACACCGGGCCTTATCGGGTCCGGCGAAGCCGTGCGGCGCCGTGTTGACGGCACCGCACGGCAAATGGCTATGCCCGGACGGCCCGGATGGCTCGGTTGACGGCGGAGATGACTGCCTTGAGCGCAGCGGTGCTCGTGTTGGGGTCGATACCGACTCCCCAGAGGACCCGCTCGCCAACGGCGCACTCAACATATGCTGCGGCAGTGGCGCTGCCACCTTCGGAAAGGGCGTGTTCCGAGTAGTCCAGGACGCGGACGTCCACGCCGTCTTGACGCAGGATGTCCAGCATGGCCGCGATCGGGCCGTTGCCCGTGCCGGTTCGCTGGACCACCGTGCCGTCAATGCGCAGGGCTGCATGCAGGGAAAGCTCGCCGGACTCATCGGTCTCGGTGCGGATGGAGCCCAGCGAATAGCGTCCCCACTGGCCATCTGCTGTGCTGGCCGGCAGGTACTCGTCCTGGAACATCGCCCACAGCTGGGCTCCGCTGACTTCGCCGCCCACGGTGTCGGTGCGGTGCTGGATGACGCCGGAGAACTCGATTTGTGCCCGGCGCGGCAGGTCCAGGCTGTGCTCGTTCTTGAGCAAGTACGCCACACCGCCCTTGCCGGACTGGGAGTTGACGCGGATGACGGCCTCGTAGCTGCGGCCCAGGTCCTTCGGATCGATCGGCAGGTAGGGAACCTGCCACGTGAAGTCGTCGACGGCCTTGCCGGCCGCAGCAGCGTCCTTCTCGAGGGCTTCGAAGCCCTTCTTGATGGCGTCCTGGTGCGAACCGGAGAATGCCGTGAACACGAGGTCGCCGCCATACGGTGAACGCTCGGGAACGGGCAATTGGTTGCAGTACTCCACGGTCCTGCGTACTTCGTCGATGTCCGAGAAATCGATCATTGGATCGACGCCCTGGACGAACATGTTCAGGCCCAGGGTGACCAGGTCCACGTTGCCGGTACGCTCGCCGTTGCCGAACAAGCAGCCCTCGATGCGGTCGGCGCCGGCCAGGTAACCCAACTCGGCCGCTGCAACGCCCGTGCCGCGATCGTTGTGCGGGTGGAGGGAGATGATGATGCCGTCACGTGGGTGCAGGTTCCGGTGCATCCATTCGATGGAGTCGGCGTAGACATTCGGCGTGGCCATTTCCACGGTGGCGGGCAGGTTGATGATGACCTGCTTGTCCGCGGATGCTTCGAAGACGTCGGCGATCGCGTTGCAAACACGCGCTGCGTACTCAAGCTCGGTTCCGGTGAAGGACTCCGGCGAGTACTCGTACGTGATGTGGGTGTCCGTGAGGGTTTCCTCGTACTTCTTGCACAAACGGGCACCCTGGAGGGCGATGTCCAGGATCCCGTCTTCGTCCTGGTTGAACACGACGCGGCGCTGCAGGACCGAGGTGGAGTTGTACAGGTGGACGATGGCCTGCTTGGCGCCGACGAGTGATTCGTAGGTGCGCTCAATCAGGTGTTCCCGTGCCTGGGTCAGGACCTGGATGGAGACGTCATCCGGAATGTGGCCGCCTTCGATGAGCTGCCGTACGAAGTCGAAGTCTGTCTGCGAAGCGGAGGGGAAACCGACCTCGATTTCCTTGTAGCCCATCTTGACCAGCAGCTGGAACATTTTCAGCTTGCGGGCCGGGCTCATGGGGTCGATCAGGGCTTGGTTGCCGTCACGGAGGTCCACAGCGCACCAGCGCGGAGCCTTGGTGATGACCTTGTCCGGCCAAGTGCGGTCCGGCAGCTCGACAGTAATCTGGTCCTGGAAAGGCAGGTACCGATGAATGGGCATTCCGGAGGGCTTTTGTGCGTTGCGCATGACTTAGGGGCCTTTTCTCTTAATCTTTGATGGAAGATTGGCCGGGCATAGCTAACTCCGCAGCGAGGGTTGGCCTAGCGAATGATCGCCTACGAGGCCCCGCCGCGGCAGCTAAGGAGAAGCATTCCTGCACGCACCATTTCACAGTAACACGGGTGCGTATGATGACAATGCAATACCAGAAGCAACGTCCACTATGCAGACGCGGTAACGGCGGTGAGCCGGTTCCGCTCGTCGTCCGAAGGAGTTCTTGTGCCACAGTCGGGGATCACACTGTCCAACATCGATGAAAGCGTCAGGCCGCAGGACGACCTTTACCAGCACGTCAACGGGGCGTGGCTGAAGTCGACGGTCATCCCCGACGACCGCCCGCTTGAGGGAACGTTCACCGCGCTGCGGGATGGCGCTGAACTGGCAGTCAAAGCGATCATCGAGGAAGCTGCCGCAAAGGGCGAGGACGCCAGCGGCATCGAACGCAAAGTAGGCGGGCTCTACAACAGCTTCATGGACGAAGAAGCCACCGAAGCCAAGGGTATGGAGCCTATCCGCGCCCGGCTTGCGGAGGTCTTTGCCACGGTTTCGCCGGCCGAAGTGGTTGCCCTGACCGGGCGGCTGTTCCGCTCGGATGTGTCCGGCCTGTTTTCCATCTATCCTGCTCCCGACGCCGGGAACCCGGACCGGATCCTGTTGTACATCGGCCAGGGCGGCCTGGGCCTTCCCGACGAGTCCTATTATCGGGACGAGAAGTTCGAAGGCATTGTCAGCGCCTATGCGAAATATGTCGCCAAACTCTTCGGCCTGGCAGGCATTCCCGACGCCGAGGATGCCGCCGCGCGCGTTGTTGCCCTTGAAAAAGCCCTTGCCTCGCATCACTGGGACAACGTCACCCTTCGCGATCCGCAGAAGACCTACAACCTCAAGACCGCGGAGCAGGGCCGTGAACTATTCCCGTACCTTGACTCGTGGTTCGATTCTGCCCGGATTGAAGAAGACAAATTCACCGAGCTGGTGGTCAGTACTCCTGATTTCTTCGCCGGTGCGTCCTCCCTCGTCAAGACCGAGTCCCTTGCCACGTGGCAGGAGTGGCTGGCCCTGCGTGTGCTCAATGCCGCCGCCCCCTATCTCTCGTCGGCGTTCGTGGACGCAAACTTCGATTTCTACGGCACCACCCTGAGTGGCACTCCGCAGAACAAGGACCGCTGGAAGCGCGGAGTCGCCGTCGTCGAAGCCGCCCTTGGTGAGGCTGTCGGCCAGATCTACGTTGAGCGCCACTTCCCCGAAGGTTACAAGGCCAGGATGCAGACGCTGGTTGCCAAACTGATCGAGGCTTACCGCGGGAGCATCACGGCGCTCGACTGGATGGGCGAGGACACCAAGGCTGAAGCGCTGAAAAAGCTTGAGGCCTTCCGGCCCAAGATTGGTTTCCCGGACAAGTGGATTGACTATTCCGCCGTCGACATTGATCCGAGTGATCTTCTGGGGAACGTCGAGCGGGCACACAACGCCGACGTCGACCGTCACCTCGATGAGGTCGGCAAGCCGGTCGATCTCGACAAGTGGCTCATGACCCCGCAGACGGTCAACGCGTATTACCACCCGATGCTGAACGAGATTGTCTTCCCCGCTGCCATCCTGCAACCGCCATTCTTCACGGCGGAAGCCGACGACGCGGTCAACTACGGTGGCATCGGCGCCATCATCGGCCATGAAATCGGCCATGGCTTCGACGACCAAGGCTCCCAGTTCGATGGGAGTGGAGCGCTGCGGAATTGGTGGAGCGAGGAAGACCGCAAAGCCTTCGAAGCACTGGCGGCGAAACTTGTTGCCCAGTTCGATGCCCTTGCCCCCTATGCCGCTCCCGAGCACAAGGTCAACGGGAAGCTCACGCTCGGCGAAAACATCGGCGATCTGGGCGGCCTGACCATCGCCTACAAGGCTTATCTCCTGAGCCTTGACGGTGCTGAGCCTCCCGTTCTCGAAGGCCTGACAGGACAGCAGCGCTTCTTCATGTCCTGGGCTGCCGGCTGGCGCCAGGTCATCCGTCCCGAGGAAGCCATCCGGCGCGTCGCCACGGACCCGCACTCCCCCAACGAGTTCCGGACCAACGCCATCGCCAAGAACCTCGACTCGTTCCATGAGGCGTTCGCGGTGGAAGCCGGGGATGGAATGTGGTTGTCGCCTGCGGACCGCGTCAGCATCTGGTAGGCAGCAACAACTACCTTGCGATGAGTGCCGGGTTGACCGCCTGGCATTTCACGTCGCCTGCGGTCTGCTTGACGACGTCGGACGGAACGGAGGCAACTCCGTACTTGGTCCCGGAATTGAAGTCACTGCCGATATAGACCTGGACTCCGACGACACCTTTGGATAGTTCGACTTGCGAGGCCGGGATCCCCAGGAGATTCGCGACATCCGGCGCGACGTCGGCATACCCGGTCCCGTAATAGACAACCGTCTTGGGAACGGCGGCTGCAAGGAAGTGAGCGGCTTTCGTGAATCCGCCGCCAACCAGGGCAGCGGCGATCTCCTGTCCGCGGGACGCGACGCCCGTTCCGTCTGCCACGGTCACTGGCTGAAGGGCCTTGTCGTAGGCCGGAACAGCAGGAGTGCTCGGCGCCGGTGCCGCGCTGCTGGACGGGGCCCCCGAGGCCGCAGGCGAGGGACTGGCAGTGGCCCCCGGCGTGGTCAGGTCCAGGTTCGCGCGCATGGCGGCGAACAGCTGGGTGGCTTGCGGTTCAACCAATTCGAGCCTGTTGGGATCGACGGCGGCGGGCTGGGTGGGAACCGAGACGAACGCGACCTTGGACAGGTCGACGTCCTTGAGGCGGCTCCCGATGGTCAGGAGCGACTGGACCGACGCCAGGCCTTCATCCACGGTCAGGTTCTTTGTCACGGCATCCGCGATGGACAGCAGGCTCTGCGGATTGCTTAGCGTTCCGTCGGATTTGATCTTCCGGGTCAGCGAAGAGAGGAAACCCTGCTGCGCCTGGATGCGGCCGAGGTCACTACCGTCGCCAAAACCGTGGCGGGTCCGGAGGAAGGCCAGGGCCTGCTCCCCTTGGACACTCGATGTTCCCTTGGGGAGCCGGAGTCCGGAATCAGGGTCGTAGACGGCGTCGCTCACACACACGTTGACCCCGCCGACGGCGTTGGACAGCTCCTTGACGGCGTTGAAGTCGGCCATCATGAAGTGATCGATTTGCAGACCTGTGAGCTTGTTCACTGTGTCCACGGCGCAACCGATCCCGGCTTCTGCCATCGCCGAGTTGATCATGACGTTGGAATGGGCTTCATAGACGGTATTGGTTTTGGGATCGGTGCACTTCGGAACATCCACCAAGAGGTCACGGGGAAAGCTGGTGAGGCTCACCCTCTTGTTGTCCGCCGAAATGTCCAGCAGCATCATGACATCCGACTGGCCGTAGCCGGTGGAGTCCTGCGTTGAACCGTATTGCGAATTCTTTCCGTCCCTCGTGTCGGACCCGAGGATGAGGATCTGCTGGCGGTCCGTGGCGTCGTTTGCGGCGGCCTCGGTCCTGGGAGCGCCTGCCGACAAAGGTGCTTTGCTGATGTTCGACTGCAAGCGGATGACCCAGTAGGCGGCGAAAGCGATACCTGCGACCAACAGCACCGACACCGTCACGGCGGTGACCCTGAGCCAGAGCGGGAGGCCCTTCGGAGCATTCATGTGGCGGGGGGTGCCGGGAGCTTCCCCGTGGCGTGCAGCGCCGGGGGCACCAATGGTGCCGGGCTCCTGAACGCGTGCATCGCGACGTCGCACGACTCGCTCGACCTTTCCTCGGAAAATGGGATTCGGACCATTTTACGGGCCCAAACTGGGAAATTCCCCAGCGGTTAGAATCCCAACTTCACGAGCTGCTTCGGGTCGCGCTGCCAGTCTTTGGCCACTTTGACGTGCAAGTCGAGGTAGATCTTGGTTCCCAAAAGGGCCTCAATGCCCTTGCGGGCGTTCGTTCCGACCTCGCGCAGCCGGCTTCCGGCCTTGCCGATGATGATGGCCTTCTGGGAGGGGCGTTCAACGTACAAATTGACCCGCACGTCGAGCAGCGGGTTGTCTTCGGAGCGGCCTTCGCGGGGCAGGATTTCCTCCACCACCACAGCCAACGAGTGCGGAAGCTCGTCCCGGACGCCTTCCAGGGCTGCTTCCCGGATAAGCTCGGCGACCATGACGGCCTCCGGTTCATCGGTGAGTTCGCCGTCCGGGTAGAGGGGAGGAGAAGGAGGCATGTGGCCTATGAGGACGTCGGCGACCGTACTGACCTGGAAGCCGTCGGTCGCGGAAACCGGAACGATATCGGCCCAGCCTTGTTCGCCGAGGACTTCGCGGCCCAATGCGGCTACAGCCAGGAGTTGTTCGGTCAAGGCCTGGCGGTCCACCAGATCGGTCTTGGTGACAAGTGCGATGATCGGCTTGCGCCCGACGGCGGCGAGCTGGGCTGCAATGTATTTGTCGCCCGGTCCGATCTTTTCGTTGGCGGGCAGGCAGAAACCAATGGCGTCCACTTCGGAGAGGGTGTCCGCGACGAGATCGTTGAGCCGCTTGCCAAGGAGGGTGCGCGGGCGGTGCAGGCCAGGAGTGTCCACGAGGATAAGTTGTGCGTTCTCCCGATGGACAATGCCGCGGATCGTGTGCCTCGTGGTCTGCGGCTTTGCCGAGGTGATGGCCACCTTCTGGCCAACCAAAGCATTGGTCAGGGTGGACTTGCCGGCATTGGGACGGCCCACAAGAACCGAGAAACCCGCGTGGAAGCCGCCGAAGTCCTGATCGGCGTCGAACTTCTTATTGTGCTTGCTCACGTGGAACTCCCTGTTGCGTTGTGTCGGCCTCGTCGAGAAGGTCTTCAAGGTCAGTGTCTTCTTTTGGAATGGCTGCCGCAATGATATGGCTGACCCGGTTTCGCCGGCCTTCCAGCCTATCGGCTTTCAAGGAGATCCCATCCACCATCACTGCGCTGCCTACGATCGGCACCTTGCCCAGGGTTTTGGCCAGGAGGCCGCCCACTGTGTCCACTTCGTCGTCGTCGAGGTCAATGTGGAATAGCTCGCCGAGGTCATCGATGCTCATCCGTGAACTGACGCGGTACGTGCCATCACCCAAGTCAGTGACTTCCGCATCGTTGGAGTCGTACTCATCCACGATCTCCCCCACGATTTCCTCGATGAGGTCCTCGAGGGTCACCAGCCCTGCCGTGCCGCCGTATTCGTCAATCACTACGGCCACATGCGTGGACTCTTGCTGGAGCTCGCTGAGGAGGTCGCTGACAGGCTTTGATTCGGGAACGAAACGGGCCTCGCGGGCTATGGCATCAACGTCCTGGCGCACTGATGGCTGTTCCGGGCGGTGCAACGCGGCAGCGACGTCCTTCAAATAGAGAATGCCGCGGATCTGGTCCGCATTCTCGCCGATAACGGGGATCCTTGAGTATCCGGAGCGCAGGAACAGGGCCATGGCCTGCTCCAGGCTGGATCCGGACTCGATGCTCACAATGTCCGTTCGAGGAACCATCACCGAGCGCACCAGCGTGTCTCCGAAGTCGAAGACCGACTGGATGAGTTCGGCCTCGCTGTCCTCGATCATGTCGGATTCCGTGGCCCTGTCGACGAGTTCACGGAATTCTTCCTCGCTGAAGAAAGCTTCATCGCCGCTGGGCGCACCGGGTGCCACCACGCTGCCGATCCTCACGAGCCAACCGGGAATGGGACCCAGGATCCAGCACAGGAACCTGATGAGCGGGGCAGAGTAGCGAACCACGCCGCCAGAGTGGGCGCGTCCGAGTTGACGGGGCGAAACGCCCACCAGAACGAAGCCAATGACGGCCATGATGCCCGTCGCTGCCAAACCGGCAAGCCAGACGTTCTCGAGGAGGCTATGCATGACGACGGCGACGGCCACCGCTGCCGCCATCTCGAACCAGACCCGCCAGAACCGCAGCGCCCGGATGTGCGCAATAGGCTGCGCGAGGATGCTGCGAAGCGCATTCCCCCGGCTCTTGACGATGGCTTGCTCGGCGTCGTGCCGCGGCAGGAAGGTGAAGGCAGCCTCAGCCGCGGTCAGCAGGGCGACGAAACTGAGGAACACCAACGCCATCCCGACCAGGATGAGCGAGGTCACAGCATGGTCTCCATGGGGGCGTCCTTGCCAAGGAACGCGGACAGCAGCTCACGCTGCAAGCCGAACATCTCGGCCTTTTCCTCCGGTTCGGCGTGGTCGAAACCGAGCAGGTGAAGGATCCCGTGCGTGCAGAGCAGGAGCATTTCATCCTGTGTCGAATGACCGGCGTTGCGGGCTTGCACCTCGGCCACTTGCGGGCAGATGGCGATGTCGCCGAGCATGCCCTGCGGAGCAGGCTTACCAGGTGTTCCCGGCGTCAACTCATCCATCGGAACAGACAAGACATCCGTAGCGCCGGGTTCGTCCATGAGCTCGATGTGGAGCTTTTCCATGGCAGGCTCATCCACCAGGAGGATGGAAAGTTCGGCCTGGGGGTGAATGTAGAGCCGCTCGAAGATGAAGCGTGAAAGCGTCACCAATTGTGCCTCGTCCACCTGGACGCCGGACTCGTTGTTGACCTCGATGCTCATCTGTGTTCTCCCCGTTTGTCGTGGATCGGCGTGTGCTGGACACGAGCCCGGTGCTTTTCATCCCATTTGCTGTACGCGATCACGATGTCGGCGACCAACCGGTGCCTGACGACGTCGGACGCGTCCAGCATCGTAAAGTTCACGCCGTCGATTCCGTTGAGGATTTCCTGGACGATGCGCAGACCCGAGGTGGCGCCGAAGGGCAGATCCACCTGGGTGATATCACCCGTGACAACCATCTTGGAACCGAAGCCGAGCCGCGTCAGGAACATCTTCATCTGTTCCGCGGTGGTGTTCTGCGCCTCGTCAAGAATGATGAACGCGTCATTGAGCGTGCGGCCACGCATGTAGGCGAGCGGTGCTACCTCAATGGTCCCGGCGGCCATGAGCCGCGGGATCGATTCCGGGTCCATCATGTCGTGCAATGCGTCGTACAAAGGGCGCAGATACGGATCGATCTTGTCGCTCAGCGTCCCCGGCAGGAAGCCGAGGCGCTCTCCGGCTTCGACGGCCGGCCTCGTCAGGATGATACGGCTGACTTCCTTGAGCTGCAGTGCCTGAACAGCCTTGGCGACGGCCAGATAAGTTTTGCCCGTGCCCGCAGGGCCGATCCCGAAGATCACGGTGTTGTCGTCGATGGCGTCGACATAGTTCTTCTGGTTGAGCGTTTTGGGGCGGATGGTGCGCCCGCGGCTCGAAAGGATGTTGTGGGTCAGGACTTCGACGGGGTTTTGCAGGGACTGGCTGCGCAACAAGGACACAAGTTGCTGGAGCACGTCCGGGGTGATGACCGTCCCCTTGCCGACCAGGCCGCGGACTTCCTCCAGAAGCCGCATAATCCGGGGAACATCGCTCGACGGTCCGCTGAAGGAGAGCTCGTTGCCGCGCACATGAAAGTCGACGCCGGGGAACTGGGCTTCGATGTAGCGCAACGCCTCGTCATGGCTACCAAGGGTCTGAACCATCTGATCCGAGTTGTCAAAGATGACAACTTCCGTCCGGGCGCCCGGGACAGAGTGTGGGAACTCGGCCGGACCTGTGTCAACGCTGCCGGCCTTGGGCCGCCCGTTCAATGATTCTGTCATAGTGCTGGCCTTGCGGCCTCTGCTCCTCCGGCTTGGTGATGTCCATCGATTTTCTCCGATGTCCGTCTGCTGGATGGGCGCACGATCGCGGGCCTCGGATTGCTTTCAATCCTACGCCAGCCAGTCTCCGGGGTGGTTCCGGGCCGTGCCCGGCGGGGCTGCGGGCGGCCGATCCATGCCGCTTTGGTATCAACTCGGCATCGACCTCGTATCAATCGGATTGCAGTTGGCCGCCGGGGTATCGAAACGCCAGCCGGGGCCCAGGAGACTGTGACAAGCTGATTCATGGGCAAAATGCCCCTGTGCCCGGCCACCGGGCGCATGCCTCCCCCGCACCACCGCGGCCGAACACGAGCAGGAATCCACCATCACCAGGCCAGCCGTCACTCCACACGGCACACGCATCCGGAAACGCTCCGCGATGCTTGTGACCGCTTTGACGGCTGCCTTGTTCCTGTCGGGCTGCATTGCCGATCGCACAGGACAGGGATCCACGACTCCGATCCCCACCCCGACAGTTGCGCTGCAGACGGTGCCGGACAGCAATGCTCCGCTCGAGACAACCCAGGCCTCAAACAAGATCCCCGTGTACTGGATCGGGCGTAGCGACACGGAAACCTTCCTGTACCGCGAATTCCGTGACAACCCTGGCAACGAGAACCCCATCACCACGGCCCTGCGGATCATGATGTCCCAGAAGCCGTTGGATCACGATTTCTTCACGCCGTGGCAGAACCCAGGCAGCCTGGCGACCTCGATTTCCGGTAAGAACGTCGTCACTGTCGATGTTTCCCGTGACGCGTTCAATTCCAATCTCGACGCCGGGATGGCACAGCGGGCGGTCCAGGAACTCGTCTATACGGCCACCGCAGCGGCCGCGAGTTCAGGGCTGATCGATTCAGGACAGCAGATCAAGGTGACCATCCTGGTGGACGGGCACACGGACTACATGGCATTCGGGCAGGTCAAACTGGGCGATCCGATGGTCCGCGACGCATCCATGGTGGCGCCGGTGTGGATCATCGACCCGCAAGAGGATCTGACCTTGCCTGCCGGTCCCGTCAAGTTCAACGGCCGGAGCACGGACCCCTCGAAGAAACTGCATTGGCAAATCCTCCGCGAGAACTCAAACGGCGACAAGTCCTCCTACCTCGCTGGGCAGACCACTGCTTCTACCGTTCCCGGACAAGGTGGAGCCTTCAACCTCACAGTGGGGCTCGGAGCGGGCCGCTATGAATTGCGGGTTTCCTTGGTAGGACCCAACGACGCCGACGTCGCGACGGATACGCGCGCTTTCAGCGTTCGCTGAGGACGTGCGCTGATCCAGGACGGGCGCTGCAGGCTACCAGCGCCCCAGAATGTCACTGGCCAGCACGACGGCGGCGGGTCCCGCCGTCGACGAGCGAAGCACGTGGTGGCCCAAGAGCGCGGTGACCGCGCCAACGTCGCTGAGCTTCGTCACTTCGCGCGGTGAAATGCCACCCTCCGGGCCGACGATGAGCAGGACTTCCCGACCCGCTCCGGTATCCGCGTCGGAAACCTCGGCCTGCCACTTCTCCAGGACATCCCGCAGCGGACGTTTCGCGTCCTCATGCAGGATGATCGCCAAGTCAGACGCGGCAACCGCCGCAGCCAGGCCGGAGCCGTCGACGGCGGCACGCACCTCGGGAATCCAGGCGCGCCGCGCCTGCTTGGCGGCTGCCGTGGCGACGGACTGCCACTTCGCGTGGGCTTTGGCGGCCCGCTCACCCTTCCAACGGACGATGGAACGCTCCGCCTGCCAGGGCACGACGGCGTCGATCCCGAGTTCCGTTGCCGTCTCGACAGCAAGTTCGTCACGGTCGCCCTTCGCGAGGGCCTGGATCAACACGAGCCGTACGGTTGGTTGGTACTCCTCCTGGACAGCGGTGGCAAGGACCGTCAAGGTTCCCTGCCCGGATTCGGTCACGGTGCCCGTGAGCCGTTTTCCGGCACCGTCGGCAATATCGACGGCTTCGCCGATTTCCAGGCGCTTGACGGTGACAGCGTGCCTGGCTTCGGCGCCGTCGAGCACGAAAGTGTCTCCAGGGCCGAGCCCGTCAAGCGTTCCGGCTGCTGTGAAGAATACGGGGTTGCTCACCGCTATAGGTTACCGAGCTTGTCCCGCAGCTTCGCGAACATACCGCCGCTGGCCACAAGCTTGCCCTCAGTGAACTGCTCTCCGCGCAATTTCGCCAGTTGGCGAAGCAGGTCTTCCTGTGCGGCGTCGAGCTTGCCGGGCGTCTCAACGTGCAGGTGCACCTTGAGGTCTCCCCTGCCATAGCCGCGGAGATGGGTGACGCCGAGTCCACGCAGGGTGATGACTTCGCCGGACTGCGTGCCGGACTTGACGTCAATCTCCTGGAGCCCGTCGAAAGTCTCAAGCTGCAGCTCGGTACCCAGTGCCGCGGCAGTCATCGGAACGCTCAGCGTGGCGTGAAGGTCGTCGCCTTCGCGGATGTAGGTGGAGTCACTGTTGACCCGGATCTCCACGTAGAGGTCACCGGGAGGACCGCCCGCGGGACCTGCTTCGCCTTGCGACGACAGCTGGATGCGTGTCCCGGTAGCGACGCCGCCAGGCACTTTGACGGTCAGTGAACGGCGGCTGCGGACGCGGCCCTGGCCGTTGCACTCATTGCAAGGATCCTTGATGATCGAGCCGAAACCTTCGCACGATCCACACGGTGCGGCTGTCATGACCTGGCCGAGGATCGAGCGCACAGCCCGCTGGACCTGGCCCGAGCCGCCACAGATGTCGCAGCGCTCCGGGTGGGTGCCCGGACGGCAGCATGAGCCTTCGCACGTGGGACAGATGACAGCGGTGTCCACCTCAAGCTTCTTGTTGACACCAAAAACGGCCTCACGCAAGTCGATGCGAACGCTGATCAGGGCGTCCTGCCCGCGGCGCATACGTGATGCGGGGCCCTGCATGCCGCCACCTCCTCCGCCGAAGAAGGTATCGAAGATGTCCTGGAATGCGAATCCCTGGCCCGCGTATCCTCCGCCGAAACCGTTGTCGGTCCCGTTCTCGTTGCCAGTGGCGTCGTAGACGCGGCGCTTCTGGGGGTCGGAGAGGACCTCGTAAGCGTGGGTCACCGCCTTGAATTCCTCGGCTGCGCCGGCCCCGGGGTTCACATCGGGGTGCAGCTTACGTGCGAGTTTGCGGTAGGCCTTTTTGATCTCCTCGCCGGTTGCTTCCGGCGAGACGCCCAGAACGTCATAGTGACTGCTCAAAGTCGGTATCTCTTCCTTGTTTACGGTTCCACTGCGTTTCTTGCGAGGCGCCTTCCAGCCGAGGCTGTCAGCCGCCCAGAATGCGGGAAAGGTAGCGTGCGACGGCACGGACGGCCGCCATGGTGTTGGGGTAGTCCATGCGGGTGGGTCCAAGAATGCCGATCTTGGCGCTGCTGCCCGGACCGTAGCCCGTGGCAACCACCGAAGCCTCCGAGAGGCCGTCATAAGGGTTTTCGCGGCCGATGCTCACCGTGACGCCGCGGGGGTCTTCCGCCATATCCGACAACAGCCGCAACATGACCACCTGCTCCTCGAGTGCTTCGAGGACCGGACCGATGCTCAGCGGGAAGTCCACGTTGGAGCGGGCCAGGTTTGCCGTGCCTGCCATGACCATGCGCTCGTCGCGGCTCCGTTCGGCAAGCCTTTCCAGGCCGTGGGCAAGGGCGCCTGCAAGGTTGCGAAGCGTCGGCGGGCACAGGGCAACCACCGAGGGCAGGACTTGCGGCATGAGGTCGAGCTGGGAGCCGGCAATGCTTCCAAGGAACCGCGCGCGCAAGGCCATGAGCTCTTCGTCGGTGGCGTCCGTCGCTGCGTGCACAACGCCCTGTTCCACTTTGCCCGAATCGGCGATCAACACCACCAGGACCTGGCGCGGTGCCAAAAGGACAAACTCAATGTGCCGGACGCGTGCGCGGCTCAGGTGCGGGTACTGGACGACGGCGACCTGGTTGGTCAGTTGGGAGAGGAGCCGGACGGTGCGCTCAAGGATGTCCTCAACGTCGTCGGGTCCCTCAAGCAAGGAATGGATGGCCCGGCGCTCGGCAGCCGAAAGCGGCTTGACCTCGGAGATGCGGTCGACGAACAGGCGGTAGCCCTTGTCCGTGGGAATGCGGCCGGCACTCGTGTGCGGTGCGGCAATGAGGCCTTCTTCTTCCAGAAGTGCCATGTCATTGCGGATGGTGGCGCTCGACACTCCCAAATGGTGCCGTTCGACCAAGGCTTTGGAGCCGACGGGCTCGCGGGAGTGAACGTAGTCCTCCACGATGGCGCGTAACACTTCAAGCTTGCGTGGTTCGCTCACTGCCCACCTCCAATCAACATTTAAATAATTAGCACTCAACATGCCCAAGTGCTAACAAGTCTAGTATGAGCCACCTCGTTGTTAGCATTGGTACCGCTCGCGGCGAACATGATTCCCGCGCGGCCGTGGGTAATGCCACGGACCGTCAACGATCCCCCTAGCGCAAAGTGGTGTGAAGACCGTGTCTTACGACAATTGGGGCCCGCAAGACCTCTCCTCGCCTGCCAAACGGCAACTGCCTGAGGTGCCCGTTGAACGCGGGATGGTTCTCGAGGATGTGCAGTCCGGTTGGGTCGGGGCCGTGACCAGGGTGGAGAAGTCCGGAGGCATGCACATTGTGGTGCTTGAGGATCGGCGGGGAAAGGCCAAATCGTTCCGGCTCGGATTTGGATTCCTCCTGGAGGGACAAGCGGTGAAGCTCGTGCCGCCGGCTCCACGCGCCACGGCCGCAAATGCCGCGGCGCAAGCAGGCAGGACGGCATCGGGATCCGTCCGCGTCGCCGGGCAGCGGGCCCAAGTCGCCAAGGCGAGCCGGATCTGGGTGGAAGGCAAGCACGACGCCGAACTCGTGGAAAAGGTGTGGGGAGATGATCTTCGGGTGGAGGGCATCGTCGTCGAGCCCTTGCACGGCGTGGACGATCTCAAAGCGGCCATTGCCGGGTTCTCCCCCGGCCCGGGGCGCCGGCTCGGAATCCTCGTGGACCACTTGGTACCGGATTCGAAGGAGTCGCGGATTGCTGCCGACGCCATGACACTGCCGGGCGCCGCGGGAAACGTCCTGATCGTGGGACATCCCTACGTGGATGTCTGGCAGGCAATCCGGCCCAAGGTGTTGGGGATCGAACAATGGCCAACCATCGCGCGTGGCACGGATTGGAAGACCGGCATCCTGAGGTCGTTCGGCTGGCCGCATGAGACGGCCGAAGATGTAGGGCTGGGTTGGCAAAAGCTTCTTGGCGCCGTCCACAGCTACGCCGACTTGGAGCCCTCTTTGCTGGGCCGCGTGGAAGAAGTGATCGATTTCCTGACTGTTCCGTGACGATTGCGCGCCCCGGGCAGAGGAGTTGGTCGGCTGATCGCGTGCCGAGCAAGTATTCTGGGACAGCAACACTGCACCGATTGATACTCGAAGGAAGATACTGTGGCAGACAACGCTCCTGACGATCGGGATGGCACCTCGGGCCAGTCCCAGTACCACGGCGTTCCTGCCAACGCGCTGCCCTTGACCGCCTCGGAAGACCGGCAGTGGGCAACACTGGCACATTTCGGCGGGATCCTTGGCTGCGTTCCTTCGCTTCTGATCTACCTGATCTTCCGCGAACGCGGCCCCTTCACGGCACAGGAGTCCAAGGAAGCGCTCAACTTCACCTTGCCTCCGACGATTGCCGCAGTGCTCGCCAACGTCCTTGTCTTGCTCCCGGTCGTCGGAAACCTGTTCGCTGTCCTTGCCACCGCAATCTGGGTCGCCGTGACATGCTTCTCGGTGTCAGCCGGAATCCGCGTCAACCACGGACAGCCGCACCGCTACCGCTTCAACCTGCGCTGGATCAAGTAGCCGGTCTTCGCGGGTCCGTACGTAACTCCCGCACCTCGCGCTAGTCCGGAAGGATCCGGCGGACCACGGCGTCTGCGAGTAGCCGGCCCTTGAGAGTCAGGACCAGCCGTCCTTGGAAGGCCGCACCAGGCTCAACCAGGCTGTCGGCAATGAGGCCTGCGACGGCGTGGCGGCCCACCTTGTCGAGCGCGTCGACTTGAAGCCCGGTGCCGAGCCGAGCCTCCAGCATGATGCGTTCCACTTCCCGGGTACCGGCGTCGAGCGTTTCACGTCCAGCGGCCGGAGACACCCCGCTGCCGAGCCTGTTGGCATAGGCCGTGGGGTGTTTGACGTTCCACCAGCGGACGCCGCCCATGTGGGAATGCGCACCGGGTCCGATGCCCCACCAATCGTCTCCCCGCCAATAGGCTAGGTTGTGTTTGCACGCCTGTTCGGGAGTGCGGGACCAATTGCTGACCTCGTACCAGTCCAGACCGGCGGCGCTGATCAGCTGATCGGCGAGTTCGTATTTGGCGGCGTGATCGTCGTCGTCGATGCCGGGAACTTCTCCGCGCCGGATCTGTGCCGCCAGCTTCGTGCCTTCTTCAACGATCAGCGCATAGGCGCTGATGTGGTCCGGACCGTAGGACAACGCTGTCTCCAGGGAGGTCCGCCAATCAGCCATGGACTCGCCGGGAGTGCCGTAGATGAGGTCGAGGCTCACGGCGAGGCCGGCGTCGCGCGCCCATTGGACCACCAAGGGGACCCGGCTGGGAGTGTGTGTACGGTCCAGGACCTTGAGTACGTGAGGGACCGCCGACTGCATGCCGAAGGAAATCCGCGTAAAGCCGGCATCCGCGAGCAGCTGGAGGGACTCCGGCGTCACAGAGTCCGGATTCGCCTCAGTGGTGACTTCGGCCCCGGCTTCCAGTCCCCAGTGCCCGACGGCGGCCGTCAGGATCCGCGCGAGGTCTTCAGCAGGCAGGAGGGTCGGCGTCCCGCCGCCGAAGAACACCGTGCTCAGGGGCCGTTGCGGCAGCCCGGAGGCTTCCATGGCCCGGACGGCGAACTCCACTTCCGAAATGGCAGTGGACGCGTAGGCGTCCTGGGAGGCGCCGCCGCCAAGCTCAGTGGCTGTGTACGTGTTGAAATCGCAGTATCCGCAACGGACGGCACAGAAAGGTATGTGGACGTACAGTCCAAACTTTCGTGAATCGACGCCGTCGAGCACCTGCGGCGGCAAGAGTCCGTCCGCAGGTGCCGGATCCCCGAGGGGAAGAACGCTAGGCACGGATTTCCCCTCGTGCCCGTCCTGCGCGCACCGCTACAGTGCGCGCCTGTCCCGTGGTGTCCCGGGCGAAAAGCCGCATTACTTCTTGGCCTTGTCCTTGGATTCGTCGGTGGTCAGGGCTGCGATGAACGCTTCCTGTGG
Organism: Arthrobacter gyeryongensis; assembly: GCF_039543785.1. Lineage (NCBI taxonomy): Bacteria > Bacillati > Actinomycetota > Actinomycetes > Micrococcales > Micrococcaceae > Arthrobacter > Arthrobacter gyeryongensis. Next base: position 52,862 of record NZ_BAABKK010000003.1, read on the forward strand.
AACTTCCACGCGGCCCACCATCTTCATGCGCTTCTTGCCTTCCTTCTGCTTTTCCAGAAGTTTGCGCTTACGGGTGATGTCACCGCCGTAGCACTTGGCAAGGACGTCCTTGCGGATGGCGCGGATGCTCTCGCGGGCAATGATCCGCGAGCCGATAGCGGCCTGGATGGGCACCTCGAACTGCTGGCGGGGAATGAGCTCGCGCAGCTTGCCAGTCATCATGACCCCGTAGGCGTAGGCCTTGTCACGGTGGGTGATGGCGCTGAAAGCGTCAACCTGCTCACCCTGGAGCATGATGTCCACCTTGACCAGGTCGGCGACCTGCTCGCCGTCGGCCTTCCAGTCCAGCGAACCGTAGCCTCGGGTCTTGGACTTGAGGATGTCGAAGAAGTCGAAGACGATTTCGGCCAGCGGCAAGCGGTAGCGGATTTCCACGCGGTCTTCGGAGAGGTAGTCCATGCCGCCCATGACGCCGCGGCGGCTCTGGCACAGCTCCATGATGGCGCCCACAAACTCATTGGGCGCCAGGATGGTGGCGGACACCATCGGTTCGCGAACCTCCGAGATCTTGCCCGTGGGGTACTCGCTGGGGTTGGTGACGTGGATGACCCGCTTGTCCTCCAGCGTGACCTCGTACTCAACGTTGGGAGCGGTGGAGATGAGGTCGAGGTTGTACTCGCGCTCGAGGCGTTCACGGGTGATTTCCAAGTGCAGCAGGCCAAGGAAGCCCACGCGGAAACCGAAGCCCAGGGCGGCAGACGTCTCAGGTTCGTAGACGAGTGCTGCGTCGTTGAGCATGAGCTTCTCGAGGGCATCCCGGAGCACGGGATAGTCCGTGCCGTCCAAGGGATACAAGCCGGAGAAGACCATGGGCTTGGCATCGGCGTAACCGGCGAGGGATTGCGAAGCGGGCTTGGCCAGGTTGGTCACGGTATCGCCGACCTTTGACTGGCGGACGTCCTTCACGCCGGTGATCAAGTAGCCTACTTCGCCGACGCCCAGGCCCTTGGAAGGCGTGGGCTCCGGAGAGCTGACACCGATTTCCAGGAGCTCGTGGGTGGCACGGGTGGACATCATCTGGATCCGCTCGCGCGGGTGCAGCATGCCGTCCACGACACGGACGTAGGTAACCACGCCGCGGTAGGTGTCGTACACGGAGTCGAAGATCATGGCTCGGGCCGGAGCGTCCGGGTCGCCGACAGGAGCCGGAAGATCGCGGACGATCTTGTCCAGCAGGGCCTCCACGCCCACGCCGGTCTTGCCGGATACGCGAAGCACGTCCTCGGGGTCGCCGCCGATCAGGTTCGCGAGTTCCGCGGCGTACTTTTCGGGCTGGGCGGCCGGGAGGTCGATCTTGTTGAGCACCGGAATGATCGTGAGGTTGTTTTCCATCGCCAGGTAGAGGTTGGCCAGGGTTTGGGCCTCGATGCCTTGAGCGGCATCCACCAAGAGGACTGCGCCTTCACAGGCCGCGAGGGAACGGGAAACCTCATAGGTGAAGTCAACGTGGCCGGGAGTATCGATCATGTTCAGGGCGTAGCTGGTGCCGTCAAGTTCCCAGGGCATGCGGACAGCCTGGGACTTGATGGTGATGCCACGTTCGCGTTCGATATCCATGCGGTCCAGATACTGGGCCTTCATGTCGCGGGACTTAACGACGCCGGTGTACTGCAACATGCGGTCGGCCAAGGTGGATTTACCGTGGTCGATGTGGGCAATGATGCAGAAGTTCCGGATGATGGCCGGATCTGTCGCGGCGGGCACCGGTGCGGTGCGGGCCATGGGAGACACGCAGGGTCCTTACTGTCGATACTCACACGGCCGGACTCCGGACTGGTCTGGACCATCCCGGCCGATGCCGCATATCTGAACTAATAGTCTCCCATGAACCCGGCGCCGGTTGTGCACTGGCATGGCAAGGGAAAGTACGGTGGTTCCATGGCAGCGGACACACACTTGCTTGGCAGACTCCTCAAAGGCTCCCTGGGCTACCTTCGACGGATCATCGGACCTCCGGCCGGCGCACCCCCTCGCCGATCCCCGAAAGGCGGGGCCGCGGCGAAGTCGAACCGGACACGGAACGCGAGCACCGACGTCGGGCAGCTTTCCCGCCCGTATCCGGGCGACTTCCGGGGCGCGGTGTCGCCGCGGTACTCCCCCAATCCCGACGGCAAACCGGACCCGGGAGAGATCGTGTGGTCCTGGGTTCCGTACGAGGAGGATTATTCCCAAGGCAAGGACCGGCCGGTCCTTTTGATAGGGCACGACGGCGCGTGGCTGCTGGGGCTGATGCTGACCAGCAAAGACCACGACAACGGCCGCCGTTCAGATGGCTACGTCGACATCGGCACCGGTTCCTGGGACCCCCAAGGCCGGCCGAGCGAGGTCAAGGTAGACCGGGTGGTTCGCGTCAATCCGGCGGACGTCCGGCGGGAGGGTGCCGTGCTCGACAAACGCACTTTCCAACTTGTGGCGCGCCGGCTCAACGGGCAACACGACTCGGCATAGACGCGAAATCCCCGGAAAAGCGTCGAGTCTGATAATATTTATGGCTGTGTGTCCGTGCAGGTCGACGGCCACTCATGGTTGGCTGCCATAGGCATCCCCACGCCGCTCAGTCGATGGCCAACCTGAAAACCCTCTAGACCATTTTCCGCATTAAAAAGAGAGTTCACACACGTGGCTAATATCAAGTCCCAGAAGAAGCGCATCCTCACCAACGAGAAGGCTCGCCTGCGTAACAACGCCGTCAAGTCTGAGCTGAAGACGGCCATCCGCGCCGTTGCCACCGCCGTTGAGTCCACGGACAAGGATGCCGCTGCAAAGGCTCTTGTTGCTGCTAGCCGTAAGCTGGATAAGGCTGTCAGCAAGGGCGTTATTCACAAGAACAACGCTGCGAACCGCAAGTCGGCGATCTCCAAAAAGGTCAGCGCACTCTAAGGTTTATCCAGTTCGACTGAGCTGAACGTGAGGCCGGCACCCCTGGGTGCCGGCCTCAGGTATTTAAGGCGGAGCTACCTGAGACGAGCAGGACCGAGTTTACGGTGGCGACGATGACGAAGAGAATCGCAAGGCGCCCGTTCGTGGCATCAAATATTCTCTTGGCAGCTGCAACGTAGATGGCCGCCGCGATGGTGCCGAACAGGATACGCACCCAGGCTTGACCGAGCAGACCGATCGCTTCGGGCTGCAGAAACAGTCCCATGATCAGGACTGTGGCCATGAACGGGATTTGACCTAGAAGAACCCAAAACCAGCTGGTTCCAAGGGTGGGGCCATGCCCCTTGACGATGCCCTTGTAGATAAGCCTCAGTATGAGGGCTTGCAGAAACGATGCCAGGACACTCCAGACAATGACGCCCACGCGAAGGAAGGTGAGGAGCACTTCTTGGCTCGAAAACTGGTTGACTTCGGCATTTTCTGTAACTAGTCGTTCAATGCCCAATCGCACCGCGAATTGGGCAGCAGCAGTGTATGCGAGCAGGAGGCAGATGATCCAGACTGGATTGGCTTTCTTCAGACTCTGCCGCGTGGGCTGATCGGACGTCTTTGGGCTCGTGGAGGTCATGACTTACCTTTCAAGTAGTGAGTAGTGCTTGTTCGGCCCATTCGGCAAGGGCCGCCAGGATGTAGAAGGTGGCGGGGGCGGTGACGATTTTGCGCATTTTCTGAGCCATGCGATGCCAACTGTGTTCGCCTCTGACCGTTCCGAGAAGTGTTGGCCAGAATAGACGTGCCCCTTGGATTGTGAGTGTCCACGCTACGATCTCGAGGGGAACGTGGACCGCGGTGAGCGCAACGGTCTGGTGAAGGCCAACAGCCGCGGTACTGGCAACCAGGCCCATCCCGAGCCAAAAGCCGTTGAGGATCATCATGACGATCGCACCGTAGTGGGTCAGGAAAAGAGCGAGAACAGCCAAGGAAGCGTTGTGCAGAAGTATTCCTGGCGCGCTAATCGAGGTCACGTCACTGCTACTGCCCCAGGTGAAGAGAGAAGCAAAACCTATCCCGCAGGCTATGGCGATCAGAATTTTCAAGGAATCGGTGCCGAGATATGGGAAGTGGGAACGCAAGGCTTTGAAAGGAGTGCGAAACCTATTGTTGAGACGACTGCTCATTTTCGCGCTCCTGTTGGGCGCAGTTCCACCGTATCCTTTTGGCGGATCGCGAGATCGTAGTCGGTCCAGTGGTCATCCTCGTGGGTAGCCACGAGGACCAGTCGGCTTCTTCCTACGGCGAGGATTGACTGGCGTGCGACTAAAGAGGCTTGCTGGTCCAATCCGTTGAGAGGCTCGTCGAGAAGTAGGACACCGACGTTCTTGAGTGCCAAAGCTACTGTCAGAACAAGTCGCTGGCGCTGTCCGAGGGATAGGTCTGCGACCTTGGTTGGCATCATCTGTTCCGTCAGAAGATGATGTCCTTCATGTTCCGGCATCTCCGACGGGCCAGTCAGCGGCCTGACCATATCCAAGTGTTCTTCGACCGTGAGGTAGTCGAGGGTAAGAAAGTCCGTGTCTAGATAGACCGCCGTGAAGTCCTTTCTCCACCGCTCGATTTCCGTGCACGACGTCGAGATCATGCCGCCGAGGAGCTTGAGTAGGGTCGTTTTGCCGCATCCATTCGGCCCTCGAAGCGCAACAACGCCGCAGTCCGGAAGATCTACAGCGGCTCCGTCAAAAATGACGTGGGATCCAAAGGCATGATCGACAGTCGCCAGAGATTTCAGGTGTCCTCCGTTTCGGTGGCAGATAGTTCACACAGCCATGCAGGCGCGTCGTTGAGAACAAGGGCGGCCAAGAGCACAGCCACGAGAGTCAGTCCGCCAGACGCGATGCCAAGCCAAGGACCGTTTGTAGCTTGCGGTGCAGCGGTGCCCAGAATGCCTGAGAACACAACTGCGAGGCCAGCGCAAAGTGCTGCGCCTAATCCGGCCTTGGATTTCTGCGCCAACTTCGCGATGTACGAGGCCGGCATAACGGCCGTCCGACGCTGGACGATCAAGGCGTCGATGCTTATCTCGAGAGCGGCAAGAGCAACAAGCAAGACCGCCGCCTGGGTGTACTTTCCTAAAAGGAAGAATACAGATAACACAAAGGTCAATGGCGCAGTCACTACGAACGCAGTTACCAGGCTGCGGATAATGAGCGGCCTTACCCAGGATGGTCTAAGCCTTACTAGGAACAGGGCAAAGCCCAAGGTTTCAGGCGAAGAGATCCGTACGAAAGATGATCGATACAGTACTAAACCCGAGAAGAAGACAGCAAGGGAAATAAACGGCGCCGTCCACGGCCACGGTGTCATTTCCATGACCGACAAGGCCAAGCTTGACAAGAGGAAAATGCATGCTGCCTTATTTGATAAATCAGCCATCAACCCTCGGCTACGTCGGGCGCGAGGATGAGCGGTGGCCCGGTAGAGGGCAGGGGTGGACACGGCCGTAAGGACTGTACCAGCCAGGATCAACAACAACTTGTAAACCGATCTGGAGCCGAAGATTTCAACCAGATCAAACGACGGTACATTCGTAAAGAGAAGAATTAGGCTCCACGCCGAGAAGGCAACAATTAAAACAACGAGCACCCGGATTGCCGCTCTCTTCAGGGGTGCCACGACAAGAAATGATGAGATTACGAGGGCCCCGGCGGCTAATAGGTTATTGACATTGTGCCACCGCAGGTTCTGAACGATGAGCATGCTGGCAAGACCCAGATCCGTAAGGACCAAACCCGCGCGCATCCCAACCCCCAAGGGTGCTGACACGGTGTTCCAACAACGATGGGTTTTCCTGTAGCGGCGCCTGGTCTGTAAAAGTGCCATTGCCAACACCACCGCCACGATGCTCACTATGTCGGGAGTGCGGAGAGGAATTCCCAATGTGGTTAACCCAGTCGGCTGAGGCGTCCACACTATTCCGACACCGACGACTAGTATTGTCAACAAATGCCCAAATATTAGTGCATTGTTAATTGCGCTGGCGTGCGATGAAAAGCCTAAACTCGTCAGAAGGTCCTGGAGTCGATGGGACCGTCGCCGAAAATCGTTAGTGAAGGTTGCCTTACACCCGGAGAGGACCACAGCGAATACACTAGGACGCCTGTGGGTGACGTTAGGTGAGTTCATTGTGGCCCCCTCATGGGCTGGTACTTAAGTGTTAGCGGTTTACCAGGCAACGAACTGCTTCAGGGCCCACTTCCTGGCCAGACCAAAAATTAGCCCGGCCACTGCAGCTCCAATACCGAAGGACGCCACGACGGCTGCAGCCATCGCCGCCCAAGATAGACATGAATGCTCCTTTCATGCGGTGACTTTCGTAGTCACAGATGGAAAGTGGCTGATGGCATTGCCGACCAAGATGGCTTGCTCGGCAACCGACTCGGCCTTGTCCCCAAAGCAAAGTCACACGTCCGGCATCTCAGCGGGCTGACACATCGGGCGCGCCATCCGGAGGAAGGACTCCCCCACGACGAAGACTAAGGTCAAAAAAGCCCCATCGGTGGCCGTTGGCTTGAATTTGAGTGGTCATTGCCAGAAATTGAGTAGTGGTTGCCCCGAAATTGAGTACCAGCCGGCCGCCTCTTTGTGCACTGGTGACACGCAGAGCGCGTCGCGGCACGCCGTTGACTTTCTTGTGGACTGGCGGGATGTACGTGGGGACGAAACTTGCGGCGCCGGGCTGAGTTGGCTAGCGGCCGGGCACCAGCCCTCTAGCGGCCGCGGGCCGCGTTGGCGATGACCGTGACGGCGTGCTCTACCGCGTACACGGGATCCCGCGAGAGGCCCTTTACCTGGGCATCCGCTTCAGCCGTGACCTGGATGGAACGGACCAGGCCATCGGGAGTCCAACGGCGAACGTCACGCTGGGCCTGTTCCACGAGCCATGGCTGCATGCCAAGCTGTTTGGCGATCTGTGCCGACGATCCCTGGGCTCCGGCTACCTTGGCCAGGGTGCGGAGCTTCGCGGCGAGGGCGGCCACCAGCGGCACCGGGTCAACCCCGGTGGCGAGGGCATGCCGGAGGCTGGACAGGGCCTGGGGCCCGTTGCCGGCCATGGCGGCGTCCGCAACCTTGAATGCGGTGGCTTCCACGCGGCCGCCATAGTAGCGCTCCACTGTGGCGGCGTCGACCGCGGTAGTTGCGTCCGCGATGAGCTGGTTGCAGGCGGCAGCGAGCTCCGAGAGGCTGGCGCCGACTGCATTGACGAGGGCCTGGACAGCTTCCGCTTCGATGCGGCGCCCGCCTGCCTTGAATTCCGAGACGACGAAAGCTGTTTTCTCGGCGTCCTTTTTCAAGGGCTGGCAGTCAACCACCGGCCATCCCGAGGACTTGATGGCGTCCAGGAGCTTCTTTCCGCGCACCCCGCCACCGTGGCGAAGGACCAACACGACGTCGCTTTCCGGTTGGGCTACGTATTTCAAGGCATCGGCGAGGAAGGCATCGGTCATCGATTCGAGGCCCTCGATCTCGATGAGTTTTGCCTCATCGAACAGTGACGGCGTGACCGCCATTGCGAGCGAACCGGACTCGTAGCTGCCGGCATTGAGTCTGCTGATTTCCACTTCCGGTGCCGCTGCCCGCACCTGCGAGCGGATCCGATCCATGGCCCGGATTCCGAGGTACTCCTCAGGGCCGGTGATGAGCACTACCGCCGACGGGGTAACGTCCCGCCAGCTGGCGGTGTTCGCCGCGGAGGTTTTGGCCTTGGAGACTTGGCCAGCAGCCAATGTTGCTTCCTTCCAGAAGGGTTTTGCTTTGGTCCCAGTCTCCCACGTGCAGCGTCCCGGGCGGTGTTCCTCAATCCTGCGACCCGCATACCAGGCGGCGGCGAGCCAGCGGAATGGCCATCGGTCCAGCGGCGACGGACAGTCAATTCCCCGGCGGCTATAAGGAATACGAAGTGGCGGTGCAGCGACAGTACGGCGGAGCCCGCCCAGACCGGATGCAGGACCAGCCACACCATCAGGATGGTGACGACGGACCACAGAATCATGGTGGCGATTCCCGTGGGACCTTCCGGCCACGGCAGCGCCGCCCCCGGAAGTCCTGCGAAAAACCTCGCGATTGCCGCCACCATTGCCGCGCTGGCCCCGGCAACGGCTATCGGAACAATTGCAAGCCACGGAAGTAAACCAACGAGGGGAACCGCAATGGTTCCCAAGATCGTCACGGGTGCGACAAACGGAGCAACTGCGATATTCGCCAGCAATGAGTAGCTGGAGAACTGCGGTTGCAAGGCCACGATCACCGGGCCGCACAGGAGCTGCGCGGCCAAGGGGACGGCAACAGCGGAGGCTAGCCAGGAAGGCACCGACGCTGGAGCCCAGGATGCGATGGGCCGTGCCAAGAGGACAATTCCCAGCGTGGCCAGGACCGACAGGAGAAATCCGATGCTCGTGCCAAGTGAGGGGTCCAGGATGAGTAGGCCAGTCACGGCAAGGCAGAGAAAGCCCAGGCTCCTCCCCTGCCTCCCGGCACTCAGCGCGCTCAGGCCGATAGCACCCATGACCGCCGCCCTCATGACGCTCGCGTCCGGCCCCACCATCATGACAAAAGCCGCCAATCCCCCCAGGGCCACGATTGCCGCCACTACCCTGGCAAGCCGAAAGCTCCTCGCGAGGAGCACCAGGCCGCCAAGAATGAGGCTGCAATTTGCGCCGCTCATTGTTAAGTTAGGAGGTGGGTACTTGAGACGCAGAATCTCCGCTGGTTGTCGAGTCCCAGCCGTACTTTGCTCAAGGTGGTTTTAGACTCTCAGGATGCGAGAGAACGACTTTTTCGAAGAGGCAGAGGCCGCTGATGTTTGGGCCCGTCAACAGGAGGCGCTAAACACCGACCTCATAGAGCGAGTCCACGCAGGACCACTTAAATCTGCTACTGATGTCGAAATCGCCGTCCCCTTGGCCAGACTCGTCCATGACGAGTATCGAAATCGCGGCACTGAGAATAATCCCAGGATCTCGGTTCATGAGTCCCGCGCCGTAATGGCTGCCCTAAGGGCGGTATTGAAGCGCTTGGGCGTCGACTTCCGACCCCCGTTCTTTGATTTCGATGGGTTCTACAGCTACTGGAAAAACAACAACGGCTCCAATTCCTGGCAGGCACGTCGGCAGATGCTCTCGGAGCTATTCGATCCTTTGCACGAACAGCTCGCTGATCTGGAGGTCGGTACCGTCGCGTCGACTCTCGCCGATCCTGTAACGTCGCACCCTCGCACCGGTTGGACCCGGGTAGACGAAGAGATCACGGAACTCCGGCGGCACTTCCAGAACGCAAGAACTGAGCAGGACTACCGGAATGTGGGCAATGACTGCGTGATCATCCTGGAACGCCTTTCTGAGGCTGCGTACGTTCGGGATCGGCACTTGTTCGACGGTGAGGAAGAGCCTCCGGTAGCCAGCACGAAGAACCGCTTGGAACGAGTGATCGAGGTCGATCTTGCCGGATCCGAGAATGCTGCGCTCCGGAAACTCGTGCGTGCGGCAATCGAACAAGCTCAGGGCGTCAAACATGGCGCGACGATAAACCGTCGCTACGCAGGCGTGTCCGCAGACTCAGTGATTCTGCTGGCGAATATGCTGCGCCGCATCACCGAAGGATCCCAGACAGCATGAGGGAACTGGTCGAAGAAGCAGCCGAAGTTGAATGGCCCGGTCAGCCGTTCGATCCGAACACAGCCGATGGCTGGGATCGCACCTACTGCGGCCGTCACGGAGTTCTGAAGCTAGTACTTGTCCCTGCGGCGGGGCGCGCCCTAGCCGCGTCGGAGGTTGACTCTGAACTCCGAACCGGTCGGGTTGGGGTCACGACTACTCACTTGACGGACAGCCACCAAATGGTCCGCTAGTTTGAGGTTTGCGTTGGTAAGCGGGAGTTTCGTGTGACCGCCGGTTGTAGTCAGCTTTCGGTATCTCTCCGGCATGAGGCGTAGAACTTCAAGCACGTCGTCAAGAACCAGCGAATCAATTTCGAGGGCGATCAGCTGCACAATGGGGCTCGCGTCAACGTCCGCAGAGGCCATTACAAGTAGATTCGCAGCGCCTACTGTGAGGGCTTTTGACAAAGCGAGGCGGGCCAGCACATCGAGAGCCACTCGTCCAGTCGACGATCCAAAGTCACTCAAATTGAGCACTATGGTTTCCTTGATGTCATCCGAAACGGAATTGTCCTGCACGAGGGAAGCAAAATCGTCCGCAGAGAAATCGATCGATCTGACGTAGCCGACAAAATCTTCTGATGCTTGAATGTAAGAGCTCTTCACTGGCCATGGAGCCGCGGCGAGCCCTTCGAACGCTGTTGCCGAATCCTCGACCAGGCCTGCGGCTAAGACTGCGCCAGCCATCCCCGCGTCTTCGCCAGCAAGATTAATGTCCGCTATGGACAATGGGGCTTCGAGCCCGAGGCTCACTGCAAGTTGCACCCGCTTTTCATAGTTCAACTGATTGGTGGTGAGCAGCGTCAGCGCAAGGCTGATCTTGTCCGACTCGGCGACTGATTCGAGTTCGGTGATTTCATCGGCGGCTTTCAGCGTCCTGGCAAGGTGCATGTCGATGCTGCCCACCTTTTCGATGTAGCTCGCCACATTGCTGTAGTTTGGCGCAAGTTTTCCTGTCTGTGCGACGATAGGCCAGAGCTTCTCGTCCAGGTTCGCGATCTTGTTGACGATGACCCCCGAGGACCTTTCAGCGACTTTCAATACGTCATTCAGGTCTCTATTCGCCAGACTGTTGAGGATACCGGTGAAATTTTTGTAGCTCGCGATTGTGTGACTAGTTGTCACCGAGCTCGCTTGAATTTCTAGGTAGGCCGAGAGATTGCCTGCCGCGTATGCAAAGATGCTCTCGCTGGCCGAGCGAAGATTGTCTAGTGCGAGATTGGTCTCGCCATCAATCGCTGCCGTCAGGTTCGCTTCGGTCAACTCATACAGCGAGTTCTCGACGGCCGAGGGCCTGAGTGCCACCGACAAGGAAGAGAGGGAAGCGAACGTAACGCTCGCGTCCTTCAGGACTGCAACCACCATTTCCAAGGAGTTGACCTCGCGTCCACCGACCAAGGCCTTCATCTTCAGATAGTTCGACTGAATGAAGTCTCTGACCACCGGCGACGTCAAGTATCGGTGCTTGGCGGACAACGCTGAGAAGGCGATGTCTAGAAGCTCGGATCGCTCTTCCTCAGCGACAGACTCGTCGGTGACCAAGAACTCGAGAATGCCTGTCCAACTTGGCGTGAGGCGTGTGACAAGTGCCGCCTGCTCATGACCGCTCGCGAAGTAGGCAGTTCGTATCGCGAAATCTTCTTCGCGGTCTCCGCCGATCAGCGGCATCGAGCGATCGAGTCTCGCATCTTCGCTCGCTAGGAGGTAGTCGAGCAATTGGATGTTGTAAATGCTTCGCTCGTTGAAGATCCCGTCGCCAACTTCGTCAAGCATGGCTGCGATCTGTGGTCCGGTTCCGATCTCGGCGTTGATGTCCACCGTGCCTGCGTCAACCGAATGAAGGATGAAGTTCCTTGCTCGGGCTGTCACAGTGTCGTCGTAGTACAGGGAGACGTAAAGGCTGAAATTTCTGTCGATGTAGCCAGCCCTGATCAGGTCAAAGGTCAATCCTTTGCCGAGGTGGCGCTCGGCAATAGCTGAGAAGGACTCGAATCCATGCTCTGTCTCGAGGACGATGTCGTGTCGCTCAGCAAGTTGCTGCATTGTCGCGGTTTTTAGGAATTCCCTCAGATCAATGGAATCCTCGATGGTGGTCTGCAGCATTCTTGCATCTGCTGTTTTCCATTCTTCGAGATTCAGTGGATCGTCGAGTTCCTTGCGGAGGTCATCTAAGGTGATGTTGAGCTGAAACTTGACACGGCCTTGATTATATTGGACCTGCACAGCGACTTGATACTCGAGCTTGAGCGTGAGTGATTCGTTCTCAAGCCACGATTCCCAGAAGCCAGGTTCACGAAGCTGAGCCAAGGTGACGGAGGACGACAGCGTGATGCTCGCCTTGTCCAAGGACTGACCTGCGGATCGCAGCAACCTGTCCATATACTCTTCGAGCCCATTACCAAGTATTTCTGCGCGAGACTCGACTAGTTCAAGCTTTCCCTTCCTTGAGCGCGCAAGGCGGGCTTCTTGCTCCGCAGAAGCAATCCGCGTGTTGACTAGCTTCCGAAAATCTCTCCAAACGTCGTCGAGTCGACTCGTACCCTCTTTGACCTTCTCGAAGTCCGTCATGCTGAGATTCTTGTAGACGATCATGGCGAACAACGGTTGCGGCTGAAGCTCGTCAAGGTGACCAGTCGCGAGGATCTTTTGAGCGAAGATGCCAAACTCGTTGTGGATGTTCTTGATCAGTCGCATGTCCACCAGATAAGCAGACAAGATATCAAGAAGCGGCTTTCCGATCTCAAAGCCAGACGACTTCATCTCCTTTGCAATCAAGTCGCGCGCATTACGATGGCTAATAAAGGGAACAACCGGAATGACAACATCGAAGAATTTTGTCCGGTTAGTAACGGCCAGTTGCTGAATCTCTTGCGCGGTCAGCTTGACGCCGTTGATCGAAATCTTCCCAAGCTGTTCAAAGATGCTGTCTTTGATGGCGTACACGAACGTAAGTCGCTTGGGAGCGATCTGCTTCGAGTTGTTGAGCAACGTGTTCAGCTCGCGCAGCGTCTCGAAGATGTAGGGGTCGTTGAAGCGGTCAATGTCCTCGAAGACGACGACGTCGTAGGGATTCGCCTCGAAGAAGTACACGATCTCGTCGAGGTACTGGTCGAAGAAGCTGCCCGTATTATTGGTGAGCGAGATGGAGGCCGGTCCGGACGTGAGCTTCTCGATCCACACTCTGTTGTGTAGGAGCGCCTGCAACCCGTGCGCCATCGCGAGCACGAAGATGAAGACACCGGCATAGATAAGAATGGCGGGCCACAAGGCGTTATCGAAGATTGCCTGAACCTTGGAAGTCGCTCCGGTCAACAGTGCAATCACCGTGAGAGCTGCGGCAAGTAGGGCCGAAAACCCAAATGCACGGCCTCGCCGAAAGCCTTCGATCCGGCGATATCGAGACCCAGGAACGCTAGATGGCTTTTCGCGATACAGGAGTTGCTTGACGATCTCCTTCTGGATGGCGTTCGTTATCGCGGGCGTTGCCAACGGGTCGTTCTTCGCCGGATCGTCACGTGTTGCGGCTTCCTCGCTTCCTAGCGTGGACAACGAAACACTCACCACGCGATCGCTGAGGTCTTCAACGACCTTGCTCAAGATGCTGCTTTTGCCCGAGCCGTAGCTGCCGGTCAGCGCGATGTTGCACGGCCGCAGTTCTTCAACCTCTCCCTCCTCACCGTGGCGCTTCGGCATGCGCGCGGGCCTGTTGAGCTCGCCTTTGAGGTAGTGGACGTACAGCTCATGGCTCGCAGGGTCGAACGCTGGCCTTAGCGAATGGATCGTGAAGAGATCCCACTTCTGCCCCTCAGATCCGCTCGTAGCATCTTCAGTGTCAATCCCTGGCGAATCGTCCGTCACCGATGCGTCGTCGGGGTTTTCCTCAGGATGCTCAGTACTCATGTCCAGCAGGTTACATGGCCGATACGACACTCAACTCATACTCCCTGGCGAGATCACGTACGTAGACCGGACGCACTTGAAGCTTTCACCAACGCCTGTCTTCTTTGAGTCGGCCGGCACGGTCCGAGTATCGGCTCACCTGCGTGATCATCCCGGAGGACCCCACTCCCTTTGCGACCTTGCCTCACGCCGACGCTGATCCTTACGCCACTCCGGTACCAATTCATCCAGCAGCAACACTTTGTCTTTGGGAAGTGAGCCCGTCTTCAGGCCCTGGCGTTGCGAGTGGATCCACACGCTGAGCACGCGTTCGGTCTCATCCTGGGGGTCGTGCAGGCTCCGCAGACGCTGCGCGACCGCAAAGAACGCAGCGACTTCAGCCAGCCGAGCATTCCACCGCTGTTCCTCGCTGTGGGCTCACGCAGTTTTCCGCCAGCCGGGAATCTGGTCCAGCAGAGCAAGTTGGGCCTCCACGAAAAGGCCGCGGGATGCTTTCTGGCGATGAACGGTGAACCACGAAGCCAACCTGGCCTCCTCTCCCCCGGCTTTGGTCACGGGCAGCCGCTGATGCGCCAGGACAAAGTCGCGAGCCTCCTGCCAGCGTGCCTTCCACCGCTGGAACGCATTGCCGTTCTCGGGCCCGCACCGGGGCTGTTCGTCTCGTGCGGGGCCAGCAGAAGCGGATCCTGCTTCTGCAGGTGCCCCATCACCCTGCGAACGCTACGGACGTTGGCCTGGCTGCCGTGGCGATGCGCTCGGTCGACAGCCCCGCCCGGTACGTCAGCAGCCATTCCTCATGCTTGCTGGGAAGGAAGGCTTCGCTCACCCGGACTCCCCCGGTTCAGGATCAATGAGGCCGGCGGCGATGTCTGCCGCTGTCTGGGCATACATCCGTGCGATGTAGTCCTCAAGGTCGTCGATGCCGACGCGCCAGACCTTGCGCCCACGAATCTGCAAAGCTCTCAAGGCTCCGGTGCGCACGAGACGGCGAATCGTGGGGAGGTTCAATCCCAGGATCTCAGCAACGTCTTCCAAGGTCAGGAACCGTCGCTGGACGGGCTGGGAAGAACTCATGGGCATGAGGCTACCGCTACTGGAGCTCGCTGAGTGGCTCGGATTGAGCACCTGTGGATAATTCTGAACTGGTCCTTCAGCCCGGGCCGGGACGATCAATCCAGAAAGCCTTGGCGTAGCGTAATTGCCGAAGTCCCCGGTGCAAGCCTCTGTCGAAAACGAGTCGGCATGCGACCGGGGATTTCCGCTGTCCTCGCATTGAGCTGAATCAGATGGGATGCGATTCTCCGTCAAGATTGGTTTCGATGAGGACTGCGAGCTTGTCCAGGGCCTCGTCGGCTCCAGGGCCCTCAGCTCGCAGCACCACGATGTCGCTGTAGCCCGCTCCAAGAGTCATGAGAGACAGGATGCTCGAGGCGTCCATGGCCTCATCCTCGGGAGTGCCGTCCAGGGCGATGGTCACCTCGACGTCCAGCTCGGCGGCGGCCTCGGCGAAGAGGGCGGCGGGGCGGGCGTGCAGGCCGGAGGTGCTGGCGACGACTGCTGTTCGTTCGGGCATGGAGTTCTCCTTCAAGAGTCAGGTTTTCAATTGGGGATGGAATATTGTTCGGCGGCTACGTCAGGCCGTTGAGGAACGCTGACTGTTGTTCATCCACGGTGAGGATGTAACCCTCGCTCCGGTGGATGAGCGTCCGCCCTTCGTAGGGATCGGAGGCGATCCATACGCATTCCCCGGTCGGAGCAGCCATGTCGACGGTTCCGGTCCGGATGTGGCTTCCCTTGCGGTAGACGCTTACGGTCAGTCCTTGGGTGCATTCCCATCGTTCGACGACAAAGCGACGGTCTGTTTTCAACGCTCACTGGTCCCAAGTGTCACAGGCCCAGTTCGGCGAGCATCGGCAGGCGGGAGCGCACGGCCTCGCGGCCTTCAGCGGCGGTGGCGGCGTTCACGGCCAGCGTGGCGAGTTCCTGCGCCTCCGCCAGGGTCACGGACTTCAGTACCGTGCCGACAGCGGCCAAGGACCGGGCCGTCATGGACAAGGTGTTCACGCCCAGACCGGCCAGGACGACGGCCAGGGCCGGGTCCGCAGCGGACGCACCACAGACTCCCACGGCCTTGTCCCCGGCCGCCTTCGCGCCTTCCACGGTGAGCTGGACCAGGCGCAGTACGGCCGGCTGCCACGGATCGTTGAGTGCGGCGAGCGGGCCGAGCATGCGGTCCGCGGCCATGGCGTACTGGGTGAGGTCGTTGGTGCCCAGGGACGCGAACTGCACCTCCTGCAGCACGCTGCCGGCGGTCAGCGCCGCTGAAGGGACCTCCACCATGACGCCCGGGATCTTCAAACCTGCTGCAGCGCACAGGCCGGCGAAGTGTTCGGCCTCCGGCCGGGTGGCGATCATGGGAGCCATGACCCAGACCTCGGCTTCGGTGTCCGCGGTTGCCTGCGCGATCGCGGAGAGCTGGCGCTCCAGCACGCCCGGGGTGTCCAGTCGGTGCGGTAGCCCCGCACGCCCAGGGCGGGGTTCGGCTCCGTGGCGTCGGTGAGGAACGGCAGGGGCTTGTCCGCACCGGCGTCCAGGGTCCGGACCACCACCTTCTGCCCGGGGAACGCTGCGAACACGGCCCGGTACGCGGCTGCCTGCTCGTCCACGGTTGGCTCGGTGTCCCGTTCCAGGAAGCAGAATTCCGTGCGGAACAGGCCCACACCCTGAGCGCCGAGTTCCGCGGCGGCCACGGCGTCCTTCGCATTGCCCACATTGGCAAGCAGCGGCACCAGGTGACCGTCCGCCGTCGTGCCCGTGCCATCGAAGGAGGCCAGGGTCGCGGCGCTGTTCGTCCACTTCGCGGCCGCCTCGCGCTCCGCCTCACCCAGTTCGGTCACGACTAGACCGGCGGCACCGTCGACGTACACCTCGGCACCTTCCGGGATGCCCTCCAGGCCCGCTGCTGCGACCACGGCAGGCAGACCCAGGGAGCGGGCGATGATGGCGGTGTGGGACTGGGGGCCGCCGCCGGAGGTCGCGAGGGCGAGCACCACAGTCGTGTCCAGGGTGGCGGTGTCCGCGGGAGCCAGGTCCTCGGCCACCAGGATGAACGGGGTCTCGGAGGTCGGGATGCCCGGTGCGGGGACCCCGCGCAGCTGCGCGACGATGCGGGCACGCACGTCCAGCACGTCCGTGGCACGCTCGGCCATGTACCCGCCCAGGGCCTTGAACTGCGCGGCCACGCCCTCGGCCGCCTCCCAGACGGCACGCTCTACGCCGGTACCCGCGGTGATCAGCTTCCCGGCAGCTTTGAGCAGCATGGTGTCCTTGGCCATCAGGGCCGTGGCCTCCAGCACGGCCTTGCCGTCCTCCCGGGCCCGGGACGCCCGATCCTTCAGTTCATCATGCACCGCCAGAGCAGCCGCCTTCAGATCCGCGATCACCTCCGCGGGATCCGCTCCCGGCGGCAGAGTCTCCCCGGCCTGAGGCTCCGCCAACGGCTCCGGCATGTGCTTGACGGTAGCGATGACACGACCCGGGTTGACCCCGACCCCGTGGAACCTTGTGGTGCCTGCTGTTTTCAGAGCTATTGCGTGCATTGAAGTTCTCTTTCGTCTGTTCGGCTCAACAGTGCCCGGCCGGCGTCAATGCTTCCGGATGGTTGAGGGAGGATTGTGGCGGCGTCATCGTGCCGCGACCGTGGCTCTGTGGGTATGCGCTCGGCTGCGGGGCATGAGACGCATCCCGGTTTCAGCGGTACTCGTTCACGTCCGCCACGAGGCGAGCCACGTGCAGTGCCAGGTAGGCGACCTCGTCCCGGGTGAGGCTGGTGTCCAGTCCCATTTCCAGGAGGTATTGGATCTTGGCGGCGCACACCACCGCTTCGGGGTGGCTCTGGATGATCGCGTCCACGAGTACGGAGGACTTCTCGGAAATCTGTTTGCCCGAGGCGACCCGGCTGAACAGGTATCGCAGATGGGTGACGAAGCGTGCCGCGTTCATGGACTGCTGGTCCACCGTGAACCCGAATGTCTTATCCACCAGCGCGAATGCCTGCGCGATGACCCCCGTCATCTGCATGGCCTTCTCCATGCCGGGGGTGGCGAACTGGGCGTTGACGAAGTGCATGGCCAGCGCCACCGCTTCGTCCTCATGCAGCCTCACGCCCAGAGAAGCTTCTACCAGGTCGAGAGCTTCGCGTCCGGTGGCCAGTTCCTTCGGGTACAGCTGGGAGACCTCCCAGGCTAGCGGGAACTGGGCCGGGATCCCCTCCTGCAGCCGTTCGACGGCGAAGCTGAGGTGATCAGCAAGGGGCACCACGAGGGCTTGGCTGACGCGCAGGTCCAGCCGCTTCTGAGCAAGGACCGCTACTTCCCCTGCCGCGTTCAGGCAGTCCAAGGGGATGTCGTCCAGGAAGCGGGCAAGCCGCTCCAGATTGGCGTTCTCCGCAGCCACGAAGACCTGGTCCGCCACTTCGCGGGAGATTTCATCGCCTGGTCTGCGGCCGTGCCCGAGGCCCCGGCCGATCACCACGAGGGCTTTGCCGTCGTCATCGACCGCCAGGACCGCGTTGTTGTTGAGCACGCGCTTGACTTGCACGTCTCACCGTTCCTTCCATCACAAGTTCATGGGTGGTGCGGGGCAGGACGCCCCGCACCACCGGTGCCCGCACCGCGGGCCTGTCCTTAAGAGGACAGTGACTCACCGCCGGTGGCGATGACGTCCTGGTACCAGAAGAAGCTGTCCTTCCGCACGCGTGCCAGCTCCTTCAGATCATCCTCCGTGCGGTCCACGTAAATGAAGCCGTACCGCTTGGAGATGCCCTGATGGGTCGAGATCACGTCGATCGCAGTCCAGGGGCAGTAGCCGAACACGTCCACGCCGTCGCTGATGGCCAGGCGGATCTGTTCCAGGTGTAGCTTCAGGAACTCGATCCGGTAGTCATCCCGGACCCGGCCGTCCACCAGCTCGTCCAAGGCACCCAGGCCGTTCTCAGTGATGATGAGCGGCAGCTGGTACCGGTCCCAGAGGCGGCGCATGGTGGTGCGGAAGCCCACCGGGTCGATCTCCCAGCCGAAGGCGTTGACGGGCAGATGTTCGTTCTTCACCGCTCGGTAGAGTCCCATCTCGCCGCGTACGATCTGCTGGTCCCCGCCCCGTACCTGGATGTCCGAGGAATCCCCGCGGGACGCACCCACGGTCTGGGTGGAGTAGTAATTGAACGCGAGGAAGTCCGGCTTCGCGGCGGCCAGCAACTCGAGGTCCCCGTGCAGGATCTCCGGCTCCCAGCCCTTCGATTTCAAGTAGGCCCAGGCCAGGTTGTGGTAGCTGCCCCGCACGGACAGGTCCACGTAGAGCAGGTTGCGGATGGCATCCCAGTCATCGGCCGCGATGATGTCCTCCGGTGCGCTCGTGGCCGGGTAGACGGAGACGATGTTCGGGGCCGGCCCGATCTTCGCTTCCGGCAGCAGCTCATGACAGAGCACCATTGCCCGGGCCTGGGCAAGGAACATGTGGTGGTTCTGCTGATAGAGCTCCTTACCTCCCACCTGGCCGCTGCGGCCCGTGGTCCCGATGGCCCGGCCGTGCAGGATCATCATGTTCTGCTCGTTGATGGTGAGCCAGAACTTCACCTTGGAGCCGTACTCTTCGAACAGGATCCTTGCGTAGCGTTCGAAGGCGTCGATGGTGGCCCGCTCCGACCAACCGCCACGAGCGTCCAGCGCCGCGGGCAGGTCGAAGTGGTACATGGTCACCACGGGCTCGATGCCCTTGGCCAGGAGCGCGTCGATCACCCGGTGATAATGGGCGACGCCGGCCGGGTTCACCTCGCCGTCGCCGTCGGGGACGATCCGGGTCCAGGCGATGGAGAAACGGTATGAGTTCAAGCCGAGTTCGGCGAACAGTTCTACGTCCTCGGCGTAGCGGTGGTAATGGTCCGCGGCGACATTGAAGTCCGTGACACCTTCCGGACGGTGCATGTGGATGTCGATCACGGACGGGCCCTTGCCATCGGCGTCCCAGCCGCCCTCCACCTGGTAGGCGGAGGTGGAGGCCCCCCAAAGGAAGTCCCCGGGAAATGGGGTGAGCTGCTCATGCTGCATTCTGCGGTTCCTTTCGTGGCTTCCTGGTCAGCGTCCGACGGCGGCGATCGCCGCGCCTGCCACCACGGAGCCGCTCTCGAGCTGCTCCACCGGTGCGTCCTTGGGACCGTTGGTCACCACCACCAGCACGGTGGCCGGGTGGCCGGCGGCCCGGATGGCGTCCAGATCGGCCGTGACAAGCGGCTGGCCTACCTCCACACGGGTGCCGCGTTCCAGCGCGCCGTGGAAGCCTTCACCCTTCATGGTCACCGTGTCGATGCCGACATGCACCAGCACCTCCGCGCCGTCGTCGGTCTTGATGCCGAAGGCGTGACCGGTCTTCATGGCCACAGCGATGGTGCCGCTCACCGGGGAGGCGATGACGCTCGAGGACGGCTCCACGGCAATGCCCGGGCCCATGGCTCCGGAAGCGAACACCGGGTCACTGACCTCGGCAAGCGGCACCACGGAGCCGGCGCAAGGGGCCGCGAGCTCCACGGTCTCCGTCCGGACAAGTGTGGCCGTGCTGCCCTGTCCGCCGGAGACGACGGTGCTCTCGGCGACGGACGAGCGGCGGCCGGACGGTGCAGTGAAAGCGTCGCCTGCTGCCGGGGCTGCTTCGCCGGCGGACTTTTCGAACTTGAACGAGAGGATGAAGGTCAGCACGGCGGAGACCACCGCGGAGATGACCAAGGCAATGATGATGTTGATCATGTTCGCCAGCGTGTTGTCACCGATGTAGAGGAGCACGGCAGGCAGGCCGGAGGATCCGGTGGCGAAACGGTGCGCCTGGGACAGGCCAGCGTACAGGCCGCCCGCGCCGCCACCGATCATGGCCGCGATCAGCGGGTACCGCTTGGGCAGAGCCACACCGTAGAGGATCGGTTCGGTGATGCCCATCAGGCCGGTGATGCCGCCCGCGGTGGCAATCTGACGCGTCTTCTTGTCCTTGGTTCGGAAAGCGACGACCAGGGACGCTGCACCCATGGCGATGTTGGAGACCAGGGCGCCCGGGCCGAAGATGCTCTCCTTGCCCGTCTGGGCCAGCTGGACGACACCGAGGGGCGCGATGCCGTTGTGCAGGCCGAACATGACCATCACCGGAAGGGTCGCACCGACCAACAGGGCCGGTGCCCAGGCGGCGTTGGTGCTGAGGAAGGTGAAGAACGAGCCCAGGTAGCCGCTGAGGATGCTGCCGATCGGGCCCAGGACGCCGAGGGCCAGAGTGCCCATGATGAGGAAGGTCAGCATGGGGACGAACACGAGGTTCACGGACTTCGGGATTACCCGGGTGAGACTGCGCTCCACGTAGTATTGGGCGAAGATGACCAGGATGATCGGGATGACCGCACCTGAGTAGTTCACCAGCGGGAAGGGTAGGATCTCGAAGAAGCTGACCGGCTCTTTCTTTGTCACCAGGGCCACCCAATTGGGGTGCAGCATCATGGCGGCGACCGCGGCGGCCAGGATGGGGCTGATTTTCAGCTTCTGTGCCGCGCTGAACGCCAGGAGCACGGGCAGGAAGTAGAACACCGCATCTGCGAAGAGGTTCACCAGCACGTAGGTCTGGGAGCCGGTGTTCACTACCTTCAGGACGACCAGCAGGGCCAGGAGGGCCTTGACCATACCAGCACCAGACAGAGCCGGGATGAGGGGCTGGAAGACGCTGGAGACGAACTCGATGACCGCGCTGCCCACGTTTTTGCGCTTGCCCTTGGCTGGGCCGTCGTCGTCCTTGGCGTTGGCAGACAGATCGCCGAGCTCGCGCTCCACTTCGTCAAACACGTCCTTGACGTGCATGCCGACCACCACTTGGAAAACTCCGCCCTTGGAGAGGGTTTTTGCGATGCCTTCAGTGGCGTTCAGTTCGTCCAGCGCGACGGCGGACTCGTCCTTGAGGGCGAAACGAAGCCGGGTCTGGCAGTGGTAGGCCTCGGTGATGTTGGCTTTGCCGCCAACCAGCCGCACGATGTCTGCGGCTAAGGGAGCGTATTGCTTGCTCATGATTTCCTCGCGTTCTCAGATCCGCCCTTCATTGGGCGGAGGTGTGAGGCAACGCGGCTTGAGCTGTTTCAGGTGATCCTGTTTCGGGGCACGATAAAGGCCCAAGCCGGTTGACCGATGAAGGTCGCAGAGCTTGAGCCTTGCCTCGCCCGAAGCGAGTTACATACCCAGGTCTCGAAAGAACCAGCAACCATCATGTCAGGTGATATGAGTCACGTCAAGCCGTCCGGTTCGCTGGATAATCGCGGAATCTATCGATGTCAGCGATCGGGTATGCCGGTGATCGAGCCGGGCGTCGCTGACGCCGGACTGCCCCGCTCGATCGGGGTCAGAGGGTTGGAACCTTCCTCGGGTCGACACGCATGGTGGCCGTGCGAGTCCTCGTTGAGATCATCGGCGGCAGATACGGGCTTCCTGCGTATTTCTTGGCATAGGCTGCGTCGATGCGGTCGTTGATCTCGCCGTCCGTGAGAGTGAATGAGACTTCAGCATCGATGCCGCCAGCACTGATCCATCCAGCGCCTTGCTTCATCGCGGAGTGGCGCCAGCGGGAGGTGGTGCCGTTGTACGGGCGAACGTACACGTCAATGTCGACGACGACGGCCCAGATCCGGGTCGGCGTGCCGGGTGTCGTGCCGTCATCGCGGTAGGGGGAGATGTGGAAGTCGTCGGTGGAGCCGATCTGTTCGAGCTGCTCAGCGGTCCATGAGGTCATGCCTTCTTCGTCCTCCTGCATCACTTGCCGCTGTACACCGGGAACGCGCTGGCGTCGCCGTAGTCTTTGGCGTGCAGGTCCCGAAGCGTGGCCATGTCCTCCTCGGAGATCTCGAAGTCGACCTCGGCGTTGGACCGCATGTGCTCTGGGTTCGCGGTCTTCGGCAAGGGCACAGCGCCCAGCTGCAGCGTGAAGCGGATGCATAGCTGCGGTACGGTCACGCCGTACGTGCCGGCCATCGCCTGCACCTCGGCGTTCTTCAGGATCTCCCCGTGCGCGATGGGCGAGTACGCCTGCACGAGGATGTCCTTGCTCTTGCAGTAGGCCAGGAGCTCGGAGGGCGTGTTGCCCGCGTGCACGAGGAGCTGGTTCACGTGCGGGACCAGCGTCGCGCTCGACAGGATGTTCTCGATGTCTTCCTGCAGGAAGTTCGACACCCCGATCGCGCGGATCTTGCCCGCCGCATGGACCTCCTCCAGGGCCCGCCACGCCTGGCGATTGCCCTCGGCGTACTCACCGCCCCGGAAGTCATCCCACGGCTGCGGAGAGTGGATCAGCATCAAGTCGATATAGTCCAGCCCGAGCTTCTCCAGCGACCCGTCGATCGCGGCCACCGCGCCGTCGTAGTCCTTGATCTCGGCCGCCAGCTTGGTGGAGACGAACAGTTCACCGCGAGCGACGCCGCTGGTTCGGATGCCTTCGCCGACGCCGCGTTCGTTGCCGTAGGCCTGCGCGGTGTCGATGTTCCGGTAGCCGATCCCGACCGCGGCCTTCACCGCGTCGGCAGCCTTGTCGTCGTCGATGAACCACGTGCCCAGGCCCAGTTTCGGGATCTCGACGCCGTTGGCAAGAATGTAGGTCTCGTTCAGGACGGTCATGCGTTTTCTCCGTTCTTCGGCAGTGCGTCGTACACCTCGTCGGTGACGGGCTCGAGCCATTCGTTGCTGACGCCTTCTCCGGGTGTGATGAAGGCGAGGTGGGAGAACCAGGCGTCCGCCTTTGCTCCGTGCCAGTGCTTCGTCCCCGCGGGCACGCGGATTACTGTTCCCGGTTCCAGGCTGACCGGCTCCTCCCCCTCGGCCTGGAACCAGCCGCTGCCCGCTGTGCACATCAAGATCTGGTCGCCTCCACCGTCTGCGCCATGGTGGATGTGCCAGTTGTTGCGGCAGCCGGGCTCGAAAGAGACGTTGCTGACCGGCACGCTCCCGCCGGCGAGCGGGGCCAGGTAGCTCTGGCCGATGAAGTACTGCGCGTAGGCGTCGTTCGGCGCTCCAAGCGGGAAAATCTGGCCGAATTCGTTGTCAGTCATTGTGTTTGCCCTTCTGCTGCGATCAGCGGTTGACGTAGGCCATGTGCTCGGAGTTGTAGCGGTCTCCGCGCACGCCGATGCGCTGGGCAAGGCTGTCCAGGTCGGCGCGCTCGTCCGCGGAGAGGGCGAGGTGTGTGGCTCCTGCGTTCTCCCGGATGCGCTCGGAGCGTCGGGTTCCGGGGATCGGCACGATCCACGGTTGCTGCGCGAGCAACCAGGCCAGGGCGATCTGGCTCGGCGTTGCGCCCTTCACCTCGGCGAGGCGCTTCACGTGGTCGACGAGCTTTTGGTTCGCGGCGAGGTTCTCGGCCTCGAACCGCGGGACACGGTTGCGGATATCGTCTTTGGTGAACGCGGTGGATGCGTCGACGGTGCCGGTAAGGAAGCCTTTGCCGAGCGGGCTAAACGGTACGAACCCGATGCCAAGCTCGGCCAGCGTCGGCAGCACCTCCGCCTCAGGATCCCGTGTCCAGAGCGAGTACTCGCTCTGGACCGCGGTGACCGGATATACGACGTGAGCGCGGCGGATCGTGTCCGCGGATGCCTCGGAGAGACCGAAATGCTTCACCTTGCCCTCGGCGATGAGTTCGCCGACAGCGCCGGCGACATCCTCGATCGGCACGTCGGGGTCGACGCGGTGCTGATAGAACAAGTCGATCACGTCCGTGCGCAGGCGGCGCAGGGACTGGTCTGCGACGCGGCGGATCTGTTCGGGCCGACTGCTAAGGCCCACCGTCCTGCCGTCTCTGATGTCCCAGCCGAACTTGGTGGCGATCACCACCTGGTCCCGGATCGGCTCGAGCGCTACCCCGACGAGTTCCTCGTTGACGTATGGCCCGTACACCTCTGCCGTGTCGAAGAACGTCACACCCTCGTCGACGGCCGAGCGCAGCACTGCGATCATGTCACCGCGATCGCCGGGGTTGGGGCCATAGCTCTGGGACATGCCCATCACGCCGAGCCCGATGGCGGAGACCTTCAGGCCTTGGCCCAGTGTTCTGGTGTGCATGATCATTCCTTCGTAGTAGTAGTGGCGTCGTCGAGTACCGGGCGCGACGCCGATTCGGTGGCGGCGAGGCTCGCCAGAGCTGCAGACGCTGGTCGCTCGGCGAACCGGGCTCGGCAGTGTAAATGAGGAACGACAGCCCTGGCTCGGCAGTCAGTTCCAGACCTTCGTAAGTGAGAGTCAGGTCGCCGACTTCGTTGTGGTGAAAATCCTTCGTGCCCGAGCCGTGGCGGCGGACGTTGTGCGCACCCCACCGCGTGCGGAACGCGTCACTGCGGGTGGAGAGTTCACCGACGAGGTCATGCAACTGCTTGTCCCTCGGGTCATGACCGGCCTCCGTTCGCAGGATCGCGACGGTGACGTCGGCGGCTGCCTCCCAGTCAGGGTAGAAGGACTTGGCGCGTTCATCGAGGAAGCAGTACCGGGCGAGGTTCCCCTGTCCAACCCCGTCGAAGACCTCGTCGTAGAATGCTCGGCCCAGGGCGTTGGTGACCAAGATGTCCATCCGTCCGTTGCGTACGAAGGCTGGGCCGTTCACGATGACCTCCAGTGCACGGGTCAGGCTCTCCCTCGCCACCCACGTCTTCGGCTTGCGCCTGCGCACAGGCTGCGCACGCCCGTTGGCGGCCCGGGCGAGGTCGAACAGGTGCTCGCGCTCGGCATCGTCGAGCTGAAGGGCACGGGCGACCGCCTCAAGCACGGAGTCGGAGACCCCGACGAGGTTGCCTCGCTCGATCTTGGCGTAATATTCCGGGCTCACGTCCGCAAGCATCGCGACCTCGCCTCGCCTCAAGCCCGTCACGCGACGGTGACCCGAGACGGCCAGCCCTGCCTGCTCGGGGCTGATATTCGCCCGACGGGACATGAGGAATTCCCGTGCTTCGTCCCTGGTGTTCATGCAGACAACGCTATTCCGGCCACCGGCTTGGAGGGAGTCCCCACTGGTACACCCTTCGCTGAAGACTCCCTCCCCTGCCGCCGCAGCGATGGAATAGAAGCATTCGAGCAGCTACGACGAAGGAGAATGATCATGAGCAGTGAAGAGCAGAACACCGGCTGGAGCGGCGGGAAGAACGCTTTCGGCGACTTCGCCCCCGGAATGGTCCATTACACCGACAAGGTCCTCTTCGATGAGGTCTGGGAGCGCGAGGAGCTGTCCAAACGTGATCGCAGCCTGATCACGGTCGGGGCGCTGACCGCCCTGGGCAAGATGGACCAGTTGAAGTTCCACTTCGGCTTCGCCCGTCAGAACGGCGTCACGGACGAAGAGCTGAAGGAAGCCCTCCTGCACCTGGCGTTCTACTCCGGTTGGCCCAACGGTATGGGCGCGATGAGCGTATTGAAGAGCATTATCGAGGAAGAGAGCTGAGCGTTTACAGCTGCTTAGTACGACCAGACTGACCCGCTCCTGGCAGCAAATCGACGTGTGCCCATTCCCCGACTCGATCGGAGAAGCACCCGCTGCACCCCAGAATTGTCCCAAGGAGAGTAGATGAACGATCCGCGCACACCGGTCCGGCGCAGCCCCCGCGGGCAGGCCAGGCCCCCGCCGACGGTGCCGATTCGGGCCGAGGCCTTCGACGACCCACACGGCACCGTCCTTTACTGGCTGGGCATGGCGGGATTTCTGATCAACGCACGAGGAACGTTGCTGGCCGTCGACCCGCTGCTCCAGGACTTCGACATGCCCGTGCTCATCGACTTCCCGCTGCAGGCGGCAGACGTGCCCCGACTCGACGCCGTCCTCGTCACCCATGCGGACAATGATCACTTCAGCGTGCCGACATGTACGGCCCTGAATGCAGTCACCCAGCGGTTCCACTCGACCCGCTACGTCTCCGATCTGATGCGCGAACTTGGCATGCCCGCCGACGGTCACGGTATCGGCGATGCCTTCTCCGTCGGTGGGGTCCGGGTCACGGTCACGCCGGCCGACCATGCCTGGCAGAATGCCGCGCCCCAGCCGGGGCAGCGTACCTTTCACGATGAGGACTCGTGTGGCTTCTGGATCGAGACCCTTGACGGCGTGATCTGGGCACCAGGGGATTCACGGTTGATCCGCGAACACCATCTGACCATGCCGACTCCGGACGCGCTACTGTTCGACTTCTCCGACAATGAGTGGCACTTCACCTTCGACGGCGCGGTCGAGATGGCCAATGCCTATCCCGACGCGGACTTGCTCCTGCACCACTGGGGCTCGGTGGACTCCCCCGAGTTCGCCCCGTTCAACGCCGACCCGGGCACGCTCCGGGACGTCGTGGTCAACCCCAAGCGCATCCGCGTACTCGCACCGGGCGAGCCTTTCCGACTGGGGGCGCGTCTGGTCGTCTGAATCGTATGCAACAGCAAAACGCCCGCATCCAGGTCATATATCCGATCCGGCCAGGAGGGACAGCCGTTTCTGGTGCAGCGGATCGGATCGGAAACGACGGCATGACCACTATCCTGCCGCCTCGCACCGACAAGAATTGATTGTCAGGGGTCCTGCATAGCTCGTGTCCATGAGCAACAGCGACGACCTGGACATCGTAGGAAGAAAAGAAGCGATCCCCCAGAAAGAAGTGGACCTGAAAGCGTGGTGCCCTTCCTGTGACGAGAACGTCGGCCGAATGATCGAGATACAAGGCTCGGACTAGTGGTACATCACGTGCCCACCTGCGGGACGCGAAGGGCCGCAGGCAGTACCGTACTCCCCGACCACCAAAGCCCAGGCCTTCGATGGCCGGCTCGTCGAGGACCAACTCGGCTTCGAGATCAACGAAATCCGCCCCCACCCTCTTAGTCGCGGCCCGCGCGCAGCGAAAGGATCTCGCCACGCTCGAGGACCTGGACTGCGTCTCGTGCGACCAGTTCGATTGCCCGTCACAACTCGATGAGCCCCAGGCACCCCTACGCGGTCGATGGGCTGGATTAGACGAGAAGCACCCTGGCGAGGTCCTCAATCACATGCAGCAAGGACGCCTCCGGGCTGATTCCCTCACGCCCGCGACGGCGGGAAAAGAGGGCACCAATGTTACTAATGAGGTGGGTCGTTGCAGTGCCACAAAGATGTTCACAAATAGGCCGGAACCCGCGTAATCCCGGGGATTTTGGCACCCACCTCCTATATCAACTTTGGTGGCACGGAGGTCTTGCGGTCACGCCGCTCATTGTTGAGTTAGGGGGTGGGTGCACGTTAAGCAGACCAGCCAAGGGTGCAGGCAGAATTTCACGGCCTGCTGAGTCACCGCATGTCCGAGCTTGAGGGCCTTTGCCTAGTTGGAACTTGGTTCGGGTTGTCCCAGTCTCCGTCGTTTCGAGGGGGCATCAAGAGCGCCTTCTGTCCGCTTTGACTCTGCAGTTGGGGAAGGACCTCGATGGGTCGTTTCTGTGTCCCGGTCGCCGCCCGGGGCGTGGCAAGGTTGGGTCATGCATATTCGACAAGAGGCCGGAGCCGATCACGTCGAGGAATTGGCTCACGTAACCGAGATGTGTTGCGTCCTTTTGAATGTGGCAGTTTGATTCAGGACCGGCGTGACGGCTTGAACCAGAACCACCCACGACTCACCGGTTGCTACCGTCTCGCCCGCACTATCGCCCAACAAACCGCAGACCAAAGTTCAGCGGCGGGACGCCGGCTCGTCTGTGCAGATTCTTCTGCCTCGGCCTTGGCGGCCTGAACGATCTCAAGGAAATCCGCCCGCTGGGGGCAGCGCTTGGAAACCGCGGCCAATCCCATCGTCTGCGGTCACCTGCTGCAGCAGTGGGGAATGGTGGTGGACCTCCGTGTAGGTTTCCTCCAAATAGCCACCGTCATAGGCACGGATAACGCGACCGTCAGATCCGCTGCTGCCTAAATCGTTTGCCGGCCAGACACCTCTACTTGACCCGCAACGCGCTCCGTATTCGACCCTCATTGAGCTGCTCCTCTGCGCCGTAGTCGCATCCGCCGAGTATTGCACGCCGGCTGAAGCACGGCGGACAATCGAAGGGAAGGGCTGAAAAGCACGGCGCAGCAGGAGGACCCGATGAGTTTCCCGTTCGAGTCGATTCTGGTCTTGGTCTTCACCATCGCGATGTGCCAGGGATACGTCATACTCCGCGAGGATGCTGAGGCAATAGATGGTCGGGCCCTGTCCGGGGCGATCGGAGCCGGCATGGTTCTCGTCGTCGTAGCATTACTGATCTTCTGGATGCTGGGTATCGCGCGATAGGCCCGCAAGCAGGTCTCACAAGTTCGACGCGCTTGTTTATGTGGCGTATGTTTTTGGAGCCCGGCCCTTATATCGTGCGGCCAAGAGCATTCCTGCAGTTGCCAGGACAGGAATGATCAGGAAGAAGGCACCGCCTCCGCTATTAATCACCCCTGCTATTCCGATCCACCAGCACAGGGCCGCGGTAAAGCCATAGAGGATGACCATGGAGCCACGATGGGCCGACCGGGCACGGCGAGCCCTGTGGCGGCGCGATTGATTGACGTGTTGGGCCTTGTGGTGACGGCTCTGACGGCGTGCGGCCCGGAACGTCGCGATTGTTGCAAGAACGGGGACGACCAGAAAGATGGCCCCCGCACCGCTGTTCACCACACCGACCAACACGATCCACCAGCACAATGCCGCGGTGAAGCCCGAGAGGACCACCAAAGTCGGTCGTGTGGCGGGACGAGCCGGAATCAGCGGTTCTAGATTGGTGCTCACGGTCGCTCCCTGCGCGAATTCCCAATGCTTTGCTCTTCATCAGAGCACGGATCAGGGAGTTTTGCGAGGGGTCCACCCCGGCATTGCTCCATCCAAATGGCTCGCGAAAAAATGGCAGGTTAGCGGTACCGGACCACGAGCCGCCGTATCCTTCACTCGGCGGTTTCGTCCGCCGGGTCTTCGCCCGTAAGCGCGACTATTCGAGGCGGGTCTTCCGGAGTTGCATGAGCCGAGTCCACCGACGGCGGTGGACTGTCGAGTTTTCGCGCCATATCCGGCTCCAGATCCGATCTCAGCCAAACCCGGAGGGAATCGTTCCGGTACAACACGCTCCCTGGCTCTGGAGACTGGCTCTGAATGGTCGTGTTGCGGCGCCATGCAAGCTCGCTGATTGGTGGCCCGTCCGGATCTGGGTTCGCCAAGGTCAGGCCAGCGGCTTGGGCTATCTCCCGTGCTTTGAGGAAACGTTCCCCGACAACATCAGGAACAAGGACGAAGTCCGCGGCCCGTTGGTCGTCGTTGAGCATGTCAGGCATGTCGCTTATCCTCCTCCCGGTATTGTCCGTCCGGGCCACTACGCAGACAACGCTTCAGCGACAAGAGCAGTCGCCGAATTGTGAAGAGTCCCCTCGCGGCCCTGGCCAGCTAGCATCATGCAATGACGCTGCGGTGTCGCCTTCAGCTACTCTCCAGCCTGGCCGCCGTTATATTGGGACCCTACTCCGGGCACTGCCGGTGGTTGTAGGCTCCGAACATGCCGGAAACAGAAGGTAGCAAGCGGCTGGAGCCAAGAATGACGCGCGGCAGCTTTAGATTCACCTACTGGGCCGTGATTGTCCAGATCATCCTTAGCGTCATCCTCATGCTGCTGAATGTCGGTATCGTGCCGGGCAGGGAGTGGGAACCTGTAGCTTTCTTCCTCGCTGCCGCACTCTTCTTAGTCGATTTGATCTTTCTCGGCCGCCTCCTCCGTGTCCGCCGCAACGACAAACCCTTCTGGAACGAAGAAGAAGCCAGCCAGGGACCAATAAACTGTCCGGCGCTCCCCGGGAAAGGCTGGCCCTAACATGAGGGAATGGCTCTGGCGGCACCGGATGACCGCCTTCCCCTGTGTCATTGTCCTTGGCGCTTCGGCGGCATTTCTGGTTTCCCTGGCCAGCGGGACCGCATGGCCTCTTGCGCTCGTCATAGTCCTGGTCAATGCCATGTGGTGGGGAGGGATTCTCTACCTCATCGTGAGGGCAGCGCGAAAAAGGACAAGAACCTTGGAGGACCAGGGCATAATCGTCTACATCCGCTACCCGGGTTCACGGCCTGGGTCCCTGGGCGACGTGTGGGCCGGCGGCACCGCCAACTTCCACCCCGGACAGATCGTCTTCCAGGAAACCATGGCCGGCACCGATGTCCCGCTGGGAAAGCCCACAAAACTCGACATTGTCGCCGCCGCCGGACGTCTTAGGCCCGACGCCAGCGGACTGGCCAACCACCTTCCGCCGGGGCTTGGCGTCATGACACTTGCCCTGGCCCGCGGAACCGTGGAAATCGCCGCTGAACCTTCGGCATTGGCGAGGTTGGAACAGGAAGTGTTCCGTAGCAGCCCGACCGTCTGACCGCTCGGTGCGCACCGAAGATCCAACCGAGTCGTCGGAGGACCGGGGGTCTTGGGAAAACGTCCGCAGAGCGTTCGGCTTTGGAATATTAAAGCGGCGCGTTGCCCGGGGCTGTTTGCTCCGCTGTGCGTGTAAGGAACCGGCACGCCCTCCGGAAGTCACGGGCGAGAAACCCTACCCCGACTACTACTACTACTACTACACCAGTTGCCATCAGCCAAGCGAACAGACTGTCACCGCGCAGGGCCAAGTTGATGACTTGAGGAATGAAGATGAGCGGATACAACGGCGCCAGGACAAGCTGCGTGGCGAGGCCCTTTCGTAATTGCACCGCGGCGGCCCGGGCTGCCGAAAGGTTTTCCGGACCGATGGATGCCTTCGCTGCGATCTGACGACGGACCTGCTTCTTTTCCTCGTTTTCCAGGGAAAGCAACACACCGATCCTCCCCAGCTTTGCTGCAGGTACCACTTTCTTCGCGTTGTAGACCAAGCCCCCAATCAGGGCGCCGAGAAATCCAAGGAGAAACCCGAAGGTCAGAAAGGTCGGCCACCTCTCCGGTGTGCCTGGGAAAGCCAGGCTTCCGCCGATGGTCCCGGCCGCGACCAGGATGAAGAATCCGGCAGGGAAATAGCGGGTGTAATAGGTTTTCACGGCCTCGCCCAGGCCGTTGTCCTCGACGCCCTGGGCTCTTCTCATCGCGTCTGCCCAGCGGTCATTGGACTCCGCCAGGAGATCGTCAATACCGCTCATCGTCTTCTTCTTCCCCGAAGCACAAAACGCTGACAAGACGCCAGTGAAAACCTGCTGAGGCGTCCTGTGCCGATCCTCAAATCCTGAACTATGAGCACCAATAAACCAATGGTCCAGCCCGGTCCTATTCAACGAGCCCGCCCAGGAGGCAGTTTTGTCGCGGATTCGGCAGCCCTCACTCGGGGCAGCGATGACTCGCCGGCGGAGCATCCCATAGAGGGTTGCAATCCTTCGGCGCGCCGATCTTGCCCACCTTGGACAATAGTTGCTGAAGAGGCCATTTTTCGGCCCGGTCAGGGTTCCTCAAAAGCGCAAATCCCGCCGGCGAGCCAAGTGATATCGCTTATCCGAGGAGCACCTTGGACAATAGGATGAGGCATGAGCAAGACGACGAAACGCGCCATATGGGCCGTATGGTTCGTGCTTATGTGCTGGCTGATGTACCAGCTGTTTGGATGGCTTGGCGTTCTCTCCCTGGTTGCGGCGGGAGCACTCGGAGGCGCCGCATCGGCCCTCATCAATCGGAAAGTAAAACGCGACGAGCAAATAGCACGGTTCCGAAATCAAGCCGACCGCTTCAACCAGTAGGAACCGCCATAAGCGGCATGGCGGACGAACCAACCTCAACCGGCAACGGCCACTGGATGTCGGCCCGGAGCACGCCCGGTAAAGGATCGCTCACCGGACACTGAAATGAGTCGGCGAATACGATCACCACAGACCCCGCGAAAAGTAGTGTCTGTGACGGACCGAGGGTGGCTGGTGTCGGACTGCCCCCAATCTTCTTTGAGGAGCCTTGTGGGTCCTACCTAGGCGAAGGAACTCCTTCCACGTGGCCATTCGTCGCTCCGATCACGAATTCTCCTATCACTGTTTTTCCGTCGACTTTGTACACGGGGACCGAGAAGGATTTACCGCTACGAGCCTTTTGCCAGTCAAGTGCATCCTGGGGGCTTTTGAAGGTCTTCATGGCCGCGGTGCCATTGGCCTCTTCCATGTCGGTTCTGTACGCGTACCCGCTGCGTCCGTTTGTCGCGATCACTGCGATGAGGTCAGGGGTGCCGTTCTCGTTTTGGATGCCGAAGGTGTCGCCCTTGGCGTTGCTGCCCCAATCCGTGGTTTTCTGATTCACGTACCTGGCGGTGAGCCGCCAGCGGTTCTCGGCGTCGGTCCTGATCGTCACGCTTTCCTTGCCAGGGACAACGCCGACGGTGTACCCCGACCACGCCTGGGCCGTGCCGATGTCGGCCGCCGTGCAGGTGGCGCTGGCACCGTCTTCGTACTCGAAACGGCCGGGCGTCAGGCAGGTCAGTTCCATTGCGATGCCTGTGGTGCCCTCGGGAGCGGCTCCGAGTACAACGGTGGCCGTCCCCGAATGTGTTTCTGTCACCGGCGCAGCCAGTGTCGTGACCTGCTGGGCGCCGGGGGTTACGAACAGCCCTGCAGCGGCGGCACCCATGCCGCCCAGGAGCACGGCGCCGGCCAGGGTGCCGGCCCCAAACCACACCCGGGTCCGCCTCCGGGCCCGGGCAGGCGATGCCTTCTCGACTCGTGAGACCAGCTCGGCACGGAGTGCAATGCTGAACCGGTCATCGGCGCGAAGCTCGTTCATGACCTTTCTCCTTTCAGAGCAGGTGTTGGGTTTGGGGAACTCGGGACTGCCCCGGAGAGTGCCGTCTTCATGCGCTGCCTTGCCCGGTGCATCCGGCTTTTGGCTGCCGCAGGTGTCAGGTCGAGGACGGCGGCAGCGGCTGCGAGGGTGTATTCCTCGAAGACAACCAGGCTCACAAGCTGCAAGTCCAAGTCGTTCAGAGTTCCGAGGGCCTGGGCTGCGTCCCTATCCATATCGACCTGCAGGTAAATATCATCCGTGACATAGGAAACGTCCTCTGCGCGCGGGAGGGAGGTTAGTAGCCGGCGGTAGCGGAACGCTGCCGGTCCGCTGTTGCGTGCCACATTCGTCGTCGTGACGAGCAACCAGGGAAGCACAGAGCCGCCAACAAGCCGAACCTTTGCCCGTCGTCTCCATAATTCAAGGAACGCCATGGACATGATGTCTTCAGCATCATGCCGATCCCCGGACAGCCTGTAAGCATGACGAAAGACCCGATCGCGGTGCCGGTCGAACAGCACCCCGAAAGCCTCGCCCTCGCCCTTGAGGCTTCGCGTCCACAGCCCGTCATCACAGGATTCAACATTCCCCATGCCCTGTATTGTCCGGGAATGGCGAAAAGGTTTCACAAGAAGGGAATATTTCTAAAAAAGCGCCATGAGCACGGTGAAGGATCCCTTAGCGGGATGCGTGGGTCACGGTGCCGTCGACAAGTGGGCTGCAGAGGAAGCTAAGAACAGTTGCAGACGGTCTACCACACAGTCAGTGCTTGGCGGGCAGCGTCCATGATCCGGGTGCCAATGACGTCCCGTTTTTGCGGCATGTCGTCCCAGTCATCCATGAGAGCAACCAAATGATCCAGTTCCGTGGGCTGCCCCAGCACCAGCCAACCCTTCCCGAAGACCAGACCCACACCGGTGCGCGGCGCCAAAGTGCCGCCAACAATTTCACTCAGCCAGCTTCTAACCAAGATGCGGCGGGCAACGCCGTCGTCCTCAAATGGCTTCCCCAATTCCTTCCTGGTTTGGATCCATGAGCCCCTGGCTCCCCGCGGATCATTTGGTGGGTATCCAGCCAATTCCCGGAGCGCCGGGGAATCGTAGCCAACGACAAGCAAATTTGCCGCGACATCCGGATATTGTTCGCTGGGCAGCAAGCCAACCTGATCCCGGAGAAACACCAGTCTCACGCTCTCAATTTCCTCGCCGCTCATGAGCAAATCGTAGTGGCAAGAGCCGCCACCGTGTCCCGCAGGGGGATGCTGCTTCGCTCCAATGTTTACGGAGCCATAGCACGGTGAGATGCTGATCTCGGTTCCATCAACTGCAAGCAACGACTAGGAGTCATCCAGATGCCGCGTGAATTCTTGGAAGTCCTTGCTTGGGTCATTCCCATCGTTGCCGTCGCAGCTGCAGTGGCTATTGTGTGGATTCGAGTCAAACGTCGAGGCCCCTTTCCTGGCCCTTACAAAAAAGGGATTCACATCAGACGCAACGACTGAACTGAATTCCCTACCTAAGGTCAAACGGGACAGTTTCGCTTCAGCGTGGGTTGTCCCGCAGGAGGATCTCTCAATGTGCATGCCAGATGGACGCTATGAGCCAATATTTAGCGCAGCCAGACTCGGCCGCGTACGCCGGAGACTTTGGGGATTGCTGTCCGGAATCAGGGCTTCCGGGTTAGGCTCGCGGAATGAAGCTCCGGGGGCCACTTCTGATCGTGTTTGGGGTGCTGGCCGTTGTCTTGGCCCTGGTTGTGTTTGTTCGTGCGGGTGTCAGCACCATCTGCCCCGCAGTCGGATACGCCTACACAGGTGATGTGGAGTTGGTGTTTGCACACGAGCCAACGTCGGTTGCGGCATGCTTCGGGGAGGGCTGCACTCCGGCCCCCGTAACCAGGAACCCGGACGGCATGTGGCTGGTGCCGCAGTCTGCCCCTTACCTGATACCGCCCGTCAGCGTCACCTCTGTCCTTGTGGACGCGGCGGACTCTTCAGGTGTCCGTGTGGTTCGCGTACTGCCGATAGAAACGGAGCCGACCGGAGAGCACCCCGACGGTCCCGAATGCGGCGGCCCGGTGCGGTTCAAGCCAGTACAGGTGCTGCTCGGGTGAAAACACATGGATGATTCTGCGCCAGACCGACTGCAATCCGAAGAGGGACCGATGGAATACGTCTTTAGAGGTGGGCTCGCAATCCCCGGTCGGTTCAGGATCATCGGACCGTGGGTCATACTCACCATGAGCCCCTCGCAGCTTGAGTTCCGGTTGAGGTCCCGGTGGCTCGCACGCTACTTCGGCCCCTGGCGGCTAGAGCGTTCCACCGTCCGCGACATTTATCCAGGCCGACCTCACGTCTTATATTCCTGGACGCGGATCAACTTCCTCGCCGACGACAACATGCCGTGGATGTTTCTGGCCGAATGGCCGGAGGACGTCCTTGGAGCCGCGAAAGAGCTCGGCTACCCGGTCCGCTTTGACACCCGAATCTGGCCGCCAGCGTCTCCGGGTTGACGACCCGCGGGATTCTCACGGCTTTTTCAGCGCTGATGGCTGCTCCAGCCCGGGAGGAACCTGCGGCGCGCCCCGCCGCACGTTTAAGTCCAGTCTGAAGCGTCTGATGAAGGATCCCTCACTGTGCACACTGTAATAACGAGTGGAGACGACCGGCCAGGTGAGGGACCCTCAAACGGAACGCTCGTTTGCGATATCCGCTTTGCTTGCCGGTAATGCAATCGAGATGCTCAGGTTCTTGACCGTGCACCTATCGTCAGAGAGCCTTGGCGCATGGTACTTCGATATGTTCGGTGCATTGCCGCGGCGGCAGCCGCGATGGCGGTGATGAGTGGATGTGCGACGCCGGCAGCGCCGACAATCGATGCCTCGACAAGTCCGGGAACCACCCCGGTCTCAAGTGTCCCTTTCGCCCTCTTCACTCATTGCGGTATCTATGAGGCACGGGTGCAGGACACCTTCTTCCTCGCCGACCAACCGCTGAACGACGGCCATGGAAATCCCCCAGCGGGCTGGGGCAACCCCTACCAATCGGGCACCATCACCGTGGCAGGCTCGCAGGCCGTCTTCCACGACGACAGCGGCCACACCGTGACTTTCCATGAACGTCCTGGTGCCACGAGCTTCCTTCAAACTTGCTCCTGAGGCGTAGTTCGAGCGAAGTTTTGAGTACAAGCCCACCCGCTCACGGGACACGCGGGGATCGGCGGGCCAGGGACCAATAAACTGGCTGGCACTCCCCGGGAAAGGCTGGCCCGAAGGTCCGGGTTCACGAGCATACTCACTGTCGTGCTTCTGGTGGTCGTGTCTTTCAGCATGACCGCGCTCAGCAACGAACAGCGCATCAACGGACTCAGCTGCGGATCCAGGCGGTTGCCTCGCCGGGGAGCGTGCCGTTCTTGACGTCGGCGCTGGCAAGGAGCACCTCACCCTTGGGCAGGGCCACCGGTGCTGTCCCGAAGTTGGCCACGACATGCCAGTTGCCGGGGCGCACGAAATGCAGCACATTCTCGTCGCTGATGTCCCCCCATTCAAGAGTCTCCGGACCTTGGATCTCGTGCCGCAGGGCGAGGGCGCGTCGGTAGAAAGACAATGTCGAGGCAGGGTCCTTCTCTTCGACGCTCACGGCGTACTGGGCGAACCATCCCGGCTGGGGCAGGTGCGAGCCGCCGGTACCGAAACCGAACGAGGTCCCGTCCGGCTCCCAGGGCAGGGGAACCCGGCAGCCATCCCGGCCGAGTCCGTCATATTCGGCACCGCGGAAGAACGAGGGGTCCTGACGCTGTTCAGCGGGGATGGCCGCGACCTCGTGCAGGCCAAGCTCCTCGCCCTGGTACAGGTAGGCGGCGCCTGGGAGGGCGAGCATGAGCATTGTCGCGGCTTTGGCGCTGCGGATCCCGCGGTCGACGTCGATTTTATCGGCCGGACCGCCGGCCTTAACCCATTCGACGCCCTGCTTGACGTTCCGCCCGTTCAACGGCGGCAAGCCGTAACGGGTGGCATGGCGTGTGACGTCGTGGTTGGAGAACACCCAGGTGGAGGTCGAACCTGTCAGCCGCACTTGTTCGAGGTTGTCGGTGATGATCTGGCGGAATTGGCCGGCGTCGAAATCGGCGACGAGCAGGTCGAAGCTGAACGCCTGCCCCAGGCCCTCCGAGGAGGCGTACTTTGCGCGACGCTCGGGAGTTTCGACCCAGGCCTCGGCCACCGCGAAACGCGGCGGGGTGTATTCGTTGAAGACTTTCCGCCATTCGGCGTAGATTTCGTGGACCTCGTCACGGTCCATGAGCGGGTGGGTGCCGGACGTGCGGTCCATGGCAGCCAGTTCGGCTTTGCTGGGCAGGTCGGCGGAGAGGTCTTTGACCAGCAGGTTTGCGACGTCGACGCGGAAGCCGTCCACGCCGCGGTCGGCCCAGAAACGCAAGGTGATCAGGAAATCCTCGCGTACTTCCGGGTTGTCCCAGTTGAAGTCGGGTTGCTCCGGGGTGAAAGTGTGCAGGTACCACTGCCCGTCGCTTACCCGTGTCCAGCCGGGGCCGCCGAAGGCTGCCGTCCAGTCCGATGGCGGCAGTTCACCGTTGGGTCCGAGCCCGTCGCGGAAGATGTAGCGTTCCCGTGCCGGGGAGCTTTTTGCCGCGGCCAGGGCTTCCTGGAACCAGGCGTGGCGATTGGAGGAGTGGTTCGGGACTATGTCGACGATGAGGCGGATGCCGGCGGCGTGAAGGGCCGCGGCCATTTCGTCGAAGTCATCCAGGGTACCGAGGCGGGGGTCCACGTTGCGGTAGTCGTCCACATCGTAGCCGCCATCGGCCAGGGCGGAGGGGTAGAAGGGGCTCAGCCAGACGGCGTCGATGCCCAGGGCCTTCAGGTACGGGACCCGGGAGGTCACTCCGGGCAGGTCGCCCAGTCCGTCTCCGTTGGAATCGGCGAAGCTGCGCGGATAGATCTGGTAGACGGAGGCCTGCCGCCACCAGTTGGCATCCGAAGTGGACAAGGTGGACGGGGACTTCAGGGTTTCGGCCATGGAAGGGTTTTCTCCTGTTCTCGATGGGGGGACTGAGGCAGGGATTTACTTTATTGCGCCCTGGGTCAGGCCCGACATCACCCAGCGCTGCGCAAGCAAGTACACGATAATCGACGGCGCCATGGCCATGAGGTAGGACGCAAAGGACACGTTGTAGTTGTTGCTGAACTGGGTTTGGAACATCTGCTGCAATACGGGCAGCGTCTGCAGTGCGGGGTTCGAAACGATGAGGGCGGGCATCATGTAGTCGTTCCAGGAGGCCAGGAACGCGAAGATCCCCACGGTGGCACTCATGGGTGCCAGGAGCGGGAAGATCAGCCGCCAGAACACCTGCCCTGTGCTGGCCCCGTCAATACGGGCACTTTCTTCGAGTTCGGTCGGAATGGAACGCAGAAATGCTGTGAACAGCATGACGCTGAAAGACAACTGGAACATGATGTGCAGAATGACCACGCCCACGGGATTGTCCAGATGGACCATGCCGCTCAGGCTCACTTGGGACAGCGCCACCACCGGGAAGGGCAGGAACATGGCCGCCAGAAGGTAGAAAAACGACCAACGGAACAGTTTGCGGTCCCAGTTGCGGGAGATCGCAAAGGCTGCCAGGGCGCTCAGAATGATGGTGCCTGCCACGCTGAGCGCAGCAACACCCACCGAGACGGCGAAACTGCGCGGGAAGTTCGTCAGGGTCCAGGCCTGGGCAAAGCCGTCCAGGCTCCAAGGGCCCGGCAGCGAGAAGGCGTTTCCGTCGACGGCCTGCGCGGTGGTTTTGAAGGCCATGGAGACAGTCACGTACAGGGGAACCAGGACCGTGAGCGAGCAGAGGGCCAGGACGGTGGTGAGGGTCCAGCGGCCGCGTTGCGCCCGGGACCTGCGAGGGCGGGAAGTCGCCGGCCTGCCGGCGGGCCTTGCGGCTGTGGAGGGCTCGTGAACCGTTTGGGTGGTCATCAGAAGGTCGCCTTTCCGTGGGTGGCACGCAATTGCAGCAGCGCGATGACGATGGCGATCAGGAAGAAGATTGTCGCGTTGGCCATCTGGTAGGAGTAGTCGCCGTTGCTGAAGCCGTTGAAGATGGACATGGCGACACTGGTGGTGGAGGTGCCGGGGCCGCCGTTGGTCAGGCCAACGATGATGTCGTAGGCATTCATGAAGCCCTTGAACCCCATGATCACGTTGATCACGATGTAGCCCGCTGCCAGCGGGACCGTGATGGATGCCAGCTTGCGCCAGGCCGTGGCACCGTCGAGGGCTGCTGCCTCGTAGACGTCGGCGGGAATTGACAGGATCCCGGCAATGTAGATCAGCAGCGTGGCAGGGACCGCCTGCCACGCGGTGACCAGAACCAGGGCGAGCCAGGCGAGGTCCGGATTTGCCAGCATGCTCGTTTCCAGCGACTGGAGCCCCAGTGCCGTGGCAATGTCCGGTACGGAATTGGAAAACAGGAAGTTGAAGACGTAGGCGATGACGATACCCGAGATCACCATGGGCAGGACGAAAACGGCGCGCAGGGCGACCTTGGCCCGGATCTTCTCGGTCAGCCCCAGTGCCAGGAAGAAGGACACCACGTTGACTACCACCACGGTCACCAGGGCGAAGCCGATGGTGAAGCCGTAGGCCTTGAGGATGGCCGGGTCGGAGAAGGCCGCGAGGTAGTTGGTGAGGCCGGTGAACTTGAACTCACCGAATCCCACCGAGTTGGTGAAACTCAGGGTGATCCCCATGAGGGCAGGGACGGTGATCGCGAGAGTGAAGGCGAGGACCGTGGGGAGGAGGAAAGCATAGAACACGGGTTCAACGCGCCGTCGCTGGGACGGGCGTCCATTGCGTATCAATGACATGGAGGCACTCAATTCTTGCGGGTCGGTCAGACGTTGCGCAGGGCAAGGCGTGCCCAGTCGGCGTCCAGGGTCTGGAGGAGGGCTTCGGGAGCGGCGCCCAGAGCGATCGACTGGGCGTAGTTCGATACCGGGATCGAGGCAGGAATCAACTGGGAGGCCCCCAGATAGAAGGCGCCGTCGTCGTAGTACTTCTGCATTCCGGCCAGGGCCGGGCTGCTTGCCGGTGGCGCATCGTTGCGGACACCGAAGCCGTTGTTGTCTGCGTTGTACTTGTCATTGATTTCCGGGCGCATGAGGAAAGAGAGGAACCGCCGTGCCGCGTCCTTCTTTGTGGAGGCCTCGGGGATCCACAAGGCCAGGTCCACGTTCACGCGCACTTTCAGGTCGGCCGGGTCCTCGGTAACAGGCAACGGGAAGGTGCCCAGTTTCATTGCCGGGGCAGTCTTGGCGATTTCGTTCAGCGCCCACGGGCCCTGCATATACATCGCGCCCTTGCCCTGGGAGAACGCGAGGTTGCCGTCGGCGTAGCCGCGGCTGGCAGCATCCTTGTTCGCAAACGCGGCCAGCTCGACCATCCGGTCCATGGGGGCTTTAAGGTTCTTCTCAAAGGAAGCGGCGGAACCGGCGTTCAGCGACGTGCCTTGGCTGTTGAGCGTGGAAAAGAACTGCGGTACGTCGACCATGCCTCCGATGCTGTAGTCGAACATTCCTTGCCCCACTGTCCAGGTGTCTTTGATGGTGTTGTAGAACGGGGCGATCCCGGCGTTCTGCAAGGTCTTGCAGACGGTGACGAGCTGCGGCCAGGTGGTGGGGACGGACAGCCCGTGCTGGGCGAAGATTTCTTTGTTGTAGATAACGGACGCGGACATCATCGAGTAAGGGACAGCGCAGGTGCGGCCTGGATACTCCGCCGTCTGCGTCAGCAACGGCCAAAGCTTGGGGTTGATCGCCTTGGCCTCGGGCATGTCGGACAGGTCGCTGAGCGCCCCGTGTTTGACGAATTCCGCTACGGAGAAGTTGTAGTTCCAGCAACCCAGGTCCGGGGGCTGGTTGCGCACGAAGTCGGCGGACATGTTCGACGTCGAATCGCGGATCACCCGGACCGCGTCCTGGCTCCTGTGGAACTGCTCAATCACCCGGTCGAAGTAGCCGATGACTTCGGGCTTCGATACATAGAACGTGATTTCCGTGGCAGTGGTCGAGGACTGCGCCGGGGCGCATCCTTCGAGGGCGAACCCGGCCCCGACGGCACCCGCGCCGAGCAGGAACGATCGTCTGCTTAGGCCGGGCTTCCGGGTCGTTTGGACTGCAAGCACCTCATTGTCTCCTTTGACTGGTCACGCATCACCGCACGGGAATGCGTTACGAGAGAACATAAATCTAGACATTAAATCTAGACTGTAAATCTAATGCGAACTAAGCTTGCACCAAGCCGAAGATAAGGTCAAGAGATGGAACAAGATGATGTGGCCACCTCGCCCCAGCTGCTCCGCAAGATCAACATGGGGGCGGTGCTCCGCTATGCCCTCGAGTCCGAGGCCTTCAGGGCCATCGACGCCATGGCGGTGACAGGCCTGACCCGGTCCACTGTTCTTGGTTTGTGCGATGAGCTGGCCGCGCAGGGCTGGATCGAAGAGATGGGCGATTCCCGCGAAGCCGGCCAGTACATCAAAGGCAGACCGGCCCGGCGGTACCGCTTGCGCGGGGATGCCGGCCACATCGTCGGCGTCGACGCCGGCCAACACACGGTCACCGCCATCGTCGCCGACCTGCGCGGCACGATCTTGGCGCGCGCCGCCCAGACCCTTGACAGCCAACGCGGCAGTGTTCGCCGATCGACCGTTCGGAACACCG
Organism: Arthrobacter gyeryongensis; assembly: GCF_039543785.1. Taxonomy (NCBI): domain Bacteria; kingdom Bacillati; phylum Actinomycetota; class Actinomycetes; order Micrococcales; family Micrococcaceae; genus Arthrobacter; species Arthrobacter gyeryongensis. The sequence goes on from NZ_BAABKK010000003.1 coordinate 94,907, forward strand.
TCGACAAGGCCTTGGCCTTGGCGGGCATTCAGCCAGAGGAAGTCTTCCTGGTCGTCGTCGGAGTTCCCGCACCCGTCGATGACAAGGGCCGTTCGCCCGATAGCACCGAGTACTGGCGCAACATGAATCCGGATTTCCCTGCTGTCTTTGCCGATTGCGGGCGCACAGTCGTGGACAACGACGCCAACCTTGCCGCACTTGCCGAGAGGGCACACGGCGCCGACGCCGATTCCTTTGCGGCGCTGCTCTCCGGGGAGCGCTTCGGTGCGGGCCTGGTCATCGACGGGGTGCTCTTACGAGGACCGCGAGGCGCGGCGGGCGAGATGCGCCTGCTGAACGTTGTCGAGGGCGTGGGCTCGGCCGACGGCATCGGCCTTCTGGGCAGGAAGTGGGCGGTGGACGCCAGCCGGGCCGGGAAAATACCCCCGGGATCAATACTGGCCGGGATCCGCCAGGAGCGGTTGTCCGCCGAAGCGGTGTTCGACGCCGCAGCAGCCGGCGACGTCACCGCGCTCGGCATCGTTGATCGGCTGGCAGAGCGGTTGGCCCGGATTGCCCATGTGCTGGCGAGCCTGTTGGACGTGGAGAAGGTCATCATTGCCGGTGCGGTCGCGGCAGCAGTGGAACCGGTACTAAAGAAGGCCGCCGCCGTCCTTGCCGAAAAATTCGAAGCCCCTGTACCCGCCCTGGCCGCCTCCGCATTGGGGGCTGACGGCGTCGTGCTGGGAGCGCTGGAATGTGGACTGTCGACGATACGCAGCCAACCACTTACCTTTGATCCGCATCTTCTTGAACAGCGCCGCGGAGCCTTGTCCTAAGTGCAGCCTAATTGCCGGCCAAGCAGGAAACCGGGGCACCCACCGGCCCGTCGACATACTCGTCCCTACTGGAACAGTAGGCGTTCGAAGCGAATCGTGACGCGAAACTCCCAAGAACTTCTATAGGGTGTTGCCATGACTGCTGGGGGTGCGGCTGTTGAGCCGTTGGTGCACATCAAAGACTTCAGAATGGACTTCGGGAACACCCAGGTCGTCAAAGACCTGTCCTCGATGTGAGAGCCGGGGAGACGTTCGGGTTCCTGGGCAGCAACGGCTCAGGCAAAACGACGACCCTGCGGGCACTTTTGGGCATCTACCAGCCCACCGCCGGGACCCTGCACATCGGAGGGAAGACCTTCGACCCCCGCGACGGGATCCGGCTCGGGTACCTTCCGGAAGAACGCGGCCTCTACAAGAAGGAGCAGGTCCTGGATGTCATGGCCTACTTCGGCCGGCTCAAAGGCCTCCGCAAAGCCCAGGCCCGCAGGTGGTCCCTGGAGTACCTGGAGCGCGTGGAACTCGCCCACAACGCCGGCACCAGACTGGCTTTCAGTGTGTCTTCCCGGATTTTGGCATGGGCCCCAACCCGGCGCAGATGATTCCGGCATCCTCCAGCAGGGCGGCAATCATGCGCGCGTGCGCCACCTCGTCGACGCCCCATTTCGCGGTCGTCGCAGCGTGTGCCCGAACCGCTCCCGGGCAGTTCGAGCGGACATGCCGAGGGCGGTGCCGATAACCTCCCAGGAGTCTCCGTTGGCGCGGGCGGCGCTGACAGCGGCGTTTAGCTCGGCCTCGGCAGTCGCGGCAGCCGTGCGGGCAGCGGTGATCCGCCGGAAAGCCGCGGCGTCCCTATCAACCTGAGGCGCCGGGCTCAGGCGAAGGTCCGAGCCGTCCACCCGCAGCGGCACGGCGAGGTGCTCGACGTGCAGGACGTAACCTTCTTCGGGCCCGCGCTGAACGTAGACGGTGAGGACGGTCTTTCCCTCGCCGTCATCGAAGTCCACTTTCCCGTAGCTCTCGCTCGGGCCGACAGGCCACTGGCGCGGCCTCAACCGCTCTCCAGCGTCGTACGGCGTCGACTCGTGGACGTGCTCTCCGAGGCTGAAAGCGGGGGCTTGTGCTTCGCGAGGGGTCATGCTGGCCGTTCTCCTTGCAGGTTCGGCGTGCCGCTGCGCCGCGACGGGTCGGGGTAAAGCAAGGGCTCTCCACTGGGGGTGCGATGCTGCTTCATCATCGATTCCCCCCATCCACTTGATCACTTCGGTGTTCGCAGCGGCATTCGGGCCGCGCCGCAGTACCGATACCAGTACAAGGTACTGCGGGTTGAGACACACGAGTACCGGGTACTCGATCCTCCCCGCCAAGAGGTGGAAGACCATGCACGTGTACTTGGCCCAACAAGGCTTACTAGACGATAGATTCCATGGGGAGCTACTGGGTCAGCTCATGGCAGGAGAGGCACGAAATTGAGCTGAGGCTCCGCTGAATCGCGGTGTGGCCGGCGCGTTGTCCGCGGAGAGCTAGGCCTTGGACCCTGCACGCTGGATCGCACGGTAAACGGTGGATCGGGCGACGCCGAAGAGTTCGGCGATCTCCGTCGTGGTGTGCTTGCCGCCCTGGTGGAGGCTCACGAGGTGGGATTCCTGCTTTTTGGAGAGCTTGGGCTGCCGACCTCGAAGCTTGCCTTTGGCCTTCGCGACCGCCATGCCTTCGCGGGTCCGGGCTCGGATGAGGTCGGATTCGAACTCGGCGACCATGCCCAGGACGTTGAACAGCAGTTTGCCCACCGGGTCGTGCGGATCGTAGATGCTTCCGCCGACATTCAGGGTCACTCCTTTGAGGGTGAGCTCGTCGGCGATGTCCCTTGCGTCCGGAAGCGAGCGGGCGAGGCGGTCGAGCTTGGTCACCACGAGCGTGTCGCCGTCACGGCACGCAGCCAGGGCCTTACCCAGTCCAGGGCGGTCGCGCTTGGTGCCGGTGAACCCGTGGTCGACGTGGATCGCATCGGGGTCCACACCGGCGGCCGAGAGGGCATTGCGCTGGGCGGTGAGGTCCTGAGAGCTGGTCGAACAACGAGCATAGCCGATGAGCATACTTTGGACTGTAGCGTATAAGGCACGTTCACCGGGCAATAATTCGGGCAGGGTATACGGGAATCCAGCGGGGGCGGAATCACGCGGATCTGAACAGGGGCTCAAGGCTGCCGGGGAGGCGTCCGGTGGACGACCGGCTAACGGGCAGTCAAGGATCGCTCGTCCGCGGCCGTGATCTCGGAGTATCTTCAGCAGTAGTGACATCATTTGCGGGGTCTAATTCGAACCAAGGAGGGCCATGTGACGTACTCGAGGAACGCTAGAGGTGAGACCTACGGCTCTTCGGCCTTTGCCAAAAGTCCTACTGAGCTACCCGACCTAATCGCCTCTTTCGGCGAGGACCACAAGACTCGGGGCTTCGTGCGGAAGACGGACTTGGAATCCCGAGCCGTGCCGAGGTCTCCGGAGGAGGTCGAAGCGCGCGCTGCGTCCGGTCAGACGGGCAGAGTCGGCGACAAGGAGGTTCCCCTCTATGCCCAAGATGGGGTGACCGTCGTCGGATCCTTCATCGTCAAGGGTTGGAGTGCAGGCCCGGACGCTACGACCCCTCGACGGAGGTAGGCGGTCCGAGATTTCGCAGGGTCCTGTCATGATCGTATTCGCGGATTACTTCGGCGTCGCTCAGGGACCGGCTAACGGGCACATCCAAGGCTGATTCAGGATGGTGGCAATATGTCGTGCATGACACATCATGAGGAGCTTGGACAACTTTTAGAGGACGCTGCAACTCGGGTAGATGCATGGACCGGCGCCGACAATTGGACTTTCGAATCAAGTTCGCCTGCTGCCGCTGAGGTGGCCACTGCCGAGAGACGACCCGACGGAAACCTCTGGGGCGAGCGCCCAGTTCGTACGGCTTATCAACTCGGCCAGATGGCGACGAAGTTCACCGTGGAGATGGCTCGCTGTATGGCACCGCTAGTTCGAGCCGGTCGCCCCGCTCCAGGAGTTGAGGCGCTAACTCGAACATCACTCGAAGCAGGCTCGGTCGTCTGGTGGCTGTTTGAGCCGGGCCTCAGCGCGCGGCAGCGAACATGCCGCATGCTCCTTCTGCGCCGAAACAGCGCGAGGGAATTTGAGCGGGCCACCCTGGCGATAGATGGCGACCCATCTGTAAACGCTCATGAATCAGTCTCCGCGGTAGAGACATATGCCCGGGAGCTCGGACTCCAGGGCTTCGGGCAGAAGGGCGACGAGCTGGAGGCGGAAATTCGCCCGAAGTACACCAAAAGGGTGGAGAGCTTTATTGACGAGATCGGATTCAAGGGCGCATACAACATCTATTCGGGCGTTGCCCATGCTGAACTCGGGGGTCTGTGGAGGCTGCTAAAACAGACCAGCACGGATCCCGTCATATACGACACCGCACCAGACCCTGTTTTAACTCGTGTAGCGGTTCACGGAGCTTTGAAGGCGATGTACGGGTCTATGTGGCGGATCAGCGGCCTCTTCGGTTGGACGACGCCCGGCCGAGCGCAAGAGGTTCAGGCTTGGATAAGCCATCTCGATGCCGAGATAGCACGCATCGCGAAGGAACAGGAAAGCCACCCGTAGTGTCCGGTAATGGATCGGCTTTCGCGCGGCGAGGTGACAGTCAATGCTGCAATAAAATGCCTCCATTTAGCGCTGAGATTCATACCCGTGAGGTTGTGAACCGATAGCCTCGAAGCGTGCTCCGCGCGCGGCTGCGGCAGCAGCCGCAATCGATAGGGTCGGTGTATTGTCAGGAACAAGTCCCCGCGGCGCTGGACATCACGTACCAGAGTCTTCGCCGCACCCAGGGGAGACTCAGCGACTTGTTTGAGGAGAGATGACAACAGTGGGAATCACCCCAGGCGCCTTAGTCGCAGTCTTTGTCACCCTGTTCGTGGTCTTTGTCGCGCTGTACGTCGTCCGCCGAAGGAAGTGACCACTCGGCGGCCAAGCCCCTCAGCCCGCGTACACAACCTCACGGGGAAGAACAGCTAAGGAAGCTGACTATCCGGAAATTCACTACCGACAGTTTGACCGCGATGGCGGGGTCAAACTGTCGTGGTCGAGATCGCTGCGAACTCGTTCTCTTTCTGGGCTCGATGGAGCGTCCAGTGCCCGGTGAAGGATCCCTCACAGGACGCGAGGACGTTCCTGATCTACCTGCTTACGGGTGTGATCCACCTGCTTACGGGTGATTGTGTCAACTTGATCGGAGCCCACCAGGACGGCCAGAACGGTACCCACCTCAGCGACATTCTTGATGCTGCCCGAATTGGGTGTATTGAGTGATAACGCATTGGAGTTCTGCGCCAAAGATTAAATGCAAACGGGTGAGTGACGCCGTGCTCTGCTGCTAAGCGATGCAGGCTGTCGCTGCGATCGCTATTGTCCTTGCCGGCGTTTGAGTTCTAGGATCGGCCTGTCTGCCCGGTGTTCGGAGCCTTCCATGAATAATTCGCCCACGGCGGTCCCCGGCGGTTCGCCCGGGCCCTTTCCACGCATGGTGCTCTCGTCGCCGATGGCCGGTTACGACGTCACCGTCGCCGAGGGGAAAAATGCGGTGATAGCTCTCAGGGCTTTGCAGGCCCTTCCCGGGGCGCTGTTCTTCACGCTTCAGATCTTCAGCGCTCCTGGCCTGGAGCCAAGAGGCCGAAGCGCAGGGAAGGTTCCACGTCCGGAGCATGCTCCCGGGGGGTTCGTCGTGGAAGCCCTCTTCAGAGATGTGGAAAGCCCGGGTGATGAGCCCGTGCGGGTTCCTGTATATGTCCAATCCGGTGGCGGTGGCATGGGTCGATGGGACATCTCCTACTGGTTCAAGGTGCCTGGTCCCGTACCCGCAGAGGTTGCCTTGGCGGTTGCTTGGCCCGATGCCGGGATCCAGCCCACGGTCCTTAGCATCGCCCGAGAGGATATTCTCAGGGCGACGCCCGAAGAGCTCAGCTTCCCCCGCTAACCACGCCCGGAAATTGGAGTGGACGGCAGCTCTCAACTGGCTGCCGGCCACTCTCATGGTTCGCGTTGGAAGACCCGATAAGGAATCTAGAAAGTGCTTATTGCCTGCCGGATCGGTTAGGGCAGTGCAAACTCATGCTGCCTGCTTGGCGAGGCTGTGGGCGAGGGGGTCTGGGCGTTATAGGCCGATGGCGCGGAGTTGGAAGTCGTTGGGAACCGAGAAGCTTACGAGGTGGAGCCGGTTCTCGCTTTTGATGGAGACTGCGGCGTGTGCCGCTCCGTCGGCGAGGAGGGCAAAGTCGAGGATGTCGCCGGGCTTTGGCTTCGGCCGTGGACCTCTGTCATTGAAGAGCATGGTGACGATGCGGTCATTCCCCGTGGTGTCCTGGGCTTCTAGGTACAGCGTTGTGCCGCTCTTGGACTGGGTCCGGCCCCGGACTGTGGCAATGAGTTCCTGCCATGGCCTCTCCTGGGAGAACAGGCGCTTTGTGTCGCGGTAGGACAAAACACAGAGCAGGAGGAATAGGCCCAGGATCCCGGCCATGACGGCGGCGATGATGGCTATGGTCCGCCATGCGTTCTCCCGGGGGTACCCGTGCCCGAGGACGGCGATGTCACCCGGGTTGTCGGGGTTGAGAGCGAGCTGGACCTGTGTGCCGGGTTGGAGTGCTGCCTTGCAGGCCTTGCCGGAATCGATGGTGGCGTGCTGCTGCTGCCCGCCCAGGGTGTATGCGATGCCGAGGGTGCACAAATAGTCGCCGCCCTTGTTGCGGTAGGGCTGCTGGCTCGTCACGGTGCCGCCCGTGCGGACGGACCCGGCTGTGAAGGGCGCCAATGCTGCACCGAGTCCGAAGCCGGCGGCGATCACCACAGCGGTGAGGGCAACGGTGAAGGCCGCCACGGTCAGCCGCATCCTTCGACGCAAGGAACTGCCCTGCCAGGCCGGCGGCTGGTGGTCCAGGTGCGGGCTGGCCTTCAGATTCACCCCGTCGGGCAGGGCCACAGACCAGGACTCAACGCCTCCGACCATTTCGCGTGGCGACGACGGCAGGCCCTCGCCGACGTGATCCACCGGCACATCGTTCCCTGGCCGATCCTTCATTCCCCCACCTCTCGTAGAACCACGGGCAGTCTATTCCACGGGTGCCTGGGCCCGGCGGGGCACGCCGCGCCCCCTCAAGACCACCGGTGCCCGCCTTCGGCCATATGGATCGGTATTTCCCGGGGGTTCGGCAATCTTCAATGACACTTTCGCTTTACTAACTGGTAGGTTGTCGGAATTGGGGGCGCAGTGGGTGCTCTCGCGCGCTGAAACGGACTTCCCTGATGAGTGGTTACTACCCGCAGAACAATGACCTGCCGCAATCGTACGGGCCGATGGTGTCGCTCCCTTCCCCGGAGATGAATCGCCTACGCTCGCTGCGGACCACGGTCGGGGTCTCGTGCCTGATCCTCACCGCCGGGGCGGTGTTCTACACGGGCCTTGACCTGTCTTTGCTAGGTCGCTTCGGCGGCGCCACGGGTATGGTCTTCGCTACGTCCGCTGCAGGCTACGCTGTCGCTGCCGCTTGCTACCTCGGAATCGGCATCTGGGTGCTCGTCACCCGGAAGACGACGTCGAAGGCTCCACTGATTGCAGCGGCGGCGGTCGCCGGGATTGCCGCGGTCCTTCTGCTGCTAGGGCTGGTGACGTCACCTGCCGGGAACCATGCACCGCAATACGGCAGCCTCACGGTGAACCTCCTGATGTTCATGCGGGCCGTCTCGGCCCTGCGTATCCGGCCGGTTCCCGTCGCCGCACCCGCCGCTCGGTTCTAAGGGAAGCCAATGTTCGCACAGGCCAAGTGGCAAGACATCGCGCAACTCATCGGGCGGATTCTCACAGCCGCCGCAGTTGCCCTCACGGCAGCGGGCTGCACCTATGTCGCACCGGAAGCCCAGCCCGACAACCCAACCCCGACGGTGTCTGGAGCGTCGACTCCCGGTCCGACCCCGAGCTCGGTGGCCGCCTCGTGGGGTGCCCCGTTGTCGGGCCGGTTCATTAGCCAGGGCACCCGGACTGTCGGGGTCGTGCGCATCGCGGGAACGTCAACGGGTGCCACCCTCACGCTGGAGAACGTCTCGACAACCCCGAACCCGGACTTGAAGGTCATCCTCAACGAAGGAGCCCTGTCCAAAGACACATCGGGGGACATGGTGGTCCAAGACCCGAAGTCCATGGACATCGGAGTCCAGTTGAAACCCGGTCCCGGCTCCCAAAGTTTCGAGCTGCCACCGTCCCCGCCCTTCACAATCCGAAGCGTCACGATCATGGACCCGCGCACGCACATCGCCTACGGGACAGCCGAGCTGACCCCCGACCCGACCATCAGGTAACCGCCGCTTTGCTCGATAGGCGTTTGGCGAGCGGACAACATGGAGGACGCATCACGACCGGTTGGAATCACCCAACCGTCGCATTGGCGTGGTGCACATGCTTCGGTTCTTTGCGGTCGCTCTTCAGTTGCGACCACATGGGGTCAACTGAAACTCGACACCGACGAATCAATTTCCGCGGGCACTCTTCTGCCCGTTTGACGTGAGAAGGGCCTACAGATGTTTCCGGGGCCCGTGGGGCCAGAAATATGCGTCATCCCGGGGCCAGAACTAATTGACATAGTCACGCCCGCAATCCGGTCCGTCTCCGGACCTCTCCACTGGTTGTATCCATTTGCACGGTGAGGGATCCTTTTGCGTGCAGAGGATCGGCGGTTACCAGGTGGCGCGGATGACCTGGAGGACTTCGCTGAGTTCGAGGTTGTCACGCTTGCAGGTGTCGATGAGCTTCCGGGCGGCTCGGGAGACGTCTTTGGAAATTGCTGTGGCGTGTGGGCTGACCCGCGTGCCGGCTCCGATTCGAGTTTCAACGAGCTGATCTTCTTCGAGTTGCTTGTAGACCTTGGCGACGGTGCCGGGGGCGACCCGGAGATCGGCGGCGAGTTGCCGGACCGATGGGAGGCGTTCGTTTGCAGCGAGTGCCCCGGTGGTGATGAGGCCACGGATCTGGTCGTGTATCTGTTCTGCCGGCGTTCCGCCGGTCGTGGAAAGGGTGATGATCATGGCGCGGTCTTGATGGTGTGTTGCCGGACCCGGGCGGTCCATGGAACGGCCGTGAGTACAACGCTGAGGCAAAGCACTGCGCCGAAGGACATGGCCACGAAGCTGCTGGCGGAGAGGAATGAGCCCAGTGCGGCGAACGGGGACCCCACGTTGATCACTCCGGCGTCGGTGGCGAGCCCGCCTCCCAATCTGGATGTGCCTGTGAGCGAGCCGAGGATCGCGGCGAGGTGGAAAGCAATAGCGCCCGTGCTGAGCGCGGCGATATTGCGGCTCCGGGTGCGGCGGACAGCAACGTCCTGTTCTCTGGCATCTCCCAGCGGAGGGCGTGCAACCAGCGCCAGGCCTGCCCACGCAGTGCCGATCAGAACCATCAGCAGGAACATCGCCGGAATCGAGTAGTACCAACCGTAGATCGTGGTTCCCACCCTCATCGTGCCGATCTGGACAGTAAGCATGGTGTAGTTGCCGGCCTGGTCCGGGACAGATGCCAGCCCCGCCGCGAGCGAGAGGGCGACCGTGACAACAACTATCGCCATCAGGGCGACAGTCCAGCCTGAAGACAGGAAAGTGAACGCCGTCCTGCGGGCGATACCTGCGGCTGACGCTGAAGGACTGCGGCGCCCGGGGACACAGAGCACGGCCAACGCGACGAGCCCGGCAGCCAACGGTATGAGGAATTGCGCCTCCTGAACACCCCTGCCCACGTCCAGTCCCATCGCTGCGAGCACCTGCGGCGTCACCCCCACGACCGAGTACAGGCCGCTGACGACCACGGGCACCAGACCGCCGATGGCAGCGAGAACGCCGGCCCGGCCGGAGAGCGGGGTGCCGTGTCGCCGCGCCACCAGCCGGACGGCGACTGCCACAACGCCGCCCAGGATCAGCGGTGACAATTCCCAAAGGACAATGATCCACTGCTGCACCGCAACCTCCACGTGTATCAATCAATTGACACGCAATGTATCAATCAACAACTACACCCACAAGGCCCAACTCAGGAAAAATTAAGCGCACGGTTATTCCGATTGCGAAGTGCCGGCTCCGAGGCTGTTCGGTTTCGGGCAGGTACTAAGGGCTTCCGTTCCGATTTGGTAGGTTTGGCGTCCGTTCAGGCTAAACGGACACACCAAGGAGTCACCACTGGCTTACATGGCGTCCGTGGCGAAGCGTCGTATTTTCAAAATTCAAGCGATCTCGGGGGAACTTGGTCTAGTTCCTGGGAGCATCCGGGCCGTTTGCGCCTCGGATTTCCGCAATTCGAAGCCTCAAAAAAGTAATGGCAAGTATCAGCACCCAGATGACAAGCACGGCGAACTGGCGCCGGCCCGGATCACGTGTTCCGCGTCATCTCGAACAGTTGATCGGCCAGTTCATCCAGCCGCGTCCGGGCTGACTCCGTAGCCTCCTTTGAGGCCGCCGCGAGTGGGAGATCAAAAAGGCCGCCCATACCCAAGACAATCGAGTGAAGCTCGGCGATCGTTAGCTTCGCCGTTTCCGGGGACTCGGCGGCTTCGAGCGCCTGCTCGCGGTCAGCAAGCCAAGCTGCCTTCGACGCCTGACCATGAGCGTCAAGGAGTTCTCGGATGGCGGCGAGGACGCGCGCCAATTCAATGGTGATCATCCGAGCGTCCTCGCGACGATTTGTCGGAGAACTGCACGGGGGTCGACCCCTTGAGGTATGAGCGCCTGGTAACCCTCACCACCGGCAACTCGACCGTTGTACATCGTGGCATCCCTTCGAGCGAATCAGCCGGCCATTGCCTTGAGCCCTTCTTCCCGTGCTCATTATCGAGGTGCGCCATAATGCCACCGTACAACGCGGCAAGTCGCTCAGATGCCTGTTTCCGATAGTTCACTTTTCAGTCGTTGCATGCCCGTAAGCCGATCCTTCACCGGACGCGTGCTAGAGGTCAGCAGCGGCGCCGTGCGAAGTGAGGATCGTGCCGTCCGAGACCAGTGCCACGCGGATGGATGCAGCGTGGAGGTCGATTTTGCCGAGGTCCCCTTCAACGGTGTAGTGGTCTCCCTCGATGATGAGTGAGTCGATATTGCCGTAGTCAACTGACCCGTCAGGGTCACGCGAAGGCCGGGAACTGAGCTGACCCGTCCAGGTCAAATCTGCTACGCCATCGAACACCAGCACCCCCTTGCGGTAGCAGTATTGCTCTCCGGGGCGTGCCGGGGCATAAGACGGGTGTTCCTCGGTCAGTACGAACTCCGCGGTAATGACAAGCTGTCCTCGGCTTGCATTGATGTCCAATACCCAGCTGTCTTCCAGGTAGAAGCCCCTAAGAACTTCATGCTCAAAGTACTTTCCCACCGTCGGCCTCCCTACCTGCCATGTACCGATGAATCGCGCGGTCCGGTCAACTGTAGCGCTGGGCGCAAAGCAGAGCACACGTAAGGCGGTCCCTCTCCGGACCTCTCCAATGGTTGTATCCATGTGCACGGTGAAGGATCCTTTACCGGGCAGCTGGAGAGGTGCGAGCTTTGCGGACACAGGAAGGCCGTCAACGCCGATTCCCCAATGCCCGTACACTTTCCCGAGGGGTGGGGACAACTGCCCGAGATAAGAGAATGGGTGAGCTCCGGTGGCGTTATTGAAGGCAATGAACGGGTCCCGCGAGACATGGGAGGACCCCTCCGAGGACGCCCTGTTTTTCCTGCTCGAGGACATCGAGCAGGGACGCAAGAAATTCCTGGTTATCGAGCGCGTAGCTGACGCAACCCGCCAGACGTATATCCAGTCCATCCGCAATGACGCTGGAGAGTTTGTAGTGGAATTCCGCGACGGTAGCCCAGACCAGCACTTCGGCACCGTGGTTGCTGACATGCGCGCCGCTCATGACCTCATCACGGCGTGGTCCTTCGGCAGGGATGGCTGGCGCGAGGCGGCCGACTGGAGCCATATTTCGTTCGATGAATGAGTTGGATGCGTCGCAGCGAGCTCTGATGAGCCTTCGCGCCATGGCCCAAAAGGCCTTGATACGGTGTGTTCTTTCGCTGGAAAGGAACCTACATGGGCATTTTCGAGACATCCGTTTACGGAGCGGGGTCGCGGTCCGGGAACGAAGAGTCGGATGACTGGCTGCTTCGGATCTCGGTGCATGACAGCGACATCGCGACGATCGACTACCGTTCCGATGAGGGAGCCTCTGGCCGGTTCTATTTGGGCTTCCAGCCGCGGGACTATTTCGATAACCCGGATGCCAGCGAGCCCGTGGACCTAGTGGCCGTTTCGAACAGCTTTTCCTCCTGGGCTTCTAGGGAGGTCGGTACTGCTGTCTCCCCGGAAGAACTGAGGGAATTCATGGCCTCCGAAGCCGTTGAAGAACCAGACGACATATTCGTAGAGGACACCGTCGTCCGGCTTCTTGAGCGCCTCGGAATCCCTCTGCCGAAGTGGCTGGCGGACTGACGTGGGCAGAGGGATCGACAACGTGGGGAGCGAGGCTCAAAGGTGGGGTGGCGCTGGTGACCGACTTAAACGGCGCCCGTAAGCCGGTGGTTCACCGGACACCCTGGTGCCCGGTAAAGGATCCTTCACCGGACACCCGTTCCGTCGGCTGCCTACCTCAACTGTTGTGTTCGGCCAGTCTCATAATGAAGGACGCCATCGCATTCCAATGCGAACAATCTGTCGGCGACTTCCCGCGCCTGGGGCTCGCAGCAAGACATGGCGAAGAACCCCGGAGAGATGAAATCGAGGAGGCAACCTTGCTCGGCAAGTTCAGAGGCCAGGGGCTGCCAGGCGTTGGGGTCATCCGATTTCAGCAGGACTCTGAATGTGAAGTTGAGAGCGTCGCGCTCCACTCCGGTGGCAACGAGCGCATTCTCCGCCGATCGCATCACGTTCACGCGGTCGCCAAAGTTGACGTCATAGAGATACGCGGGGACTGCCAGGACAGTCGCCGTTCCGTCCTTTTCCAAGCGACCGCGAAGACCCTCCCACATCTGCTCCGTGTCAGGTTCAGGGGGTACCGCAAACCATAGGGTCTCTTGCGCTTCCTGAGCTTCTGGAAGGGGCTGGAGTGAGTCATCGCGCCAGTGTGCCACGACGCTGGGATGTTGCCGGTAGTCAGTCACCAGCTGAGACTACCCAACGAACGCATCCATGAGAGCGCTCCGGCGGACATGCCCTGTAATGCCTGATGAGGGAGCCCGAGCGAACCGTGCCGAAGAGGGATCGGCTTTCGCGCGGCGAGGTGACAGTCAATGCTGCAATAAAATGCCTCCATTTAGCGCTGAGATTCATACCCGTGAGGTTGTGAACCGATAGCCTCGAAGCGTGCTCCGCGCGCGGCTGCGGCAGCAGCCGCAATCGATAGGGTCGGTGTACCGTCAGGAACAAGTCCCCGCGGCGCTGGACATCACGTACCAGAGTCTTCGCCGCACCCAGGGGAGACTCAGCGACTTGTTTGAGGAGAGATGACAACAGTGGGAATCACCCCAGGCGCCTTAGTCGCAGTCTTTGTCACCCTGTTCGTGGTCTTTGTCGCGCTGTACGTCGTCCGCCGAAGGAAGTGACCACTCGGCGGCCAAGCCCCTCAGCCCGCGCACACAACCTCACGGGGAAGAACAGCTAAGGAAGCTGACTATCCGGAAATTCACTACCGACAGTTTGACCGCGATGGCGGGGTCAAACTGTCGTGGTCGAGATCGCTGCGAACTCGTTCTCTTTCTGGGCTCGATGGAGCGTCGAGTGCCCGGTGAAGGATCGGCTAACGGGCGTCCTCCCCCGCGCCTGATTGCTCATCTTGCACTGTTCTGGTCATCCTGTCGATCCGCTCATAGAACAGCTTCACCCCGATTCCAACCGCTACGAGAACCACAATTAGGCCACCCACCGCAATGCGCCAAGGATCGAATTCTGGTCGGAAAATGATTGTCCCTGCTATGAACAAGAACCCCACCGCTTGAGGCCAGGAAAGTATGAAGTTCTTTCGCATGCTTGTCCTTAGACGGGCCAGACGCGCTGGAAGTCACTCTTTAAGAAGGTCGGCCGTGGCATGTTCGGAGCCTACATCCCAGTCCCTCTCCGTGACAGGCTTCTCGCCTTGACGACAGCTGCCGCCCGCTGAGGGATCGGCTTACGGGCGCTGATTTTGGAAAGGTCACTCACCTTTTTCGCTTCCAAAGACTAGGCTGTCGTCACATTCCTAGTACTAGGAGAAGACCAATGGGGATAGCGGGAAGCCGAACAAAGCCGATGTTCGAGAAGACCGAACAGTGGTTGTCGCCGCTCTCTCCGAACCAGGTCTTGGCGGCGATCTCCACAGTTTTGCGTCGGAGAAGGCAAGGATCCACGAGGATGAGGACTCCCTCGACATACGAACGGGATCAAACTGGCAGTACCGCCTCTGGGGCAATCTGTTCTCATGGGGTCGCAGGAACATACCAGTTGCCATAACAGTCCGAGTCCGAACAGCCGAGCAGGGCACCGAGATTGAGGCTCACGCATTTGATACCTTCGGTATCCGGTTGACTGATCAGGCATTTTTCGGAGCCGAAGAGACTTTTGAGGACAGGCTCAGCGAGTTATTGGCAATGGCTGCTTCCGCCGCAAAGGCATCTCCCGAAGCCTGAACGCAGACCCGAGCCAGACACCCTGGGCAACAAGTTGAGACAATGCGTGAGCGTCCCCTAGAGGACCGTCTAACGAGCGCGGGTCGACGGTCGACCCGCGCACCTGTCGAAGCAATGAGTTGTTCGTTGCCGCGTACGGCAAGATGACAGCATGGCTCATGAACATGCGACGGATGCCCCGTCGCCGAGTGGTGCGCGGGACAACAACGGGGGCTCCTGGGTCCAGATCACCGAGGAAACCCGTATTCGGACATCCATACCGCCAGGCCCCGGGTCCCCGGTTTGGGAAGGCAGCTGGCTTCGCAGGAGGCTGTGGCTAAAACGCGCGGCTGCGGTCCTGGTCATCGCCTCGGTCACGGCATGGCTCGGATGGGCTGTCATCGACGGGACTAAACACGCATTCGCCAGCTACACGAGGACCGATGGAACCGTCACGACCCAAGCCGAAACAGGTCGTCACTCTGACGGATGCCAGCTGGACCTCGACTACACCGTCGGTGGGCAGCCGCTGCACGACGTTGCAAGAGTCAACGCCGTCTGCAACACCCTGCCCGGGCCCGGCTCCCGCGCCGCGCTCGACGTCGACACAACCGATCCGCATGACATCTGGATCGATGGGGCGAGCGATGCGAACCATCCGGATCCCCTGATCTTTGGCCTCTTTTTCCTGATCGGCCCGGCCGTGGCCGCCTTCGCGCTCTGGAATGAGCTCACCGACTACGGCAGGATCCGGAAGCTGCTCGCGTCCGGGGCTCAATGGCAGCAGTTCGAGGCGACCGTCACGCGGAAAACGGGTAGCCGCAGCGGCATCACGGTCAGGTTGGAGGCAGAGGATCTCTCAGGAAACGTGTGCCCCTTCAATGTTTTCTACCGATTCGTCAGCCCGATTGGCCCTGTAGGCAAAGGCGACAGGATTAAACTGACCGTGCTCGCGGATGGCAAATGGCAAGCGCTCATTTGGAGGCCGGACCGCATGCGAATCTACGTCGCGCACATCAGCAGATCGCTCTAGCGCTGTATCGAACCGTTGCCGAGACCCGGGGTACATGAGACGCAATCTGCCTGCATCAACGGTTCTGTCCGGTGAGGGATCCTTCACCGGACGCTCTCGCCCGGCCACCGCCTGGCACGGCCAGCATTTTTAGAGGAGAGGACGCAGGGCCTAAGTCTTTGCGTCCAGACCGTCGACGCTCGGTTTCGCGGTCATGGTTGACGACCTTCACGACCGGCGTCTGTTGCAAGGCACGCCTCGGCTGTTCCAAAACTGCGCTGTGCCGGAGCCGACCCTCGTCCGATGGACGACCCGGCCACCGCGACTCTAAAATGAGCCCAAGGCCGACTGCGGAGGGCCAACGAGGTGTTCCGGCGGCCACCCGAGACCTCGTTGAAGGTCTCGTCTGCGCTTTAAGGCCGTGCACTTCCCGTGCAGAAACGCAGATGGAGACCACTTATGCACACAGAGCCTCAAGCCACAGAGACGGTCCGTTCGGTGACCGTGGAGGCGAGCAGTACCCACCCGGCCGACTGGGGCAGGGCCATGGCCGTCGCCCTGAATCAGCTAATCCAGGACATCATCGCCGCAACCGGCACGGATCCGTGCCGTGACCCCGAGGGCCTGGACGTGTCATTGCACATCAACGCGGTGCCCACGGGCGAGGCCATCACTGTGGTGTGGCGCGGGTAGAAGCCGATGCTCCACCATGACCGGGCAATGAGCTACTGGCCAGGGCTGAAGGACATGGCCGCAAAAATAACGGCTGACGGTGTCCGGATCGATCGCGCACCCGACCAGGAATACAACCTCGAAGCCCCCTAGACACGGTCGCCACAATCGATGATTGGAGATGGTGGTCCATGCTGACCTCGCACTTTCAACAATTCCTCAGCGAGGCAACCGTCCGGGATCCCGGGGCGGCGGGTGACCTGCTGGGCCCGGACAGCTTCTACGGCCTGTACGTAAGCTGGTGCCTGGCCCACGGGATCAGCCCCGTCCCGGAGACTGACTTTGGAGCAGGCATGCGCCGCTGCGGCGTCGACGTTCACCGCAGCGGGCTGGCGATGACCGGACCTGCCGCGGCGGACTACATCCTGGCCAGTGACCCGGGTATGAGCTGAACGAGGCGACGGTGCATGCCTTGTCAAGAAGACGGACGGTGGCGACACTCAGGTGAGCTGGGGAGCATCTCCCTCTGAGTGCGGTGGTGCTACGCATGGGAGCGCTGAGAGGACAATCCGAGGGCCCGAAAGGGATCCTTTACCGGACAGTTTGCGTCGTGACTCGGGGGCAAGTCGCAGCACTCATACGTGACTATGTCAACGAATTCTGGCCAGCCACCCTGACATCAGCTGAACCAGCGCGCCCTGGAACGGCGCGGTTCGTGGCCGGTAGAGGCCTGTAGTGCACGTGCGCGGTGAGGTGGCTGGAAATGGGCGGGGTTCAGGCTGCCAGGCTTGCCTTACTCAGGGTCGTGGAGGCCTCCGCGGATGCCAGGATGCTTAGTCTGCAGTCGGCTTGGAACGGATCGATGTGCGCGGGCAGGTGGTGGGACCGCGAGCAGGCGTGCAGCTGCTCGAGAGCGTCTGGCTCGACCCTGGCGCGTGTCACGTCGATTTCCAGGGCCAGGCCTTCCATTAGGGCGTTGGCGCGTTTCACGACCACATAGAGAGCCTGAAGGCTTTGCGTTGTCACGCGGCCTTGGGCCGCGATCTTGGCGCGGACGCAATCGATGTCCACACGGACCAGGACGTTGAGCTTGTCTGTCATGATGCTCCTGCCGTTCATGGAACGGTCGCGACGCTGCGACCGCCCACGCAAGCTTAGGCACGAACTGTGACGCACGCAACACCCCCCCCTGCGCGCAGGGGTCTGATTCCCGGGCTGTTTTCAGGTCTGAATCCGCGCAGGGACAAGCCTCTCGTGCTCGGAGTGGTCTTTCCTCTCGTTGCCGCGCTCAGCCCACGACAACACCTTCCGGCGCGCCAGCCGGCCCAAGATGTCCCCGGTGGCCAGGGCGGTGCGGTCGCAGATTTCCTGGACCGCCATCATCATCGGCAAGGTCAAAGGCGCGGTCCGGAGCATGGCGTTGGAGAAGGCGGCACCCACCTGGGCGTAGGTCGCGATACCTGAGAGGTCCAGTGCGACGCGCGATCTGCGATTCTCCATTTGGCATTCGACAGGATCGGTTAGTCGCACCATCGCCATCCGGGAGGAGCTCACGCCTGTTGATGAAGACGTGAGGGTTCCTTGCCGGCGGCCCGCTCTGCACCTCGCACCGCGGCCCGGGAGACTAGAGTTGATTCATCAGCCCAACCGTACGCAAGGACGATCTGGGCGCCCTGACGCACGCGGGACCTCATCGAATCTGCAACGAGGTGGTCACGATGGTCGCACCAAGCAGCACGGGGCAACGCCCCGATGCGTCGGGCCGGACTCCGGTCGTTTCGCCCCAGGATCCTTGCTGCGGGGCAAGTGGTGCCCGCGCGGATTCAAGCCAGACTTTCTTCACGCCGTTCAGCGTCGGCGACGGAGCGGGGCTGGAGATCCCCTCGACCCTCCGGGTTACCTGCACCGAATGCGGAGCGTCCACGACACTTCCGGTTCCGTCCTGGTGGGTACCCGAGGGCTGGGAAAGGTATGACTGAGCCACGGCGCGTCTGTGGGCCGGTCATGCCGGCACGGCGCGACACCGGGTTCCCCACGCCCGGGGGTGCCTCGAGCGGTGGTGCTCAGTAGACTTGGTTTGTCCCTTTTCACACGCGTACGTGCCGGACAGGAGGCAAAAGACATGGCCGGCTATTTTGAACTCATGGATGCCCCTGATGGCGGGTACAGGGTGGCGTTGGTGGATTCCGAGGATTATCTGGTGGCAATGTCGGTGACCTTCCCCGACGGGGCCGCCGCAGCGAAGGGCATCGCGAATATCAGGGAAATCGCCGCGTCAGCCACGGTCAGGGACCACAGGCACGGCCACGATGAACTGGCCACCCACCGGAAGCGCCTTGCCGCTTCCGCGCAGCACGGCGACATCGAACGTTCCCGGAAAGCAGCAGGACGCTAGCCCGCTCCGGCCGCCGGCGCCGTCCGATGTGGCGCGGCGGATCCGCGGGCCGGGGCGGGCAGTAACGCCGGCGTCCGGATCCTGCCTGGAACGGCCAACGGATTCTTACCGTGAAATTCCGTACGGATCCTCCAGACCCCGGGCTGCCGGTGTCAGGTGATACCTGGTTGGCGCTGCCGTTGGCCCAGCAACACGGATGCGGCGAACCCGGCGCCAAGGACGAGGACACACCCGAACCATCCGAGGGCCAGATAGGCCATTACCAGCGTGTCCGTGGCCTCGTAAGGGGCGAGCGACCGCCCGGCGACTACGACTTTTCCGGCCGAGGAGCGCGCAATGACTGCCATCCGCAGGCCGGGCTCCGGCTGCCACGTCACGGCGTCACCACCTGATCTCCGGGCCGTATCGAGCACGCCGGATGGCACCACCGGCAGCACTCCGTGGAGAGTAGCCGTTCCCGTCTCCGGGTTGTCATCGGTGCCGTACACGATGACAAAGACCCCGCTATCGGGGGTCAACTCGACCCGCGGGACCGCGGGGGCGGATGTGCCGAGGAGCTGCAGCTGGGCCGCAGCTGCCGCCGCTGGCGCCACATTGGCCGACCGGCGCCCGGATTGCTGGAATGCGATGTAAAGGCTGCCGAATACGAGCGTCACCACAGCTGCAGCTGCCAGCCATCCGATAGTTCTCCTCATACCGGTCATCATCGGACATGCACCGCCAAGGCGGAAGGGCCGGCCACCACCGGCCGTGAGCGAGCGGTCCGGTATGCGCAAGGCTGTGGCCGCGGATGTTGCGCGTGCGTGGAATGAGCGTCAGGGTACAGCCAGAAGCTGTCCACGAGCGGCCGGCTGCCGTGGAGCCGCGCTTCGCTGCACTGTGGTTGACCGTGCACCGGGCCTTGAACTCGACTCGAAGAAGGGCCGAACCAGGCTGGATGGACCGTTGGTTGACGGTGAGACTTTGGCGGCGGTCAGGACGGCGGCATCTGCTTGTGCTGTACCGGCGAAAGGCCGGCGCTCATCAGGCGCGGATTCCGGCCGGTAGTGCGTGTAACCAAGGATTTCCCGCGAGTCATATCCTCCTCCTTTCCCGTGTGAACGTTGTGTATGGTAGGAAAATCACGCCAACGGGCCTCGTCCCCGACACGCGCGAAGCGAGGCGTCAAATGGGAGGCGGACATTGGAACCCATAGCGGTCGAAGGCGGCAAAGGAACCGTGGAACTCAGGTCCGACGGGATAATCCACCTTGTCTGGAACGACAGAGTCACCATCGAGGCTGTCGACGCCCATGCGGCAATGGCTGCCGTGAATGAGGCCGGCAAGGGCTCGGAATACCCGATGCTGGTCGACATGGCGACAACGGAGTCCGTGCACCGTCATGCCCGTGCTGTTTTCTCTATCCCTTGTGCGGCCTCCCGGATCGCCTTGCTTGGTACCAGCCCTGTTGACCGGGTTCTGGCAAACTTCTTTCTTGGTGTCCACATCCCGCCATGTCCCACCCGCTTCTTCACGTCCAGGGACGAGGCACTGGTCTGGTTGATGCAGGACCTGGCCGAATGACCCGGGCCTCAGCATAGGCAAAAGGTACGCCCGCCCATGCACCCTGGGATTGGGTGCGGGCATGCAGCACTCCCCCGGCGGTGCTTTCAGCAGGCGTGGACATCTCAGGAGCTATCGCAGTGGTCCCCCCGCCGTCAAGAAGTTATCCCGCGCCCTGACCTGCAAAAACGAGTACACGTTACTGGTGCAGTAGCGCCGCGCCGGGTGTTGACTTGAACCGGAAACAGTGTGGACCGGCCCGCCAACCGTTGGCCGGTTATCGGACGGGCCGGCGACGAAGAGAGCGTCCAGTTCCTGGAGCCTGAGCTCTCGACCCCCAGACGTCGCCGGCCCCTATCGTGCCCTGCGAATCGTCGCGCCACAGCTGGAGCGAAGCGCTAATTTTCCGGGCGCATCGCGCCGCTGCAGAGAAGTACCCGGCGAGGATCCTCAGTTCTATTTAGTCTTCGGAAGGCTCGTCTGCCCCTTCTTGCGCCTGGACGTCTTCTTCGTAGGCGTATGGCCATTGGCGACGCACCGCGAACTCGTCCCAGCCACCCTGCAGGCGGTTGTGCGCCCGATTTGCGAGGATCTCGAGGGACCGCACAATTTCCCCGGGCGGTAGCTCGGGCCTGCCGGCGAAGTACCCCAGCAATATATTCACGGCCGTCGCTTCCTGCGGTGTCATTCGAGCCATACGGTAACCGTAGAACGCGCGGACCGGCTCAGGAAGCGGTCGTGGCCCAGTTCAACCTTTTCTTCGAACGCCCGTTAGCCGATCCCTCAGCGGACGGCTAGCGCGGTGTTGCAGTAACGGGGGGGCGGATTCAAACGGTCATTGCAACAGGAGTCCTTCGATCAATTCGATCGGTTTTCTGAACTTTGAACTCTAGTCTTTTGCGTGGCCGGTCGTTGAGTTCCTGTGCAAACCAGTCGAGGGTCTTCGGCGCTGTGGATGCTCAGGTCCGTGCCTTTCGGGAAGTACTGGCGCAGCTGGCCATTCGTGTTTTCGTTGATGCCGCCCGGCCGGGGAGCCCCCGGGGGTGGGTGCGTGGGAAGGGTCCGGTGCTGGCTGTGGTTCTGCGTTCATGGCGGGGGCTCCTCGGTGTTCCTGGACGATTCGGCGTCAGCCTTCTTAGGAACTGAGCAGATTCTAGGAACTCTCAGCACCGACACTCCGCGTACCGCCCTGTCGAACGGCACGCGGAGCTAGGGCCCAGTCATACGCCGCTGCAGAGGCTGGCGCATCACTCGAACCGCAGCCGGCCCGTGCACCCGACTTTCGGGTTTCCTGTTGCGATGGATTGCCGGGACCTGGCTGACGTTTGTTCTACGCGGCCGAGAGTTCTTCCTTGGTGGCTTCGTCGGGGGCTTCCGTGGGGTAGCTGGCGTAGGCCGGGATGGTCAGGAAGGTGGGGAATTCTCGGGCCTGTTGTGGCACCGGGGATGTATTTCGGTTCGTTTTATGGTTCCGGGTGTCTTTTTTCGTGGATGGTTCCGCAGGGGACGGACGGGTGTACCTCGAGGGTGTAGGTGGCGGTGTCGTGTTGGGTGACGAGTATGCCGTGCCGGTGTTCCAGGGCGGCGGGTATCAGTTCGTTGACGGCCTCGGTGAGCTGGTCGTCTCTGCTGCGGGTCTGGCTGACGGTGATCTCGAGACGGAACGTCGCGGTTTGGTGCATGGGAGTGTCCTTGTCCGGGGCGGCCTTGGCGGGCCGCGGGTCAGATCTGCCGGGAGGGTCTCGAGGCCTTGGTGCGGAAGGCGAGGATGTCGTCCTGGTGGGTGAACATGGACCGTCCTTTTCCGGCGGGTTGAATCAGCCAGAGGGTGTTCCCGTCGTGGGTGACACCGTCGGCGATTCCGCGGGCGATTTCCTGGCCGTCCTTGCTGAGCTTGATCTCGTCGCGGGTCCGGATCCTTGTCCAGTCGCGGACGTATTCGTCGGTTGTCACGGTCCTCTTTTCTGCCTGCCGCACATGGTGCGGGAGACGGTTCTGATATGCGCGGCCGCGTTGATTTGCGCGCGGCTGCGTTGAGAGGTGCGGCCGGCCTGCGTGGAGGACCACGCAGGCCGGCCGTGAGGCGTCATTTGCCCGGGGGTGTCGTGCCGCCTGTGCCAGTGTGCGGGAATTAGCCGTCGTTGCCGGCAGGGGTGGTGGTGGCGGTGTAGCCCTCAAGCTTGAGTGCGGCCTGGGCGTACTTCTGGGTGAACGTGTCGGGGATGTTGACCTTGGAGGTGTCGACGCCGATGGTCTTCTCTTCGTCGAAGATCGTCTTGGGGCCACCTGCGGGCATGATGCCGTCCGGGAGGAACTGACCCTTGTCCTGGTTCAGTGCGGCGACGTACTGGTCCTTGGAGATGGTGCTGTTCTGGACGTAGGACTGGGGCAGCTTATCGGCGATCTCCTGGGCGGAGTGGGTGCTGATCCAGTGCATCGTGTCCACCAGGGCGTTGACTACCTTCTGGGCTGCGTCCTCGTGGGTCTTGACCCAGTCAGACTGGGCGAGGAGGCCGGCCGACGGCAGGGTGCCCCCAAGCGCTGCCTTGGCTCCGTCAGAGGTGGCGAGGTCGATCGCGGAAACGGCGAGGTTCTTGTTCTCGAGGGCGCCCACGGTCGGCTGGGTGGTCATGACGCAGTCAGCGGACCCGCGCTGGATCGCCGCGATTGCGGTTGCTCCGGCGCCGACGGCGATCGTGTGGTAATCGCTCTTCGCGAGGCCGGCCTTTGCAGCGATGAACTGGGTGAGCTCATCGGTTCCCGAGCCGAGGTCGGTGACGCCCACGGTCTTGCCCTTGAGGTCTGCGCCCGTCTTCACGTTCGCCTTGGGGTTGCACATGATGCGTTCGCCCGGTGCGCTCGAGAGCTGCACGAGGTTGATGACGTTCTTGCCCTTGGACTGGAAGTCGACCGTGTGGACGTACCATGCACCGGCCATGTCCACCTGCCCGGATGCCATGGCGTCTTCGGCGCCGACGCCACCCTGGGACTCGGTGGAAAGCTCCATCTTGACGCCGTACTTCTGGTAGAAGCCGAGCTGCTCTGCGAGCTGGTACGGCAGGTAGATCTGCTTGTCGATACCGCCGACCATGAGCTTCACGGTGGGCATCGAGGCGGTGTCCGCGGCAGCACTGCCGCTTGCCGTGCTGTTGCTGCTTGCGGTGCTGGTGCCGCAAGCCGCGAGGCTCAGGGCGATCACTCCGGCAGCGCCGACGGCGTAGATCTTGTTCTTCATCATGGTTGTGCTTTTCCTTCTATTGTGAGGATTCGAGCGTTGGGTAAGTGGAATGGAAGACGGCGAGCGTCAGATCGCCTGTGCTTCAGAACGGTTTGGTGGACGCCACTTGAGGAGCGTGTGCTCTAGCAAGGCGATGAGGTACTCCGCGCCGAGCGTGATGACTGCGATGATCACCATGCAGGCGAAGACCGTGTTGGGATCGAAGGTTCCCTGTGCCTGGCTGATGATCAGGCCGATTCCCTGCTGGGCGCCGAGCACTTCAGCAACAAGGGCACCGATGATCGCGAAACCGAACGCCGTGTGCAAGCTGGCGATGATCCAGGTCATTGCCGAGGGGATGGTCACGTGGATCGCAACCTGAAGCGGGGATGCGCCCAAGACGCGGACGTTCCCGACCAGGTTCTGGTCCACTTCGCGGACGCCCTGGAAGGCGTTGAAGAAGACCACGAAGAAGACCAGGACCGCTGCGAGGAGCACCTTCGGGAAGACGCCGAGGCCGAATGCCACGATGAAGATCGAGCCGAGCACGATTCTGGGGATCGAGTTCACGATCCGGATGTACGGGCCCACAACTTCGGACAGGTACTTGTTGGAGCCGAGGAGGATTCCGAGCACGACGCCGACCAGCGTTCCGAGCGCGAAGCCGTAGATGGCTTCCTGCATGGTGACCCAGAGGTTCTCCCAGATGGTGCCGAATGCCGTGCCCTTGGTGAAGAGATCCACCAGGCTGTTCCAGATTTCGGACGGCTGGCCGAAGAAGAACTTGTCCACCCAGCCGGCGGTCGTGAACCACTGCCAGCCGCCGATCACGATGACCGCGAGGATGGCGCGGCCGGCCCAAACCCACGTGGTGCGGCGGTTCATGGCACGCCGGGCGGAATTCTTAAGCTCACTCGCTTGTGCTTTTTCTTGCTCTTGCACGGGAGCACCTCTACTGATTGTGGTTGTCATGCTGCTACACCCGCCGATTGCTTGTAGGCGCGGGTAACTTCGTCCTTCAAGGACTCCCAGATTTGGCCCTGCAACTCCAGGAACCGCTCCTCGTGCCGGATCTTCTGGACATCTCCACGCGGCCTGGGCAGATCGATCTCGAAAACATCCTTGATGGTGCCGGGGCTGCTGGTCATGATGACCACCTTGTCCGCGAGCGCCACTGCCTCGTCGAGGTCGTGCGTGATGAAGAGGACAGAGGGGCGCAGTTCCTCCCAGAGCTGCAGCAGTTCGTTCTGCATGATGGCCTTGGTCTGCACGTCGAGTGCGCCGAACGGCTCATCCATCAAGAGGATCCGTGGGTTGTTGATCAGCGCCGCCGCCATCGCGACGCGCTTGCGCATACCGCCGGACAACTGGTGCGGGTAACGGTCCTCGAAGCCGGCCAGGCCCACGCGGCGCAGCCAATCCCTTGCGAGCAGGGTGGCTTCCTTCTTGGGCGTCCCGAGCAGGACCGGGCCGATCAGCACGTTTCCGAGAACGGTCTTCCAGGGGAAGAGCGCGTCCGCTTGGAACATGTAGCTGACGCCGTTGGTGATGCCGTCAACGAGCTGATCGTGGACCCTCACCGAGCCGGCGCTTGGCCGTTCCAGGCCGGAAACCTGGGCCAGCGTGGTGGACTTGCCGCAGCCCGTCGGTCCGACGATCGCGCAGAACTGGCCGGGTTCGACCCTCAGCGTCACATCGCGGATGGCAGTGAATGTCTCGCGCTTGGGCGTGAGGTAACGCTTGGTCAACCCGACGATGTCGATACCTGCCGCGTCTTCGGTTCTCTCGGGGGCCGCGGGCGGCCGGTGGGGATGGTGAGCATCCATGTTGCTAAGACCTCTCTGTCTTTCCGTTTTTGTGACCACTCGTTACCTGACGTGCCTCTGTGGTGTGCCAGGGGTCGGGACGGCTGGTGTTTCTTTCCGGTTCAGCGCCATCGTGGAACTGCGGTTTTTGACTTGTAGTTGGCGCACACGCGGCCAACTTCGGGCCCGCTCCATCCCGGTCGAGGGTTGGGGCCCTGGATTCGGTAGCCGGCGGGCCGGAGCGGCGGCCGTGCGGCTGATTCTTTGTCGTTCTGACAGCGTTGTCACTCGAATCCCTTCCTGGGAGTCGCTTCCTTCGTGATGTGGATCACGGGAACTATGTCAAGCTTAGAAAGTGCTCATTCGTGCCAGAAGTCTTCAGTAAGTTGTGCGTCTTAACAGCAAAAGTGCACGTTTTGTGCGTTTTCTGCCACTGGGTTAATGCCCGGCCGGGGCGCGGGTACCGGTGAACCGGTTGTCACTGGCACAGCGCCTCCGTGGCAGCGGCCATTCTTCGACCCTGACCACCCAGATCCTCCTGGGCTCGCTCTCGTTGCTGGTTCTCACAGTGGTCCTGGGCGGGGTTCTGTTCACGATGATCAGCAATCAGACCCTGGACCGGCAGTACCAGCTGCGTGCCCTGGGGATTGCGACCACCACCGCGCAGATGCCGGAGATCCGCTCCGCTCCCCCAGCACATCATCGACGGGCTCGCCCGGGAGATCGCGGGCGCCGCGCAGTCCGCCTACGTCGTGGTCACCGACCGCAACGGCATCCGGTTCTCCCACCCGGACCCGTCACTGATCGGCAAGAAACTGGAGGAACCCGTCGCCGTGTTGGACGGCGAAACCCATGTGGGGTTCGACCAGGGCAGCCTGGGCAGGTCGGCGAACGCCAAGGCCCCGGTCTTCGGGGCGGACGGCTCGGTGATCGGCCAGGTGTCGGTGGGCATCGAGGACACCAGGGTCCTGGACACACAGGCCCAGAACATCTGGCTGATCGCCGGGTTCTCGGCGCTGGTCCTGGCCCTGGGCGTCGGCGGTTCGCTGTTGCTCTCCCGCCGCATCAAACGTGTCACCTTCAACCTGGAGCCGGCCGAGATCGCCTCCCTGTTGCAGGAGCGTGAGGCGCTGCTGCACGGGATCCGGGAGGCCGTCCTCGGGCTTGACGACGACGGAAGGGTGACGGTCATCAACGGGGAGGCCCGGCGGCTGCTCCAGATCGAGGAGCCGGCGCTGGGGAAACCGGTTGCCGAGCTGATTCCGGAGGGGCGGCTCCGGGACCTGCTCACCGGCGAGCTCTCCGGCGCCGACCAGGTGGCGCTGACGGAGGATGCCCTGCTGGTGGTCAACCGCATGCCCGTCTCGACCGCCGGGCGGAGCATCGGTTCCGTCATCACCCTGCGGGACCGCACGGAGATCGAGAGCCTGGTCCGGGACCTCCACTCCGTCCAGGGCTTGATGGAGGCAATGCGTGCCCTGGAGCACGAATACGCCAACCGGCTGCACATCGTCGACGGCCTGCTGGAGATGGGGGACGTGGAGCAGGCCAAAAGCTACGTCTCGCAAATCTCCTACATGTCCAGGTCCCTTGGCGAAGGGCTGCGCGCACGGATCGCGCCGCCGGAGCTGGCGGCCCTGCTGCTGGCCAAGATCACCGTTGCCGCCGAACAGGACGTGCAAATCGAGGTGACCGCCGAGTCCCGGCTCGAACGTCCCCAGGTTGACCAGGCGGAACTGCTGACCATCGTCGGCAACCTCCTGGACAACGCCGTGGACGCGCTGGCCAACACGCCCCGGCCGCGCACGGTAACGGTGCAGTTTGACGACGCCGACGGCGTTTTCATCGCAGTGCGCGACAACGGCCCCGGTGTCCCGGCAGAGAAGATCGACCAGGTGGTGGTGGACGGCTATTCCACCAAGGACCCGCGGCCTGGCATGCGGCGCGGCATCGGGCTGGCCCTGGTGAGGAGGATTGTGCACCGGGCACAGGGAACCCTTGACGTGTTTCCGGGGCCCGGCGGCAATTTTGAGGTGTGGCTGCCGGCAAACCCTCACCTTGCGGAGAAGGACAGGAGGGCGGACGTTGATTAGGACATTGGTGGTTGACGACGATTTCCGGGTCGCCGGAATCCACGCGGCCCGCGTGGCCAGGGTTGACGGCTTCGAATGCGTGGGCCAGGTGTACAGCGCCGCGGCCGCGCGGGAGGCAATCGTGCGTCTCAACCCGGACCTGCTCCTGCTGGACGTGCACCTTCCCGACGAGGACGGTCTCTCGCTGCTGCGGTCACTGCAGGCGGCCGGAACCCAGGTGGATTGCATCATCATCACCGCCGCCCAGGACCTGGCCACCGTCACATCAGCCATGGCCAGCGGCGCAGTATATTACCTCGTCAAGCCCTTCAGCTTCGACCGGCTCCGCACGCAGCTGGAGGCCTACCGGAAGTGGCGGCAGGAGCTGGAATCCGCATCAACCGCCGACCAGGCAACCATCGACGGCCTCTACAACGCCCGCGGTGCCGGGGCCAGGCCCGCCGCCCCGGCACCGCGCCTTCAGCCCACCATGCAGAAAGCGCTCGACGCCGTCCGCGCCGCGGGCGCTCCCGTCAGCGCCGGTGAGATCGCCGGGCAGCTCGGCGTCAGCCGGCCGACCGCCCAGCGTTACCTCAGCGCACTGGAACGCAAAGGCCTCCTCATCCTGGACCTCACCTACGGCACCACCGGCAGGCCGCTGAACTCCTACACCGTGCCGTAGCCGCACGGGGCACCACCCCGGTCGGGGCGGCGAAAGAGGGGCTTGGCCGTTTGCTATGGAGGGCTACTTCTCCCCCCCCGCTTCCCCCCGGACTGACTCGAAATTGAACTGGCCAGTCCGGCGTGGCGAAGGGTTGACCGTGTTGGAGGTGAACCGCCCGAACCGTGCGGCGCGCCGGCTGAAGGGCAAGTCCGATCCTTGGGACGCCTACCAGGCCGCTCAATCGGTACTCGACGGCAGGACCACATCGGTCCCTAAAGCCAGGGATGGTCCCGTTGAATGCCTGCGGATCCTGCGGGCCGGGCGTACTTCGGCGCTAAAGGCTCGCACCGCTGCCATCAATCAGATCAAAGGTCTCCTCGTTTCAGCCCCGGACAAGCTCCGGGCGAAATACAGGGGGCTGGGAACCTCGGCGATGATCACAGCCTTGCAGCGCACCAGGCCGGCCGGTCATATGGCTAACCCCGAGTACGTGTGCCTGCTGACATTGGAAGTCCTGGCCATCCGCTGCCAGTCCCTCGCGGCAGAAATCGCCACAGCCGACGCCGCGCTCCGGGAAATCCTCGATGTCTACGCGCCGATGCTCTGTGACCTGCCAGGTGTAGGAACGGAAGTAGCCAGCCAACTCCTGGTCACAGTCGGAGACAACCCAGACCGGATAGGAAACGAAGCCCAATTCGCGGCCCTCGTCGGGGTCGCGCCCATACCCGCGTCCTCGGGCAAGACAACCCGTCACCGGCTCAGCAGAGGCGGGCGATCGCAACGCCAACCATGCCTTGTATCAGGTCGTCCTGGTCCGCATGGCCTCGTGCCAACGGACAAAGGACTACGTGGTCAAACGCACCGCGGAGGGCAAGAGCAAACGGGAAATCATGCGCTGCCTCAAACGCTACGCAGTCCGGGAAATCTACCGGCAGATCACCAACCCCCAAGCAGCGCCAAACAACACCGACCTTCGCCACACGCGCACCACGCTCGGAATAACCATCACGACCGCTGCCCGCGAGCGTGGCAACTGGCCGTCCAAAATTTCTCTCTTGGAACGGGGCCTCCTCCGAAACGACAACCTCGCGAAGAACTACCGCCAATGGCTGACCCAGCAATCCATGCAGGTCGCTGTAGTACTCGCCGAGAAACGGGCGGATATTGCTGAGGTAGGCTTCTGAGCTGCGCCCCGATTGGTCGAGGCCGGCGAAGATCAAGGTTCAGATCGACCCTGCCGTGGGCACTCTGCGGATCTGGTATGTGGTGGCTGCATCAACGAATATCCTAGGCACACAGGGCTGTCTCCAAGGATTAGCGCCCCTCATACGCGGCGATTTGCGCGATGCGGCGGATGTGTCGTTCCTCGTTGGTGAAGGATTCCTGCAGGAACGCCTCGGCTATGCCGGTGGCCTCCTCCACACTGTGCCGGCGTCCTCCGATGGCCACCACGTTGGCATCGTTGTGCTCGCGTGCGAGGGTGGCGGTGGCATGGTTCCAGGCAAGGGCGACGCGCGCACCCTTGACTTTGTTGGCCGCTATTTGTTCCCCGTTTCCCGAACCGCCGAGCACGATGCCCAGGGCATGCATCCCGGCCTGCTGGTCCGCCACCACGGCCAGTGCCGCATTGATGCAGAAGGACGGATAGTCGTCCAGTGGGTCGAATTCCCTGGGCCCGTGGTCCACGACGTCATATCCCTTTTGTGTCAGATGGCTGACCAAGTGGGCACTGAGCTCCATTCCGGCGTGGTCCGTGGCGATGTGGACGCGGGGGACGGCAGGGCTTGTAATCACGATAATCATCCATTCAGTCATGAGTCGCCCGGGCAGCCGGGACTACGCGGATCAGTAGGACAGAGCAAAGAAGATGCGGTCCCGCTCCCAAGGGAAAAGCGATATGCGCCGATCCGCTTGCGCGATTCAGGACCGCCTGCAGTGCAAGCCGCCCCTGAAGGAAACCTTAGCCACCGCAGAGCACCCCATACTTGGCCCGGGGGTCCGTTACCGGGTACCCGGGGGCTACGGGAACGGCGATGCCAAGGTCGAAGATCTCGATGCGTCGCGCGTGGCCGGCTTCCGGGGTGTGCTGGCACAGCAGTTCGATGACGTGCCCGTCCGGATCGGCGATGTAGATCTGCTCGACGTAGTCGTCGCGGACGCGTGGTCCGCCCACACGTTCAAGTCCGCGTTCCCGCATCGCTGCCAGGAAGGGCTCAAAAGAATCGACCAGCACCGCGAAGTGATGGCACAGCCCCGTGCGCAGTTCCTCAGCCTCCCAGCCGGGGGTGTTCCTGGCCAGGCGGCCGGGTTCGGTTTCGCGGACCACGTGCACTTCGACGTCGCCGTTCTGGAAGTACGCACCATGGAACACAAAATCCGTGGGCCGGTGAATTTCCTCGAATCCGAGGACGTTGACATAGAAGTCCCGGGTGGCGGCAATATCGGAGACAACAAGGCACACGTGATGCATGGTCATCGTTCGGGCCGGCAATTCCTTAGTGCGGGACGTGAGCAGCTGGTTTTGGTGCATGGGTATCCCCTTCTTCTTGAAGCGGCCTCGACTGTGAGGAGGCGTCGAAAACAGACTTCCAGTATTAGCTCCAAGGCATTGCGCCGGGACCGATCCGGTCAAATCCGGGCGTATTGGAACGGATGTTCAGGTTTGCGGGTATTGATTGATCTCCTCAGGTCACTGGGGTTGTATCGGGTCGACCGAAACCTACTTTCGGTGTCCGGCTGGCACCGCAGCCCCCGGTCACCGCCTTGTCGCGAAGGAGCGATATGCACCCGGCCGGTATCCGAAAACGTCCGCGATTCCCAGCATCGTTGTCGTGTTCTTTTTGATGTCGGAACACAAGTTCCGGCCTTTTGCGGCGCTCCCGACGTGAGCGCGGGTCAGCCGTCCCGACGAGCAACCAGATCATCCGCTGACCCGCAACACAATCACGATCGGATCGCAATGAAAGCACCTACGGGGACAGCTGCCCCCGCCCTCACCACCGCCACACAGCAGATTGACTCCCGGCCCCTGACCGGACACCAAAAGAGCCTCATCGGGCTTGTGGTTCTCGGCAACATCTCGGAGTTCTTCGACATGTTCCTCATCGGTTTCGTCGTCTCGCTATTGACTGTGCCGTGGCACCTCACCGGCCTGGAAGCGGGTGTCATCCTCGCCTGCTCCGGGCTCGGCACCGTCCTCGGCGCCATCATGTGGGGACGCCTTGCAGACAAGATCGGACGCCGCAAAGCCTTCTTCTGGTGCGTGGTCCTGTTCACCTTCTTCACCTTCCTGTCCCTGTTCACCCCCGACCGTGGCTGGTGGGTCCTCGCCATCCTGCGGGTGGCGGTGGGCATCGGTGTCGGCGGTCTCAATATCTCGTCGATACCCTACGTCCAGGAGCTCGTGCCGGCGAAGCGGCGCGGCCTGCTCGCCGGCCTCGCGTCAGTGTTCATCCCGCTCGGTCTGCTGCTCGGCGCCCAGGCACAGCAATGGCTGGGAGACATCATCGGCTGGCGTGGTCTCATCGCCCTCGGGGTCCTCCCGGTCTTCCTTCTCCTGTGGCTGCGGCGCGTCCCTGAGTCGCCGAGGTTCCTGCAGCTCCAGGGCCGCACCGAGGAAGCCCGCGATGCATTCGCGTGGGCGATGGATATCCCCGCCACCGAGGTCGGACAGCTGCCGGACGTAGCGCATCAAACCAAGGCGCCCTACCGCTTGCTCTTCCGGAAGTACCCAAAACAGCTCGCCATCATCACCCTCGGCTCTTTCTGCTTCATCCTGGGATCATTCACCGTCCAGTCCTGGGGCCAGACCCTGCTCAAGGACGGCTACGGCTACACCGCCGCCACGGTCGGTGCCCTGTTCACCTGGGTCGCGATCGGCGACGTCCTCGGCCGTCTTACGTCGGCGTGGCTGGCTGACCGAATCGGCCGACGTTGGGTCCTGCTGTCCTTCGGCCTCCTCGGTGCCGTCGGCTGCCTCATCGCAGCAAACGCCCAATCCGGCGTGGTGTTCTTCGCCGGTGTGCTCATCACCATGACCTTCGGCGACGGCGCCTTCGGCATCCTCAATGCCTTCGGAGCCGAACAGTTCCCGCACGAGGTCCGGGCGACCGGCCTGGGACTCGGCTACGGCCTCGGCGCCACGGCCAAGATCTTCGGCCCCGCCCTCATGGGTGCGCTTGTCGGTGGCTCGATGATCAAACAGAACGTCACCGTGCAGGCGGTTCCGCCGGCCTTTTATCTCTTTGCCGTTCTTCTTGCCCTGGGTGGGCTGATCTACATGGTGGCCAAGGAGACCAAAGCCGTCGCTTTGGAGTAGGCCGGGGCCGCTGCGGAAAGGGAACGAGAAGCGCAGCATAGGGGTCGCGACGGGCGCCGGATCGATTCCCGGGACAACGGCGACAACCATGATCCTGGCCGGGGACTCGCCACCGTCCCGGCCAGGATCATGTTCCCAGCCCGAGGGATCAGGCTGCACCTGCCGAGCCCTCGGGCTGGGAAACAACACGGTTAGACCTCTTCAATAGATCGTGCGCAAACACGAACAGCTGCCACCTGTTCAGGCAGCAGCCGATACCTTGGGCGCGATCGAGTACAACCGGTGGAGCATCCACGGCGGTGACCGAACCCACGCACGGGTACTTCAGAAAACTGATATGGGTCATGATGACCGAAACATTGGTTGCTGTTCTGCCCGCGTTCGAGCACGAATGACATATAGAGATCCGTTTTTATCGGCCTTCTGGGAACACGGGTTGCATTTCTTTCCACACCACGGCGGAAGCCCTCGGGAACCAGCCCCGGGATGTCTCAGGGATGGAGCAGCCGGACCAAGGAGGCGGCGGTTGCCTGATCTGTGACGAGTTCGGAGATGAGGCCGCCCCGAATGGCTGCGGCGATGGGGCGGACCTTGTTCCAGCCGGCGGCTACGGCGAGCCGTTGCGGGATTTGCCGCAGCCCATCGGCCGCTATTCCGAGCAGGAAGGGGCCGCCGGATGGTTCAAGAACGGAACCGTCTTCCCGCAGGAAATGGCCGCACAGGTGGCCTACGGCACCCCGGGTCTCGAGTTCGTCCAGTTCCTTGACGGGGATGGGACTGTAGGCGCCGGTACCGTCGAAGCGTTTCATCGAGCCGACCCCCACCAGAGCCAGTTCGCTGTGCGGGCCTAGTTCCAAGGTTTCCCGGACCACGGTCGCGCTCAGGGCGGCCTCGAGCGAGGAAGCTGTCTTGTGCACGAATGGTGCCGGTAGCGCCCGAAAAGAGGCACCAAGCCACGCGGCAATGAGCCGGGCGGTGTTCGGACCACCGCCGTCCACACTCGCACTCCCGGTACGGCGTCCCCTGTCTGCCCGTCCGCCCGGGAGACACCCCAGCAGGTCAATGACCGTGAGGTCCCGCCTATGCGCCTGGACCATCGACTCAACAACGCCGGAAAGCGACCGACTCGAGGCGACACCAAGGAGTCTGACATGGGAGAGCTGGGATTCAAGGTAGCGTGCCGCGACGTAGCCGAGCCTGCTTGAGTTTGCGTAGAGTGCCCGGGGTTTGCCCGTCGAGACGATGCAGGCGTGAAGGGGTGCCCGGCGCTGCAGTTCCGTCTCCAGCTCAGGCACACGATCCACGGGCGGGCCGATCCTGAATTGGACAACGCCGCGTTCGCGGGCTTCCGTCAGCAGGCGGGAGACGCTGGGCCGGGAGAGGTGTTCGACTGCGGCGATGTCGCTCTGCAGCATGCCCCCGACAAAGTAGTGGTGGGCGATGCGTTGCAGGAGTTGGTCGTGAAGGTCTTCCTCGGCCCGGCCCACTGCTTGATCAGGGTCCTTCAGTCAGCGCGTGGTGCGGCGAGTGAAAGGTGGAGCGTGCCCAGGATCAGGTCCGCCGACTCTTCCACCGTAAGCTCCGCGGGAACCCGTATGTAGGCTTCGTCGGCCTCCGGCTGCTCCAGCGTGGCGATCTGCGAGGCCAACAGACTCGCGGGCATGTATTCGTGCTCGCGGTCTTCCAGCCTCCGGGCGATGACTTCCGCCGCACCGTCGATGTAGATCAGGAGCAGATCGGGCACCAAGGTCCGGAGCAGGTCACGATACGTGCGTTTGAGGGCCGAGCAGGCCACGACGCCGGGCTGGTTCTCGCTGACGCCTTTGGCGATGGTGGCGGCGACCACGTTCAGCCACGGGACCCTGTCAGCGTCGGTGAGCGGGATACCCGCCGCCATCAGGGCTTTGTTCGACGCCGGGTGGAGGTCGTCCGCGTCGATGAAAGGTATGCCGAGCCTCTTTCCCAAGGATTGTCCCAGGACCGTCTTGCCGCTTCCGGACACGCCCATGATGACCATCGGCCGGATGCCCGCCATCAGAGGACCGCTTCCGTCGCAGGTCTTGAACCAGCCGGCTCAAAACTGAGCAGTACTTTCCCGGATTCGGCCGGGTTCTTGGCCACTTCGAAGGCTTCCAGGCCGCGGTCCAGCGTGAATTCGTGGGTCACGACCGGATCGACGTAGAGCGAACCGTCCGAGAGTGCGGCAATGACGTCGTCGATCTCGTTGTTGAAGCGGAAGGAACCGAGCAGTTCGAGTTCGCGGGTGATGGCCAGCGAAATGAAGACCGGCTGGGGTCCGGAGGGCAGGAGCCCGACCATGACTACCTTCCCGCCGCGGACTGCGCCTTTGATGGCCGATGCGAGTCCGAAGTGGCTGTCCGAGGATTCGATGACGACGTCGGCTTCCACGGCGGCGATTGCCTCTGCGTCATCGCCCTTGAGGACCTCGTCGGCGCCCACGGCGCGCGCGATCTCAAGAGGTTTGTCGTGCATGTCGACGGCTACGATTCGGGTTGCCCCCGCGCGTTTGAGGACGGCAACTGCCAGTGCGCCGATCGGGCCGCTTCCGATCACCAAGGCTGTCTTTCCGGCCACGTCCCCTGCGCGGGCGACGGCGTGCCAGGCGACGCTGGCCGGCTCCACCAGCGCCGCGGTGCGCAAGTCCAGCGTGGCCGGGAGGGCCCGGAGCATGCGGGACGGCAGTGTGGCGTGGCGGCTGAAGGCGCCGTCCGTGTGCGGGTACCGCGCCGCGCTCCCGAGGTAGGTGCAGCCCGGGGAGAGGTTGGGCCGGTCTTCCGGATACTTAGCGGCACCCGGGGCCGGCGTCGCGGGGTGGACGGCGACGGGCGTTCCGGCTGCCGGGCCGCTGCCGTCCGCGGCCTGCTGGACAACGGTCCCGACGATTTCGTGACCGAGCACCATCGGGGCCTTGAGGATCGATTCCCCCGCCGCGCCATGGAGCCAGTAGTGCAGGTCCGAGCCACAGATGCCACCGTAGGCGATCTCGACAACGGCCTGGCCCGGGGCGGGAACAACGAGGGCTATGTCCTCGATGCGAAGGTCGCCGGCCGCGTGCGCGACGACAGCGGGCGAAGTCCGGGGAAGCTGAAAGCCAGCGTGCTGGAGATCGCTCATTAGACGACCACCGTCATTCCGCCGTCGACGAAGATCGTCTGGCCGTTGACGAAGTTCGAAGCCTCGGAGGCAAGCCATACCGCAGGGCCGGCGAGATCCGCCACGGTGCCCCATCGGTGGGCGGGCGTCCGGCCAAGGATCCAGGAGTTGAAGTCGGGATCGTCCACGAGGTTCTGGGTCATTTCGGTGTGGATGTAACCGGGGGCGATGCCGTTGATCTGAAGGCCGGAGGCCGCCCATTCTGCGGTCATGGCGCGCGTCAGGTTGCGCAGGCCGCCCTTGGCCGCGACGTACGGGGCGATCGTGGGGCGGGCCAGGTCAGTCTGCACGGAGCAGATGTTGATGATCTTGCCGCGGCCCCGCGGGATCATGTGACGGGCGGCTTCGCGCCCTACGAGGAAGGCGCTCGTGAGGTCGGTGGTGATGACCCGCTCCCAGTCCTTCACATCCAGGTCCAGCATCGGGACGCGGTGCTGGATTCCCGCGTTGTTGACGAGGATATCCAGGGGGCCGACGTTCTCCTCGACCCAGGAAACGCCGCGGGCCGCTTCGGCATCGCTGGTGACGTCGAACGCACAGCTGTGGATGCGCCCGGGACCGAAGTCCGCCGCCATGGCGGCTTCCGCGTCCTTGAGGCGTTCCGTATTGATGCCGTTGAGGACAACGGTGGCACCGGCGTCAGCCAGTCCGCGGGCCAGCGCGTTGCCGATGCCGCGGCTGGATCCTGTCACGAGCGCAACGCGCCCGGTGAGATCAAACAGGGATTTCATGGCGTTGCCTCCTGAACGGTGGCGGTCCCGCCCGCGGCGGCGGCGCGGCTGTCACCAAGGATTGCGATGGCCTGGCGGACAACTGCGAGGTCCTGGTCGCCGAGGCCCTGATCAATCAGTTCGCGATAGAGTTCGACGCCGGCAGTTGCCATCGGAACAGCGGCACCGGCCGCTTCAGCACTTTCGAGCACGAACTTGAGGTCCTTGTGCATGAACTTCGCCGGACCCGTGGGCGCGTAATCCTTGGCCGCCAGCCGGGGTCCGACGAAATCCAGGACCCGGCTTCCGGCGAGCCCGCCGGAGAGCACCTCGAACAGGGTTTCGACGTCCATGCCCGAGCGCTCGGCGAGTTCAGCGGCCTCGGCAAGTGCCGCCGTCGTCGTCCCGACGATCAACTGGTTGCACGCTTTGGCCAGGGATCCGGCCCCCAGTTCACCGAGGCGCCGTACCGTGGTTCCCATGGTCTCGAATGCCGGCAGGAGCCGCCGGAAGTCCTCGTCGGGGCCGCCGGCCATGATCGCCAGCGTGCCGTCCTGCGCGCCTTTGGTGCCCCCGCTGACCGGTGCATCGATCACGGAAGCGTTCCCTTCGCTGGCTTCGGCGACGGCCTGCCCGAAGGCCCGGACGGCGACCGGGGACACGCTGCTCATCACCACAACGAGCGTCCCCGGCCGGGGCGGCGTCAACCGCCATTCGTCGAGCAGGCCGGTGGAGGCGTCCTCGATGAAGGACAGGTCAGGGAGCATGAAGATGATGACCGGCTCGTCCCGGAGGGCCGCGACGTTCTTGGTGCTGGATCCGCCGAGCCGGACGAAGTCCTCGACGGCGGCCGCGGAGCGGTTCCATGCGGTGACCGTCCATCCGGCGTTGAGCAGATTGGCTGCCATGGGTGCACCCATCAGCCCCAGCCCGACGAAGCCGGCACTGCGGGGAATGCCCGTGGTCTTCGCCGGGCCGGAGCCGCGGGGGTTGTTCTCGTTGTTCAATTTCCAACCTTGGTTCCCGGGCCGGGGCCCGTATGTGCTCTGGGTGGT
The DNA here is from genome assembly GCF_039543785.1 of Arthrobacter gyeryongensis. Lineage (NCBI taxonomy): Bacteria > Bacillati > Actinomycetota > Actinomycetes > Micrococcales > Micrococcaceae > Arthrobacter > Arthrobacter gyeryongensis. Next base: position 132,043 of record NZ_BAABKK010000003.1, read on the forward strand.
GGGGCCTGTATGTGCCGGGTGGGCTTTGAGGCCGGGATTATTTGCCCCAGATCTTGCGGTACGCGTCCTGGTAGCCTGTCGGATCCCAGGCATCGGTGGCTGTTGTGTTTTCCTTTGTGGAGACGTGGATCTGCGGGACGTAGCCGCTGGCGGGCTGGTTGTTGAAGGCCCTGTTGAGTTCGTCCACGATCTGCCATCCCTCTGACTTCAGGGGTGAGGGAACGGTGGCGGTCTGGTATTCGCCGGCCTTGATCCGCTGCAGCGCGGAGGAGTCGCCGTCACCGGCGCCCACGTTGAAGGGGGCCCCGCTGGCGTTCACGCCGCCGGCACGCAAGGCCGCGGCCGCGTTTTCGTAGTAGACGTCGTTGATGGCCACCGAATAGGTCCAGGAATTATTGAATTTGCTCAGCAGCGAGGACACTTCCTGCGGCATCCGGGCGCTGACGTCCGAGAGCGGGACGTTGTCGTAGTCCAGGACCTTGACCCCGGAGCAGGTTTCGAGTTCCTTCTTGATCATCTGGGATTTGCCCTCGGCGAAGGGGATGGAGGAATCGGTGAAGATGACGACGCCGGCGTTGCCGTTCGATTTGGCGATCACATAGTCGGCGCTGATCTTCGCGACGTCCTCGACTTTGGTGGTGATGTTGGTGAACAGTTGCGGGTCGGTGCTGGGGCCGGGGGTGGAGAGTGCCTGCCACGCGGCCAGCGGGATCTTGGCGGCGTTGGCCTCGGCGACCTGGGCTGCGGTGGTCTTGGGGTCGAACCCGCCGATCACGATGCCGTCGGGTTTGGTGGTCAGTGCCTGGCTGAAAGCGCTCTGGATCCCGGCCGGGGTGCCCAGCCCGTCGATGACCTTGACGTTCCAGCCGATCGCCGCGGCTGCTTCCTGAAGGCCCTTGGCCACGCCGGCGACGCCGGGGTTGGTCATGGACTGGGCCACGTAGACCAGGGTCTTTCCGGTGGCGGCCTTCGGGCCGGTGGTGGGTCCGTCCCAGGGGGCGTCGGTCTTGGACGCGGTTGCCAGGGCTTTCTGGGCGGCGGCGACGACGTCGGCGCAGCCGCTGGCTCCCGTGGCGGCTGCACTGGCCGCGGATTCGGAGGAGCCGCTGGTGCAGGCGGTGAGTCCCAGGGCCATGATGGCGCCGGCTGCGAGCAGGAGTCGGGGGGCGGAGTGGTTCATGGTGGAAGCCTTTCAGTCATGGGGAATCGTCAGGGGTGGTGCGTGGAGCGGGTGGAGCTGTTGGCCCGGTGTCAGCGGGCAGTGGTGGCGGGGGTGGCCGGTGGCGCTGCGGGAGTCTCGGGTCCGGCGGGAGATGAGGGTCCGGCGTCGTCCGCGGCGGGTTCGCCTGCGGTGGGGATGGTGGGCGGCGGGGCAGCGACTGCGCCGGCGCGGAGCTTGCGGCGGGCGGAGTAGCCTGCCAGGCCGACGGCGATCAGCAGGGTGACGCCGTTGAAGAGCGGGGTGACCCAGAACTGGGCGCCCAGCTGGGAGATGCCGGCAAGGCCGATCGCCAGGGTGATGACCGCCACGAGCGTGCCGATGACGTTGGCGCGTCCGGGTTTGATGGCGGTGGCTCCCAGGAGTGCTCCGACGAAGGCGGGGAGGAGGTAGTCCATTCCGACGCTGGGGTTTCCGATCTGTTGCTGGGAAGCCAGCAGTACCCCGGCAACACCGGTGACCACGGCGGAGAAGGAAAAGGCGTAGATGGAATACCGCTTGGTGGGGATGCCCATCAACGCGGCGGCCCGGGGGTTTGAGCCAAGCACGTAGAAGTACCGGCCGAGCGGGAGGCGTTCGAACAGGACCCAGAGGATCACGGCGACGATCAGCAGGTACACGGCAACGATCGGGACGCCGGCGATCTTGGAGTCGTAGAGGTCTTTGAAGGATGCGGGCAGTCCGGCGTCGCCTGGAACGACGCGGGCGCCGTTGGTGATGGCGCCGGTGATGGAGTAGAGCACGGTGCCTGTGCCCAGGGTGGCCACGAAGGAATCGATCTGGCCGAATTCGACCAGGAGGCCGTTGATGATGCCTACCACTGCCATGGCGCCGATGGCCGCCAGGGCGGCGATGCCCCAGGGTACGTGGCCGTCGACGATGAGTTTGAGGACGATCACGTGGGAGAGCCCGAGTCCGTAGCCGATGGACAGGTCGAATTTGCCGGTGGCGATGGGGATCATGGCCCCCAGCGCCAGCAGCGCCGGGATGGCCTGGTTGCTGAGGATGGCGTTGAAGTTGCGGCCGGAGAGGAAGGTCTGCGGCAGGATCAGGGCAAATACCGCGAACAGCACCACGAGGATCACTACGAGTCCGTAAGGTCCGAGGAGGTGGGCGACGCCGCCCTGGCGGCTGGTTTTCATCTGGTTCATGTGAGGATTACTCCGAAGTGAGAGCAGCACCGGAGGCCGCCGCAGTGAGGTTTGCAATGGTGAGGCCAGCCCCGGACAGCTCCGCGGTGACCGTTCCTTGGACAAAAACGAGTGCCCGGTGGCAGACGTTGGCGACTTCTTCGAAGTCGGTTGAAATCATCAGCACGGCCAATCCGGCCGCGAGGGACTCTTCCAGGAGGGTGTAGATGTCCGCTTTGGCTCCGACGTCGACGCCCGCGGTGGGTTCCTCCAGGATGATGAGTTTCCGGCGGGTGCTCAGCCAGCGGCCGACCATGATTTTTTGCTGGTTTCCTCCGGAGAGGGTGGCGATGGCCACTTCCGTCAAAGCGGGCCGGACCCCGTACTGGTCCACGAGTTTGCGGGCGAGTTTGCGTTCGGCTTTGGGGCTGGTCCACGCGAAAGGGTTTCTGGAGCGGATGCCGGGATTCGGCAGGAAGTTTTCCCGCACTGTCAGCTCGGGGGCGCACCCCTCGTCCATCCGGTTGCTCGTGACGAATCCTACGCCCGAGTCCACCGCGTCAGTCGGCGTGCGGGGCCGGTAATCCTCCGAGTCGAGCTTGACGGTGCCGGAGATGATCCTGCGGGCTCCGGCCAGGGCCCGTCCCAGTTCCATATGTCCGGCTCCGGTGAGCCCCACCATGCCAACCACTTCACCGGCATGTACGGAGAAGGAGACGGGCCGGGTCTGCGCGGTGGCCAGTTCGAGTACTTCCAGGCGCCGGGTGTCCTGCTGCACTCCGCCGGTCGAGGTGTAGCTGAGCGGTTTGTGGCCAACGATGTCCACCACGAGTTCGCGCGGTGTCTTCTCGGCGATGGGTCCGCTGTGGATGAGCCGGCCGTCCCGCAGCACCGTGACGGTGTCCGAGATGGCGAAGACCTCATCGAGCCTGTGGCTGACGTAGAGCAGCCCGTGGCCTTGGCTGCGAAGTTTCTCAAGCACATCGAACAGCCTGCGGGAATCCGCTGCGGGCAGGCTTGCCGTGGGTTCATCGAGGACAATGACCGAAGCGTTCGAGGCCAGGGCCCGGGCAATGGCGACCAGGGACTTGTCCGCCCTGCTCAGCTCCGAGACATACCGGTCCGGCTCGAGGTGGGATGCGACAGTCTGCAATGCCTCGGCGGCGTTGTCGCGGACCTGCCGCCAGGAGATGAATCCGCCGGTGCGGCCGAAACCCGTGCTCAGGGCGATGTTTTCCGCGATCGTCATGGTGTCCACCAGACCAAGGTCCTGGTGGATGAAGGCCATGTTCGCTGTCGCCTCCGGTGTACCCAATGCATGCCCGGCGATCGTGATCTGGCCGCTGGTGGGCGAATACAGCCCGGAGAGGATCTTGATCAGTGTGGACTTGCCCGCACCGTTCTGGCCCAGCAGCGCGTGGATGCTACCGGCATCCAGGGTGAGGTTGACGTCCTGCAGAGCCGCGTTGACTCCGAACCGCTTGGATAGGTGTTCAATCTGGATCAGCGGTTCCGCGGGAGGTGGGTTGAGTCCCATGTTCGCTCCTTGCAGCCCCAGTGCTGCGTAAATTTCTGGGTGGTCACCAATGACCTGCTTGACCAATATCTTGTACTAAAACCAGCCTGTTGGTCAATAGCTGATTGAATGAAACTCTTCATTACTCAAAAAGGGTGCGGTCTGCAGGGGCAGACCGCACCCAGCACTGGCCCGGGAACGCGGGTCTCAGAGGGAGTGCGCGCTGAGCGGGTTGGCCAGGGCGCGTGCGATTTGCTGGAGCTCCTCCACGATGTCCGCGTGGTCCAGCTCGTCGGCGCGGGCTTTGAGCAGCGTCGCGCTGATGGCAAATTGCGCCGGCTCGCCCGGGATGTCCACCACGGGAACGGCGAAACACACAACGCCGATTGTGGTCTCTTCGTCGTCCATGAAGTAGCCGCGGTGGCGGGATTTCTCGAGGTCGGACATGAGCTCGGAGATGCTCGTTAGGGAGCGCGAGGTGAACGGCACGAAGGTCTTGCCCCGGTAGCGGTCCTCCACCACGGCGTCCGGAAGGGTGGAGAGCACCGCCTTTCCGGTGGCCGTGACATGGGCCGGGAAGCGGTCGCCGATATTCGCGGTAAGCCTGATCGGGTTGGTTCCCTCATAGCGCGCCAGGTAAAGGACGTCGGTTCCATCCAGGAGCGCCAGGCGGGCCGCTTCGCGGGAAATCAGGCGGGAACGCCGGCATAGGGCGTAGAACTCGGAAAGGTGGTCGGCGGAGCGAAGGTAGTCTCCGGCGAGCGAGAGGATCCTTCGCCCCAGCGTGAACCGGCCGTCGGAGCGCCGGAGCATCCCTTCGCCCTCCAGGGCAGCGCAGATATTGGCTGTGGAGGATTTGGCGAGGTCCATCGACTTCGCAATTTCGGGCACATTCATGCCCGCTTGGCCGGCAGCTGCGATGAGGTCCAGTATGGCCATTGCCCTGGTGACGGCCGGAACTGAGCTTTGGGCTGCCGAGTTTGTCTCTAGCGTCATGGTGGTTCCTCTAATCCAAGATATTGACTTTAAGCCAGTATATTGGCTTATCATTGTCGCGTCACCCCCCTCCCGCCTCCCGTTCAGGACCGGTGGCACAGATGAGGCCGTCCGTCCCCCGTCACGGAGTAGCCATGACGGAATTCCGGGCGGTCCCCAATTTTCTCAAGGAGTACACCGTGTGCGCGGAAGATATCAGGGCTAGCTCACTTTATCGGGCCCCGACAAACAATGGGCCTGCCGTCCCGCAGGACCGCTTCGAGGAGATCTTCGAACAGGTCAAGACCTGGGGAACCTATACCGACCCCTCGGCCGGGGCATGGCAGTCGGTCACCCCGGCCTCGGTAGTGGAAGCAGCATCGCTTGTCCGCAGTGGGCGCGTGGTGACCACGGCCCTGCCCTGGAATACCGTCAGCGGACCGTCCAACGCCAACCCGGCCCTGCATTACATGACGGACCTTGGAGTGCGCGAGGCTCCCGAGCCGTCCTGCAATAAAGACTTCATCGGCGTCGACTATCACGGGAAGGCCGTCAGCCATCTCGATGCCCTCAGCCACATCGCCTACAAGGGCCTCCTGTATGAGGGCCGGATCTCAAGGGATGTCGTGACTGCCACCGGTGCCGACTTCGGTTCGGTCAGCGCGCTTGGTTCCCTGGTGACCTCTGCGGTGCTTCTGGATTTCACCGTCCTTTTCGACGTGCCGTGGCTTGAGCCCGGAACCGCCATCCACGCCGAGGACATCCTTGCCGCCGAAGCACGTCTCGGCGTACACATCGCGCAGGGCGATGCGGTCCTGATCCGTACCGGTCACTTCCGCCGCGCCCGCGAACTCGGGATCTGGGACTCCTCGGACCTGAGTGCCGGGCTGCACGTTGACTGCATGCCGTTGCTGGCCGAGCGCGGAATCAGCCTCCTAGGTGGCGACGGGGATTCCGACGTCCGCCCCTCACCCACCCCCGGCATCCACTCGCCCATCCATGTCCTCGCGATCACCGCGATGGGCTTGCCCCTTCTCGACAACCTCGACCTCGAAGACCTCGGCACCGCGTGCGCCGAGGAGCACCGCTACCGGTTCATGTTCGTCGTCGCTCCCCTTAACATCCCCCGTGGCACCGGTTCGCCCATCAACCCCTTGGCGGTCTTCTAATGACATTCACAGTAGGCATCTCCCCCGACTTCCTTGACCCCGACGGCAACAACGTGTGGGGCGACATCGGCCTCTCCGGACTCGACGAAGCCGGTCTGGCCTGGGAATACATGCACGACAGGTCCGCGGCCCTGACTCCGGCACAAATGGAGCAATACGACGCCATCCTTTACGCCGCCCCAGCCGTCACGGAGGCGTCCTTCGCCGGTGTCACCAATCCACCGCTGATCCTGGCCAGATTCGGCGTCGGTTTCGACACAGTCGACCTCCACGCCTGCACCAGCGCCGGAACAGTAGCCACCATCACTCCCGATGGTGCCCGCGGCCCGGTAGCGACGGCCACCTTGACCATGCTGCTTTCCGTACTGCACAACACGGTTGTGAAGGACCGTCTGGTCCGAGAACAGCGCTGGGACCTCCGCGAGGGGTATATGGGCACTGGCCTGACGGGAAAAACCATTGGTCTGCTCGGCGTCGGAAACACCGGCGGGGAACTGGTCCGCCTCCTGAAGCCCTTCGGCGTCCGGTACGTGGGCCACGACCCCTTCTGCCCGCCCGAACGCGCCCGTGAACTGGGCGTAGAACTGATGGAACTGGACGAAGTTGCCGCCCGCTGTGACGCCCTCATTGTGATGGCAGTGCTGACCGAGCAAACCCACCACATAGTCAACGCCGCAATTCTGGACCGTATGAAGCCAACTGCCGTGGTCATCAACATGGCCCGCGGCCCCATCATCAACGAACAAGACCTCATTACGGCCCTTAAGAGCGGAAGCATCGCCGGAGCCGGCCTGGACGTGTTCGAAAAGGAACCCGTCACCAACGAGCTCATCGGCCTGGACAACGTCACGCTCTCCCCCCATTGCCTCTCCTGGACTGACGAAATGTCCCTCGGCAACGGCAGCAGCTGCGTGCGCGCCATCGTCGATGTCGCCAGCGGGCGCGCACCGAAATTCGTCATCAACCGCGAAGTCCTCGACACCGCCGCCTTCAAAGATCGCCTTTCCCTGAGGCTCGGCTAGCACAGCACACCAAAACAGAAAGCAAGCCATGACACAGATCGCACACGAAAAAATGGAAGTGGTCGTCCACCACGCCCGGGACGTGGACCACGCACTCAATTCGAGCGTCCGGGAGCTGCAGACAAGGGCACTTGCGCAAGGTACCGCGGGAATCCTCATCACCAAGCACGGCCCCGGACGATTCACCCTCGAACTGAGCCCCGAGGTCCCCTTCGGCTACACCCACGAGAAGGCCTAACCCGATTACAGACCGGCTTGCCGAAAAGGTCATCCTGAACCGGACCTGCAGGCATCGAAATTCCAACGAACCTGCAAGTCCACGACGCTCTGATCCGCTTTGTCAAAGCTGATGGTGGCCGGTTCCGTCACGGACTCACTTCTTGACAGGAGAGATCAGAGAGGCGCAGGAGGACGAACGACAATAGGCCCCACAGTTGGGGGTGAGGGCCAGCCTTTGGTGCCGCTGCTCGCGCGAAGACAGTACGGAGACGCGCCGATGTTCCCCAGATCCGAGACCAGCTGAGAATCAACCGGGCACCGGCGGGGCCCGGACTCACCCCGACCGCACCCTCGCGCGCTAAGCTCTTCTCCTCGTGGGCCACCAGAGGGCCCCGAGGAGTACTCCTTCGGCACTTAAGTCCATCACATGTCACTGTCCCGCTGTTCACAGTGGAGGCGAACAACGGGACAGCGGTAGCAATCGTTCCAGTATCGATGCTGCTATTCAAGTTCGGCGATGGTGCGTCCGGTGCGGTCGGGGGTGAGGACGGAGAAGATGACGCCTGCCACTGGGCCGATGATGCCGAGTGCGAGGGCGAACGGGACGGTGCCGGCGAGGGTGAGTGCGAAGAGGGGGAAGACTCCGGCGCCAAGGCCCCGTCCCACGTAGTAGCTGGCGCTGGAGCCGGTGGAGCGGATGCGGGTGGGGAAGAATTCGGACATCCAGACGCCGAGGACGCCGAATCCTCCGGCTCCTCCGGCGCACATCATGAGTGCCCAGAACGCGGGGGCTGTCCAGAACGCGCCGGTGATGTGTGCGTGTCCCGAGGTGAGCAGGGACAGGAACCAGACGAAGCCTGCGGTTCCGAAGACACATGCTGCGGTGAATGCGTACTTGCGGCGGATGCGGTCGGAGATGAAGCCGGTGGTCGAGTAGGTGATGATCGTGGAGACGTAGCCGAGCAGGACAATCAGGCTCACGGTGTCCAGGGGCAGTTGCTGGGTCTTGAGCAGGTAGGTGGACAGGTAGGCGCCTACCGAGTTGGTGGTCAGGAACATCGCGGTCGACAGGATCATGAACAGGACGGTCCCGTAGGCGAAGCGCGGGCGGAAGATGTCGATCACGGGAACTTTGGAGCGGCGCAGTTCCGGCGGGAGGGTGCCGTTCCTGCGGTGTTCCTGGTAGGCGAGCCATTGCTTGGATTCGGGCAGCAGCTTCAGTGATGCTGCCCCGATGACGAGGCTGATCAGGCCGATCGCGATGTAACCCGCCCGCCAGCCCAGGTCGTGGCCGAGGGTGGACAGGAACAGGTAGATGAGGCCTGCGGTGAGGATTTCGCCGACGAAGTACATGGACTGGATGATGCCGCCCATGGTGCCGCGTTTTGTGGTCTGCCAGCATTCGGTGAACATCGAGAACGAAAGCCCGAAGAGGCCGCCCATGCCGATGCCGGCGAGCACCCGGGTCAGAAGGAACATTTCGTAGTTGGTGGCCAAGCCGCCGAGGGTGGCCGCGACGCCGAAGGCGAGCACTGAGATGGCAAAGGTGCGGCGCCGGCCGAGGGTATCCCCGAGGGTGCCGAACACGAACCCGCCCAGGATCGAAGCGAAGCCCTGCACCGTGGCGACCGTGATCAGGGCGATGGTGGAGACGTGCAGGCTGTCGGAGATGTACGCGAGCGGAAAACCGATCAGGTTCAGCTCGGCGCCGTCGAACAGGGTTCCCAGCAGGGCGAAGGCCAGGATGAACCGGATCTCCCTGCGGGTGTAGAACGTGGACGTGCCGCCCGAAGGTGCGGCACCTGCTGCGGAGGCCGCCTGCGCCGGGTGGTCCTTGGGGGCGGGGGCGGTCTTGTTCAGCTCGCGCATTTTGCGAGTCCTCCTTCTCCAGCTGCGGTGCTGGGGGTCGTCGTTGACCAAGATTGGAGAGGGTAAAGCTTGGGGGGGAAGGATGGCGGGCGCTTGGCCCGCCATCCTTGGGATCGGCGAGGATCAGGCGGGAACGGTGACGCTGCCCAGGTTGGCGGACTTCAAGGCCCGTGCGATTTCATCGCCGGCGCCCTCAGCCAGGGGAAGCAGCGGCGGCCGGACGGTGGCGTGCTCCAGGATGCCGCGGGCGACGAGGCCTTCCTTGAGGGCGACGGTCCCTTCCATGTGGGACCCGCGGTGGTACACGTTCTTGGTCACCGGCAGGAGGCGGTCGTGAATGGCCCGCGCCGCGGCGTAGTCCTTGGCCTTGCCCGCCGCGATCAGCTCCACAAGCGGTTCAGGGGCGAGCCCGCCGTAGCCGACCAGTGCGCCATCGACGTCGAACATCGTGTGCAGCAGGTACTCGTCATGGCAGGTCAGGATCTGCAGCTCCGGGTAGGCAGCGCGCAGAACGGGGATTTCAGTGTCCCAGCGCTTCATGTTCCGCACGCCGTTCTTCGTGGCGAACACCCCTTCCTGCCCGGCGATCTCCAGCTGGGTTTCCAGGTCGTAGGTGGCCTTCGTGGCGTCCGGGTACTGGAAGAGGATCAGCGGCAGGCCCGAGGTTTCGTAGATTTCCTTGTACCGGGTCTGAGGGGCGCCCTTCTGGTATCCGAAGCGCAGCCAGCCGTGGGAAGGGTAGACCAGACCGGCAGATGCGCCGGCCTCGACCGCGCGCTTGGCTTCCAGGGCGGCAACCATGTTGCCCTCCCCCGTGATGCCGGCGATGATCGGGATCTCGCCGTTGACGGCGTTCTTGAACTCCCGGATGACAAGGGCCTGCTCATCCTGGGTCAGGAAGGTCCCTTCGCCTGCGTGGCCCAGGACCACCAGGCCCTTGACGCCCTCGACGCCGGCGAGCCAGCCACCCAGGCGGTGGATCGCGTCGACGTCGACGCTGCCGTCCCGGTTGAACGGCGTTACAGGTGCGGGAACGAGCCCGCGAAGATCGATGGTCATGAGAGCTTCCTCTGTTTTCTTGATCGTAGTCCCGCTAGAATATGAGAACGTTTGCGGGAACGTTTTCATTGTGCGGTGTGGTCCGGCTCACTGTCAAGGCCCTGCCAATCGCAAGGAGGAAATAGAGTGTCTTCTAGGACAATCCCGAACAGGAGTTTTCACATGGAACCGGCTGCACCAGGCGCAAGCGTCACGTTGCGGGATGTTGCCGCGGCCAGCGGCGTGAGTCTTTCCACCGCCAGCCGCGCCCTTGACGAGCGGGGTCCGGTATCGCGCTCGGCCGCGGCCCAGCACGTCCGGAAGATTGCCGAGGAACTCGGCTACCGCCGGAACTCCTTCGCATCAAGCCTGCGCCGGGGGGAAACCCGGACGCTGGGGGTGCTCGTGCCGCGCCTGAGCGACACGGTGATGGCGCTGATGTTCGAGGAGCTGGAACGCGCGGCGTCGGACCGCGGCTACTTTGCCATGGTCGCCACCAGCGGCGATGACCCCGAGGACGAACGCCGCGCCGCCGAAACCCTGCTGGACCGCAACGTCGACGGGCTGATCCTGGCAACGGCCCGGCTCGACGACGATTTGCCCCGCCTGCTGCGCAAACGCGGCGTAGCGCACGCCCTGGTGCTGCGCACCGACGGCGTGAGCCCCTCCGCGGTCGGCGACGACGAAGTAGGCGGATACCTCGCCGTCCGGCATCTGATCGACCTCGGGCACCGCGACATCGCGGTGGTGACCGGCCCCTCCTTCACTTCCAGCGGCGTCGGCCGCCTCGCAGGCGCACGCCGGGCCCTGGACGAGGCCGGCATCAACCCGCCGCAGGAATGGCTGATCGCCGCCGGTTACGGAATAGAAAACGGATTCACGGCCGGAGAATCGCTGCTCGGTCAGGAAGCCGTAAAACGCCCGACCGCCGTGTTCGCGGCCAACGACAACATAGCGCTGGGCATCATCGCCGCCGCACACCACTTCGGGATCACCGTCGGGCGGGACCTGGCACTCGTCGGATACAACGACACACCACTTTCAGCCAGGCTCTCCACCCCCCTGTCCTCAGTCCGGGTGCCCCTCGCCCAGATCGCCACCACCGCCATCGACCTCATCATCAACCCAGGCAAGGAACCACACATCCGCAAATCCATGCCCACCCTGATCCCCAGGGAATCCAGCGGACGCCTCAGGCACGCGTGAGTAAACCGTCAATAAAACCGGGGTAGTCGCGCCCCCGGTTCAGTCTGGGTCATGATTCCGACCCGGATGAAGCACTGAACCCCCGCTGCGCCAATGCAAGAGAGCGTGGTGAGCTTCCTGTGGAGCAAGATGAAGAGGGCGGCGAAAATAACCAGCACGACGGTGAGGACGGCAACGACGATGATCAGCCGGGTATCGCGGATCTGGACCGTGGTGGTCACGGCCGCGACGGTAACAAATAGGCCGATGCCTCTGACGCAAGAAGCCACGGCCCGGATCGTCTGCATGCCCAGTTTCGTCCATGACGGACGCTGACTTCTGCGATCCACGCGTGCGCGTCTCGCAAAAGCGCCGATGAAGGCGCGCCAACTGCATCCGTCCTTCGCCGGCACCAGGAAACCGGCCAATTTGTCTTATCTCACGACTCTGGCGTTTCGATCTAATCCGTCACGTTGTTGTGCGCACAAGATCGAAACTGCTGGGTCGGTGACCGCCGACATCGTTCCAGTCGGCGGCAAAAAAGATGGCGATGTCAGCAAAATGAAGCCACCAACGTTACTAAATGAGGTGGGTCGTTGTGTGCCACAAGGACATCCACAAATTGGCAATAATCCTTGTAATTCCGGGGATTTTGGTACCCACCTCCTATAACAACTTTAGTGCCACGGAGCTCATGCGGTCGTCCCGCTCATTGTTGAGTTAGACGACCCTTCTATGGTGATAAGTCAAGCCATGAGTGTCTGGAGTTGGCGGAAGATCTGACGGGCGATGAAGCGTTTGAGGCAGCGGCGGATTTCCCTTAGGCTCCTGCCTTCTGCGGTGCGACGCTCGATGTAGGCACGGGTGGCGGGGTCCGTGAGGCTTCGGGTCCGGGCGACGACGTCTAGTGTGCGGTTGAGTTGCCGGTCTCCGTACCGGTTGAGCCGGTGCCTGGTCGTGTTGCCTGAGGATGCCGGGATGGGGCTGGCGCCGGCGAGGGCTGCGAAGGCCGCTTCCGAGCGGACCCTGCCGTGGTGCGAGTAGGCGGCGAGGATAATCGCCGCGGTCACCGGGCCAACCCCGCGGATGTCCAGGACTCCCGGGGCCATGAGCTCGGCATGCTCCGCCAGGGCGCGCTGGTTGTCCTCCAGCTCCGCGCCGAGAGTGATGACGGCAGACGCGAGCCGCCGTGCTTCGGCCCGTGCGACGGCGGCGGCAGCACCGTCGCCCTGTCTGGCCCGCCAGCCTTGGACCGTTGTGACTTGGGCAGCGGTCAGCGGGGAGCGTGCGTCGATTCCCAGATCGAGGGTCCGCAGCAGGGCGGTCAGTGCGTTGCGCGCACTCGTGCGCTGGGTGTCCATCGAGCGCCGGGCCGCCAGGAGGATCCGAAGCGCTTCCCTTAGACCCTCGGCCCTCGGGCTGATGAGTTCTGTAGTGGCCGTTCCCAAGACTGTCCGGGCAGCGGCGACGGAGTCGATCGCGTCGGATTTGCCTTGAGCGTGGCGGGACTGTCGCCGGGGCGGCCTGGCCTCGCAGACGGCGAAACGCTCCACCTCGAGCAGGCGCGTCAGCCTTGCTCCGTAGGAGCTCGTCCCCTCGACCGCGACCAGGACATTGCCCGTCGCGGTGCGGCGGCGGATCCATTCCACCGCCCGGCTCATGCCTGGCCCGGTGGCGGGAAACGTGTCAGTCCCGACCACCGCGCCCGTCGAGGTGGCGAGGACCGAGAACGTGTGGGTTCTGGCGTGCGTGTCCACGCCGACGACGTGTGCGAATTGTTCCGCGACTATGGTCATTTGCTTGCTCCTATCCGAAGAGGTCCAGTCGGAACCAGCCGGGAGGATCACCCTGAGGCAAATCTCTAACGAGTCACGCAGCACCATCGTGGGGCGGAGCGGACAGCCTTCTATCAAGCCATCGGAGTGGGCCGACTGCTCCCGGGACCTCGTGGGCGGACAGGTCGTCTATAAGACACCGCAGGCGGGTCAGATATGAAGGGAGTCACGCCCCGGCGGTCCCGGAAAGCAGTCTGCCAACCAACCTCGGGCTGGTCACTACCCATTAGAGATATGAAGTGAAAGCAGATCCTGCCCGTCCGGGCCGGCCATTATCGCCGGGCGGTCCCCGCCAGCGCCGGCTTGAGCGTTCTCCGCTTGCCTCCCGATGAAGGGCGGCGCTGCGGGGCCTGGAACCCGGGCGGTGATGTCCTTTATCCCGGACGGCCAGGGAACGGCCGAGAGCCGGTGGGGGCCGGGGCCTTCTGTTTCACAGGGCCGTGGGTTGCCATTGACGGCTCCCTTGGCCTGACGGCTCCTCGGGAGTGCAATGGTAGTGCCACATGTGAGGCTTGGGAGGTCCCGGCTATGTTTGAGCTTACTTTCATTGGTCTGGATGTTCACGCGGTCAACGTGGTGGGACATGCGCTGAACCCGGCCACCGGCGAAATCACGCAGCACACGATGGCCGCCGACCCGGCCATCGTGCTGGAGTGGATCCGGCGGTTCGATCCACCCGTCAAGGTCGTCTACGAGTCCGGCCCTACCGGGTTCGTCCTGGCCCGTTACCTGCGGGCCGCGGGCATCAACTGTGTGGTCGCGGCGTCCTCGAAACTGCTCCGCGCTCCCGGAGACCGCATTAAAACCGACAGGCGGGACGCCCGGGTGCTGGCCGAGATGCTCGCCGTGGGCTCGGTGACCGAGGTGCGGATCCCGGATCTCGAAGAAGAAGCGCTGCGGGACCTGCCCCGGCTCCGCGCAGGCACTGCCAGCGACCTCGCGCATGGCCGCCAGCACGTGAACGCCATCCTGCTGCGCCACGGCATCCGCTACACCAAGGACACCCGGTGGACAAAGGAACACATCCAGTGGCTGCACCGCCAAAACCTTGGCGAACCGGCGCTGCAGTTCACCTATCAGGCCGATCTCGAGCAGGCCGAGCTGCTCGCCGCGCATCTGGCGCGCATCGACAAGCAGGTCGCGGCCACGGCCGCGGAGTGCCGCTACTCTCCGGTGATTGGGGCGTTGATGTGCCTGCGGGGCATCCAGATGACGACCGCGTTCGGGCTGGCCGTGGAGATCGGGGACTGGACCCGCTTCACCGGCTCCACCATCGGTTCCTATCTCGGGCTGGTGCCCAGCGAGAACTCCTCCGGCCAGTCCCGGCACCAGGGCCCGATCACCAAGGCCGGAAACACCTACGCCCGCAAACTCCTCATCGAATCTGCCTGGCAGCACCGACGCCCCTACGCCCGGCCCGGGCAACGCCTGCTGCGCCAGCTCGATCTCGTCGCCCCTGCAACCCGCATCCGTGCCTTGGAAGGAAACCACCGGCTCCACCAGAAATGGGAACATTTCGATGACCGACACAAGATGCCCGTCAAGGCCAACACCGCGATCGCCCGCGAGCTCGCGGGCTGGTGCTGGTCACTGGCCGCCCCGCTCCAGCAAGGAGAACGCATGAACGCGGCCTAACCCATGAACGTGCCCCTCCGGGACGTGGAGCAGGTGCGATGGGCAGCACACGGAGCTAACTCGGGGCCACCTCTATGAGCACACGGATGACCCGCTGTTGGACGCTCGATGTTAGACACCGATACGCTCCAGCCGAACACATCGTCATGCGGTAACCAACCCGCGAATGTCAGCCTGACACTGCCAGTCGAAACCGACCCGCCCAAGCACCAAGCTACCCACCCTGATCGGCACAAGATGAGCGGCCCCGGAACCACAACCCAGGAGCCGCTCACCTATGGCTATTGACAACCAGACCTACATATCAGGAGGTGGGTACTAGCCGTACCTTGCTCAAGGTGGTTTTAGACTCTCAGTTTGCGAGAGAGCGACTTTTTCGAAGAGGCAGAGGTCCCTGGGCTGTAGCCACCCTCGAATGGGACGGGCTGCGTTGCGAGCCCCTGTTATGTTCCGTGGACGAGGAACTACCCGAGGCGCTCGACGCTGCCGCCGTCTACGGCGGCTTGCAACTATCTTCTTTCGACGACGTGATGGCCGGCTACGAGGCGTGCCCGGAGCAGCTGCTTCGCAGCCCCGGCGGAAGTGCCAATAACTGACATACCCCTCCCTACGGATACAGTGAGTCCATGGGCAGAATCGTGTCGCGGAAATCTCAGAAAGTTCTTGACGAACCGGCACCGTGAGCGCTCTTCCGGTTCCTTGGAACTGGAAGACTCTCAGTAGGACGCTCCCCCAAGGTGTGGATTTGATCGCCATGTGATGGAGATTTGTGATCGCCCGGTATCGCACCGGCGCCCGTAAGACGAACCCCTAAGGGGAGGGTTCCGACCCCTTCGTAGCCCGACGGAACCACAACTCAGCACACACCCGGACACTTGGGGCGGTTTTTCAGGGTCTTCCGCCGCCCGTTAAAACGGCCAGACTTTGGGCTCGTCAAGTTCCTCGGGAACCTCGACCGCCGCCGCCTCCGGGTGGGATTGAAGGAGCTGCCGTACGGTTTGCCCCGCAAGGTACGCCTCGACAACAAAGCGGCGCTGTTCCTTCCATACTGATGGGTCGTACTCATTCTCACGCAGCGTATGAGCGACGTTGGACCGTGCTCGACGAATCTCCTTGAGGATGCTGACGGCGGAAGGCACCATCCCTTTAGGGTCGTGTCTGACCGTGCGTTCCATCCACTCGATGAGCATGTTCATTGTGCCGCGCTGGCCTTGGTAGGTGTTGTCCTCACCGTCCTTCCGTTCTTCTGTGAGCGGGATTTGGGCACGGACGAAGAACTTTTGGTCGAGGTTGTCGATTAGTAGCTTGTTGAGCTGCTCGATGAAGTTGAACAATTCACGCTTGGTGGGCCGGATCAGGTACCCATAGTCGGTGGGGCGGCTCGCTCCGTCATAAAGATTCCGGAAGAGCCTCGGGTAGCCGATCGCCTCACAGATGTCATTGATGAGTCGCATTTCCATCAGAACCGCCGTGTAGGGACTGACCCGCTCGGGGAACTCCCCCATGAGGTGCGCACGCACCCAGTCCGGGTGAAGCACCCAATCCTGCCGTTCGTGCTCGAATGACTTCCAGTAGGCCTGTTCGGCCGGCGAGAGGTCGTGAAGGTATCGGAGCGGTACGCCGACCACGATCTCGTGATTGTCCTTGTCCGAGTCGAATCCGATGCTGAAGGTCGTCAGGTAGGTGTTGTGAGGTGTGCCTTCCCGAGCCCGGATCTCGCCGCCAATGTCAAGGGTGTAATCGTAACGAGGGTCGTCGCGGTACCTACCAAGAACGTCGGCCCGGAAGAACACAGATTCCAGCTGGGCATGGCCGAGTGCGAGAGCGGCCGAGTGCGAGAGCGGCCGAGTACGGAGCACCCGGATAGCGATCATCCGCAGACATCGCGGCGAGAGTATCCCGGGTTGGGTAAAGAACGGCGGCACAAACTCCGCCGCGCTGCTGTACCTCCGTAAGATTGTCGGCGGCCGGCTGGTGCGGAAATCCGATGATGTGAGGGTTGGTCATCTCATGACCGAAGTTGGCGTACACCACTCCCTCTGCGACAAGCTCAGCGAGCACGGCCTCTATGTCGACAGGAAACTCCCCCAAGGCGTCAATGAGCCGAGGAGCTTCGACTCCATTGAAATCAGGAGACTCGAGGTACCGCCTGGCGATGTGCTCACGCAGTTGCTCCTTCACACCATCATGCATTGCCATCTCTGGTTCGACGTCAGCCATAACTCGAATCGTTCCCTATGCCGCACGCATTCACCAATCCTCTCGCTTGCAAATACGCAAGAGGTCGTCATGGCGAGGCCTACTGTCCCATTTCCTTGGAACTGGAACCACTTGGGTGGCCACCACTCCCCCCAGCTGTCGCTTTCAGTTGGCGCGGCGCCTGAAGTACCGGAGCCCCTCTCCCCCCCCTGTCGTTGCCGCTGACGAAGCATGGCATAGCTGTGCCCGGCAGGGCCCCCGGCCTCATACGGCCTCTGTTGGTTCCTCCTCCGTGCGGTTTGAGAACGGCCATTTTTCGGCCCGGTCAGGGTCCGCCTTCCGATGGCCGCTTCCCTGCGGTCCCAGTGCAGACGACTTCTGAAATTGACAAATGTGGCGGCGGGCTTCCGCAGCACGGTGATAGACCGGCTTACGGGCGGCACTACACCAAATTCGAGGGGGACCGTTCGATCCCGGGATAGGTGATCTGGTGACGCTCTTGCGAAAGCTTGCCGTGTTTCCCCCCGGTCCGGGGCAGGAAGTTCCACCAGGCCGTCAACGGGACCAATGGCAGCTGTATCCGATGACCTACATTGAGCCCGGCACCTCGGCGGCTGAGCTGGCCTGGGCGACGCGTTAGCCAAA
Source organism: Arthrobacter gyeryongensis (assembly GCF_039543785.1). Classification (NCBI taxonomy): domain Bacteria; kingdom Bacillati; phylum Actinomycetota; class Actinomycetes; order Micrococcales; family Micrococcaceae; genus Arthrobacter; species Arthrobacter gyeryongensis. The sequence continues at coordinate 149,699 of NZ_BAABKK010000003.1, forward strand.
CCTCATCGCGGTCAGAGAGCCAGCCTCAGGACGCTACAAGGTCATCGCGGGCCTACTTCAGGCCCCGGGCGACAAACACCTGCTCGGTGGTTATCAGGAGAGGGCCAAGGGATCTGCGGGCCTCATCAAGGGTGTCAGGTTCGGGAAGTCGATCTTCAAACAAAGACGGAAGATCCCTGTGCTGCAGGAGCGTCGATGCGCTCCCTACCTGTTGCGCCGTCCAGATTGGCGCGAGGGGATCCGGCAATTGGTGGCCGGGACCAAGGACCTGGACACCGTAAGCATCCGGTACCTGCCTCGGCAGAAAGAATGTTGCGAATTGGGAATCGCTGAGGTGTGGCCGTGCAGGCCAGTCATAGTCCTGGAATACCTGCCATGATCCATTCCCAAGCCTGGCCCGCCTAACGCACCCGTACTCGATCTGATCAGCCAGGGACGCCAGCAGGTCGGCCAAATCGGCCACCGCGGGCTCCCAGCGACGATCAGGATCAAGGCGGCCAAACTGGACGGTCCCCCACGCCTCGAATGCAACAATCCTGATTTCGTCAGGCCCATTGACGCAGGCAAATGAACTCGACGTGTAGGGGTCCCACCCGGTTTTGTGTACGGCTTTGCGCTGGCCGGCTGTGCATTTCACGTGGGACCAGGCCGTGCTCACGTAATGGGTACCGGAAGGTAGCTGGCACCATTCAAGGGCCACGTCGATCAGAGCGTCCATCAGCTCAACCGGCACAATCAGTCGGTTGATGGCTTCGGGGTCTGTTTCGCCGATCAAACGCACCCCGGCTGCAAACCCAGACATATCCAACCCGGGGCGACCGACGATCCGGTGCTCCCGCGGAAGAGCCCGGAGGGCTCCGGTTACGCCTTGGGCCTCGATGCCGGCGGCCAAAGCTTCCAGAAGGGATCCCGCTCTTGCAGTCGAGTCCGCACGGTGGATCGCAACGATGGGGCCCAAGGGGTATGGTGCGACACCGCCCTGGCCAGCCCCGGCGGCAGGCAGGTCCATTGTGGCAAGAACCCGTTCGAGAAGTGCCACCACTTCGGGCTCGGGAAGATCCGATTCGAAATAGGTCCGAAGGATCGGAACATCCACCCACGATTTCAGGATGGCCTTGGTGTACACCTGAACGGATTCCATGAAGCCTCATCTACTTTCACGGGCCAAGACGAGGGAAGTCGCATAACCGGCCCAGGGGCCAAGCACACAGTGGCCCGCATAGGATAGCGGCGCGGTAGGCCACTGAGGCTTTCGGCCTCCGAGTCAGGGGACGGAGGGGTCGCCATGGTTGATACCGATCGACCGGCCCCGGGCGAAGTGGGCGTTAGCGATTTCACTGAGGTCACGGCTGCTCTTCTCGGGGTTGGTCAGCCGGAGCCACTCGTAGTCCCACTCCTGCATTTCCCGTATATGGCGGACCTGTTTGGCTGCGCGCATCTGGTCCGCGAGATCGTCACCGACGAGGGCCGGGTCGGGCGGGGTCATGACCGGTCGGGGCTTGGGCAGGCGGGCTGGCTTGGGCGGGCGCACCCTGGCCGGACGGGGCGGGGCCGTAGCGACGCGGACGAGTGCCACGGTCACAGTAACCAATCCGAGAGCGATCAAGAGAACCCACCAATACTGGATGAGGAGCCCGATCACGATGAGGGCGAGGAGCGGGCCACACCCGAGGGCGCCGGCACCCTCACTGCTTGATCGACGACGTTTGGTTGCCATGATGCAGGATCCCACCTGGTGCCGACAATTTGTAAAGGCAGAAGTGCTCGAGGGCCAGAGGGTTTGATGCCATACCCCGCTTCATCGGTCGCGAACCTCGCATTTTCGAAGCTTTGGTGCTGCTGAATTCTTTGCGCGTCGGCCCGAGGTGACGTGAACAGGCGGTCGTTTCACTTGTGGGTCCCTCTTGGAGTTGTTGAATGTGATCGCCACTTTCGCATGGTGCCCGAGGCATTTCATGCGTATTTGGTACTCGACTTTGGTGGGAGCCCGTGTGGAGACTACGGGATCAGTACCCAGTTCAAGGACACCGTTTTGACTTGTTGCACTCTCAGCAATTATATTCTTTATACAGCAACACTTTCGACGGGAAGTTGACGAGGAATGGTGCTGCAGCGATTTCAGTGAGGAAACCGCGTGGGACAAAGGCGGGCTGGGGCCGCTGCCGGAGTTCAAGAGAAAGGCCTTCGAAATGGCTGGACAGTTTGAAATCTTTCGGAACGGCACGCGCTTCTGGTTCCGGCTCATTGGCGAGGAACGCGAGGTTCTTGCGGTTTCGGGGGGATTTGCGGAAATAGGCCAGGCGGCGAAGGCCATCATGGCTGTGCGGGAGAATGCGGCCGCGGGGCACATAGTGGACAAGTCCTCAACCGCCGCATCCGCCGTACCCGCTCGCAAGATTTGTTCCCCCCTGGCTCGCAGGGCTGCCCGACAACCTATGAGACCCGGGAGTACACCGGGGTTGGGCGGCAATCGTACGGGTCCGGCCATGAGATCGAAGCTGAAGTTTCTGATCCGCCTCGATGTCGATATGAGCGGGGCGCGCATCCAGGTCCGGGGCCGTGTCACCGAACGCAATCTGGGGGCGGTGTATGCGGTTGTTCGACGTACGAGCACCATCGTCAACGGACTGGCCGTGGTCCTTGACCTTCGCCATGCAGCGGTGGGAATGATGCCGCTGGGGGAACTGCGGTCTGCCTGTCGGTCCGGCAAACTGCCCTCGGCGACAGGCTCGGCGTCCACACCTTGCCGGCTTGAGATCTTGGAACCGGGCGCAGAGTAGATAGGCAAGATCGATCCCCATGGCTGGACGGTAACTGCCGGCACCCGGCTTTCACCTCGGATCACCGAGCCACTAAGGGTCTGCAGGGTTGAGGAGGAGGATCCAGGATGATGCAGCGGCCGATTGAACAATGGTGGGGTGACCTTGACCCGGTAATCCAGCATTGGTTCGCGGAAAACCCGGGTTGTCTAGTTCTCCCGCGAACGGTAGCCAATGCCGTTAGCGAGGTGGCAGGCCGCCATGCTGATCAGGATCGGCACGGGCGTTTAGAGTTATCGGCGCGAGATCGCGACTTCATCAGAGAACAGGTGCGGGCCACCAGGCCATCCGGGTGATGGCAGTAGAAAAGTCAACAAGAAGGAACTGCTGATTCGCAAGAGCCCCTTTTGCAAGGAGCTTCACGCCCAGCCGATAGTCTTTTGGGCAAGTGGGGAGCAAGCCTCCACGAAGAGGTCCAGGCACCTCGACTTGCTACGGTGCCCGGTGCATTCACTCGGTCGGGTGAGATCTTTGCACTTTTCCGGTGTCGCTTACGTCGAGCCACGAAAACACACTCGTTTTCTTGTTGAATGGTTCGGAGGAAACACGTGATGATTTTTTTTGGTAACGATCATACAATTCGTAAATTTAGCCAGGAAGGGGACCCTTCAGTCGACCCGGGAACCCTGCTGCCTCCTGTGAGCCGTCCCCGTCATTGCGGTGACGATATGCAGCTGACCATGCAGGGCGCTGATGCCGCAGGGGATTCCGTGCCTCCCAGCTCGGACGATGCCATGCCGGATCTGCTTCTCGTGTGGCAATGCCAATGCGGTTTCCGCCTGGACCCGGAACCGGATCCGCGGGAAAAGGTGCGACACCACCGCCGCTGCGGTTGAAACCAGCCACGGGGCTTTGAGGAAAGCGGCATGCCAATTCGAGGGCATCATGTGTTCCGTCTGGCCGTGACGCGTTAGGTTCGGGCTAAGGGCGAGCCTGTGACGTGCGTCGGCATGGACGATCGCCGTGGACTGCACACCGTGGTGTCCAGCGGCGCCTCAGCGCAGACGCTCATGTCTGGCTTGCCGGGGGTTCCTTGCATTCAACGCCCTCGCAGGGACGGTGCGGCGGGTCCGGGCTAATGGTGATCCCCGCTTCCAGAAACTCCTGCAATCCTCGCCGGAACCCGGCCTTGCCTCCGTGGGCGGGATGCCTCACTTTGGGCACGGATCGTCCGCTGGCGAGAACGCTGCGGTAGGCGACGTTTCCGACGGCTACAACAGACGTTATGGGGAACAAACGGGTCAGAGCCAGCCAAAACGGTTGGCCGGCCAAGGTCTCGGAAATGGTAGGGGTGCGATTTGACAGGTATCGGTTTGGAAGGTGTGGATGCAGCGGGTAGGCGCTCCAAAGCAAAGGAAGGAAATTAAGTTCCCCGAGTACTCGCCACATCACGGTCGCTGTCGGCTCGGGCGCTATAGTCGGGGATCCGCTCGGCAATGTGTAGCCCCTTCCGGCCCCAAATAGTCCAAAGTGGTTGGTCCCGCCTTGGAGAATGGCCGTGTTGGTAAACGGGACCCCTGTAATTCTCATCCCTCGAAAACCCGGCGCTTCCCCTAAGAGAAGTACTTTTGGTTTCCTTTGGAACATCTCCTGCAGATACAGCTCCAAGTTGCGTCTGCGGCCGGCGTTCTCAGGGCTGGTGAAGTCGAAGAAATTGTCGCTGTTCGGACCGGCTTTGGTTGCAGCAAGATGTTCCACGAATGTCTGGATTGAACATTTGGCCATGAACGTTCCTTTGTGTCCTGCAGGACTGTACCGGGGCCGGCGCGTTTCTAAACCTGTCCATCCCGGGAAGCCGGACTGACGAACCAGGGCTTTACGTGGGAACCATGCAGCCGTCAGTTTTCCGGACGCGTTTTCCGGAATGCCCAGGAATGCCCCTCGTTGTCGCGTTCCACGTCGATGTCAGCAAGTTGCTCCTTGGATGCTATTTCCCTGTCATCGTTTCTGTGGATGACCGGAGTTTCCCCATCAGCTCTGTCCGCAGGGCCTAAGATGCTCATCACAAGTCGCTGAGTCCACTGCATCAATCTGGTTATGAGACTCGGATTCTCCATTGAAGCGTTCTCCTATCACGGCTATCAGCCTCGTCCATGGAACAGCACCGGCTTAACGGCGAAGCTACAAGGTGGAAGCGAGGCCGGCTCTAGCTTCGAGGGCCTCCGTGTCAACGCGACCGATTCTCAGCGTTCGCGTGGTCTTGACGGCCGCTCCCGTGGTCATAGGTGCGTGCCAGCTGCGCCAGGGCCAGTGCGGCGACGAGGAGCCCAAAATCGCGCAGGGCAACGTCGTAGAAGCCTGAGTATGTCAACAGGTTGATGATGATGCCCGCCAGCCAAAATGCCACCACGTACGCGGCGTAGCGCGGTTTGATGGCAATCAGGATCCCGGCGACAATCTCCACGACGCCCACGATGAGCATTGCCGTGTGCGCGCTGAAAGGCAGCAAGGCGACAAGCCATGGAGCCAGGTATCCTTCCCAGTTCGTCAGGAGGTTGGTGAACTTGTCCAGGCCGAAGACAATGGGGAGGACAACGAAACCGGCCAACAACGTCAGGAACGCCGCATAGGCAGGTTCCACGCGTGCACGGTGCAGGGCCCGGCTGATCCCGCCGTCGGCGGGGACAGGAATTGAGGTGGCAGCCACGATAGTCTCCTTCTAATTGCTGATGTTGCTAGTTGATTGAGCTGGGAGCGCCTCTTCCATCACTCGCCAGCGTGACTCACCCGTTCCCGGTATGGGGAAGGATGCACAAACGACTCAAGTTCGGACTCTTTTCATCCGAACCATCGCGACGGCGCCCCTTGGCCGCGCCCTGATTTTGCCTTCGATGGCGTTGGGGGCTGCGGCGGACCCGTCGTGTGGTCTTGGACAAGTGCTGTTGCCGCGCATTGTCGTGCAAGGCGCATGGCCGCGACCGCTGAGTCCTTGTCTCTGTATGTTCCGGACACGGCCAGCACCTTCCCTGTACCGGAAACAAGCCTGAACTCAAAGGCTCCACGGCTGGGTTCCACCAGTTCGAATATTCCTGTCACGGCAGTGCATCCTCCTAGGGGCGCGTTGGTCCAGTGAGCGACCTAATGAACTCAGCCAGGACCGGCTGGGTACCGGGGCTAGGGTTCCGGTTGCCCTTGTTTGTTGGTGTCAGCTTCAGTGATCCCGTCAGATCCTTCGGCGGGGTCCTGGGAGTGGAAGCGGATCTCGGGAAATTCCCGGGAGGTGTCCCCTTCGGCCGGGGCTTCGCTGTGGACCCGGATATCGTCTGTTGCTAACTCTGATGTGTCCATGTTTCTCACCTTTCTGCGGCCCGGCTCTGGTTGCATTCCCTGACCTCCGGAAGCCGCAGCAGCATCAACCTGAAGGGGGCTTCAATGGCTCAGGCCGGACAATATGGCTGGCGAAGCCGTTCCCCACGAGAAGGTAGGTACCTGTCCCCATCAGCAGGAAGCCGCCGACGCCGACGACAACGATTTGCGAAGCGACTCCCGCGATGAGCAACACAACCCCGATCAGGCACGCAACCGCGCCGAAGTAGGAGCTTGCCCTGAACCTGTTCTCAACAGACCCGGACGAGAGTTCCTGGGCCAGGCGTGGATCGTCAGCGGCTAAGTCCAGCTCAAGCTCTTTAAGTACTTTCCGCTCTCTGTCCGACAACGGCATCGGGAACCTCCTCTGATACCTTTCCTCAACCTTTGGCGAGGTCACGCAGCTCACAGTGGCGGTGCGCGGATTCTAAATCCAACATCTTTAATGTTAGTATTCCGACCATAGGAGGGTTCCCGGTGGAAGTCAAGGAGCCTTTTTCGGAGGCTGACTGGATGCGGTGCCGTAGTGATCGTCCTCGTCATCTCCAGAGGTAGGAGTGGATGAGGTCACTGGCGCCGACGTGAACGCCAGACGTGGCCAGCGCGTTACCCCGGAGGCCATTCCCGCCGCGGGCGACATCGACAGTTCGGCGTTAAGTATCCCCGAAAGGATGAAGACAATGAGCGAAACGGGAGCACTATCCCAACCGGAGGGGTCGGATACCGTCGACAACCACCGCGGGAGGCTTGTAGTCGGAGTGGACGGGTCGGAAGGATCGCTGGTTGCCCTGCGGTGGGCCGTTTCGGAAGCACAATTGGGCGGAGCCGCCGTCCACGTCGTGATGGCCTGGCGGCATCCACAGTCCTACTGGCCTGCGACGGTGTGGACGATGATCATGGACTCCTCGGGTGTTAGCCGCCAGACGATGGCCCATGCCGCCGAAACCGAGGTTGAAAGGCTCGGCAAGGAGGCCGGCGAGGGTCAGAACGCAGATATTACATGGGAGGCCGTGGAGGGGCACCCGGCAGAGGTGCTGGTCCGGGCGGCCGAGGGTGCCGGGGCTCTCGTGGTGGGTTCGCGGGGCAACGGCGGATTCGCCGGGGTGCTGCTGGGCTCGGTGAGCCAGCATGTGGTGGCCCGTGCCCGTTGCCCGGTCATTCTCATCCCCGCCCCCGCGGGGGAAAGCGTGCCGACGGGTACCACCCCAGACGCCCATGCCCAGGATCTGTCCGGACGGATTGTGGTCGGTGTGGACGGGTCGGACGGATCACTCGCGGCATTGGCATGGGCAGTCAAAGAGGCCCATCTGCGCGGAGCCGCCGTCCATGCGGTAATAGCGTGGGAGCGAATTACGGGTCCGGGTGCTACGAACGGCTGGGCGGTCGGCACGGGCGGCCCGTCGAGTGATACCGACCCCGTCATGGCCATGGCCACCGTTGAAATCACCCGCCTCGCGAAGGAATCGGTGAAGGGTAGCGGCGTGAAGATCAGCTGTGAGGCCGTCGAGGGTCACCCGGCGCAGGTGCTGGTTCAGTCTGCCGAGAGCGCCGCCGCCCTGGTGGTGGGATCGCGCGGCCATGGCGGATTCGTCGGGGCGTTGCTGGGCTCGGTGAGCCAGCATGTGGTGGCCCACGCCAGCTGCCCGATCGTCCTCATACCGGACCCCGGACACCCTCGGCACACACGTCCTCAATGACCCGGATTCGGCGTTCTCCTCAGAGGAAGGCAGGTTAGGGCCGGCGAATCCGAAGCCAGGGCGGCCGCACTAGGCCGCGTGTCGTACCGGCTCCGGGGGCACGGTGATCTGTATCGCGTATTCGAAGGACCGGTGGGGAGCATAATGTAAGCGGGGCCAAAGACGGGGGACTTTCGATTGCATCGGACGCCACTCTTCCGATGGGAGCAGCACGGGGGCGCAGGTCAGCTTGGAGGCTGGAGAATGTCGACCAAAACGGATGTACAGGTGCGCCGGGTCTACGACGCAGTCAACGACGACGACGGAACACGGGTCCTGGTCGATCATATCTGGCCCCGCGGGATGACCAAAGCCAAGGCAGCACTGCAGGAGTGGTGCAAGGACGTCTCCCCGTCAACGGAACTGCGCAAGTGGTACGGGCACGACCCAGCCAAGTTCGTTGAATTCACCGAGCGCTACAAAGCCGAACTTGAAGACCCTGTCCGGGCGCAGGCCCTTGACCACCTGCGCGAACTCGCCAGGGGCTCCAGGCTGACGCTGCTGACGGCCACGAGGGCGGCCGACATCAGTGAGGCGACCGTCCTGGCAGACATGCTCCGACGGTAGAGGGCCACGGCGCGCACGCCCCAGGAGAAAGACTTTCGGAAGGAACCGATCGATGGCTGACAACGGGACTGCTACTGACACAGCTGAATCCGACGACGTCCGCGTGGCGAGCAGCCCGCATGGAGCAAGGATTGTTGTGGGGGTGGACGGATCGGATGGGTCGCTGGCCGCAGTGCACTGGGCAGTCGGGGAAGCACGGCTGCGCGGCGCTGGTCTCCATCTCGTCATGGCCTGGCAATATCCCCGGTACTTCGGTGGCCCCGATGTGTGGGGGCTGGGCATGGACCCGTCCGGTGATTCGGGAACAATTTTGGCCGGTGCCGCCGACACCGAGATCACCCGGCTCGGGAAAGAGGCCGGAGAGGGCCAGAGCGTGGCGATCACGTGGGAGGCCGTCGAGGGACACCCCGCAGAAGTGCTCGTTCGTGCAGGCCGGGACGCTGCCATGCTGGTGGTCGGTTCCCGGGGCCACGGAGGTTTCGTTGGCGCGTTGCTGGGCTCGGTGAGTCAGCATGTGGTGGCCCACGCCCGCTGCCCCGTCGTCCTGATCCCCGATCCTTCGCGTGATGGCATCCCGTCATGACGACGGGGGTAGGTCCTCTGCTCGGCGCAGCCGTACGCGGCGTAATGGCCCGCGGCCGGCTAATGGGAATACCGGAAATTCCGACCTCTAATTGGCAATCGCTGCCCGCGCTTCGGTGGGTTTCCTGCTGCTGAGACCGCCACGGTAATGCCGAGCGTCGTCGGTGGCCCTTGTCGACTCGGTGTGCCCGAATCGGAGATCCGTGACTTTCTGTTGGGAGGATCCGAACGCAGGCAGTCGGTCCGCACTCGGATCCGCGACAGCGGGGAGCGCCCCTCGGGCGACGGTCGCGCCGATGTGTCCGGGATCATTTCGCCGAACGTCCACCGAGCAAACGGATGGAAAGCACCTGGGTCCCGATGCTTCGAACGTGGAGCCGTCGTTGACGCAACCGCCCGGACCTTGTTGGCCCGCGTCCGCCGGGCCGAATGCTGCACCGGCAACGCGGTTTTAATGATGTTCTTGAGAGTCGGTGGAGAGCATGGTGAAGCCAGTGCCGTGGGCCTCCGGAACCCTCTACCGCTTCGGGCTGTCGTCCAGTTTGGCGACCGTCAGCAGAACGGCCGAGTCCTCCAGCGCGTGGAGACTGTGGCGCGTGTCGGGAACGATGAGCAGGTCACCGGGACGGCCCTCCCATGACACCTTACCGGCGCTCAGCCGGACCCTGCCAAGCAACACGTGCACCGTCGCCTCACCGGGATTCTCGTGTTCCGCCAGGGACGTACCTTGTACCAGCGCAATGACCGTCTGACGGAGCACGCGCTCGTGGCCACCGACAACTGTGTCAGCTGTGTGGCCGCCACCGGCTGCGGCCGCGCGCCCCAGCAGCTCACGGGCCAAAGCATCGAGGGAATATTTCTGCACGTTTACACCTCAATCTGTCCGGTCCGCAAAGGACCTAAGCGAACGTGGGAATCAGCAGGGTCAGGAGGGGGCCCATCACGGAAGTCGGAATTCCACCAGCACTGTCTTATGCCACCGGGTCAGTCTCCTGATACGCAGCCGCTGCATGGCTGACATGACGTCTTCTTCTCGGCTGTTCGGGTCTGTCTCATGGTAGCCCCGCAGGTGAGGTGCTACGAAGCAAGCAACGCACGAGCCAGGATTTGGCCTTACGTAATGCGACAACACATCCCCGTTGAGGCGGGCGATCCTGTCCGGCGGGATGCCTGCCGGGCACCCGATTGACCATGGCCGGCGCACGCGAGTTGCGCTCGATCCGGCCTTGAGAGAGCGCGCCGAGGTGTGTTGCTTTCGCGCCGGTCAGGTTTGCATTTCAGTATCCGGTGAACTCCTCTGTGCGGATGTCGTCATCGTCCACGCCCGCGCCATTAAGGAGACTGCGCATGGCTCGGACCAAGCCGGCTGGGCCGCAAAGGTAATAGATCGGAGTGCTCAGATCCTCCACGTATCTGGAGATCATCTCCTGATCGATGACCCCGGTCTCTCCGTCCCAGTGCTGGTGCGAATTCTCGGGTTCGGTCATGGTGGCAACGAAGGTGATGTCGGCATTTGACTCGTCCAGGAAGGCTGCGTCCTCGGGCCGCTTGTTGGAGGCGAACACAAAGATCGTGTGCCCTGTCTGGTCGTGGACCGACTGCAGGGCAATGCTGCGTACCGGTGTGATTCCGATCCCGCCGGTGAGGAAGACCGCGGGCCTGGCGACCTTGTTGTGCAAGGTAAACGATCCATAGGGGGCATCCAGCTCTAGCTCGGTCCCGATGGGCATGTCTTTGAGAACCCGTTTGAACGCGGTGTCACGCATGCGGGTCGTGCACATCAGATTGGGCTCATACGGGGCACTCGAAAGCGAGAATCCGCGGGTATTTCTCCTCGTCAGTGTCCTGGGGGTCAATCAGCGTGTAGTCCGCGAATTGGCCGGCCTTATAGGTGAATCCAGCAGGCTTCTCGAACATGAAGGCCATGGTTTGTTCGGCTACTTCTTCCTTCTTGACCAACTTCGTTCTTGGTAGTGACACAGTGGAACCTCGTACCTTCGATCGCGTCGGATGAATGCGACTGGAGCGGAGTCCTGAGGGAAGCACGACTGCCCTCTAAAGTCGAATAAATTGAACTTAGAACGTATAATTGGGACCGTCAAGCCCTTCTGGAGGTGATCTAATTTCCATATGAATCCTTCATCGATTCCAACCCAGGGTCCGGACGCTGCCTCGCTGGCGGACCCCGTGCGGCGCTCTATTTACCAGGCACTGATACGCAGTCCCGTGCCCATGAGTCGGGACCAGCTGGTTAGAAAGTTGAACCTCGCCCCCAGCACGGCGTCCTTTCACTTGGAGAGGATGGTGCGCGATGGCTTCCTGGAAACCGAAAGCAGGAAGCTCGGCCCCAAAACCGGTCCAGGCTCCGGACGTCCGACCAAGCTGTACAGGCCGGCCGTTGACGAGGTCCACCTGTCCTTTCCAGCCCGGGAGTATGAACTGGCAGGACGCCTGCTGGCGTCGGCAATCGAAACCTCGATCCAAACGGGAGATCCGGTGGCGGAGGCACTTCGCGCCGTTGCCTACGCCGAAGGCCAGCGGCTCGGGCTGCTCGCAGGAAACGTCGAGAAAGCCCTGGCCGACAACGGTTTTGAACCGGAGGCTGACGCCCGGGGCCTGGTTCTCACCAACTGCCCGTTCGACCGCCTCACCAGGAACACCCAGCTCGTCTGCGGACTCAACACGGCACTTCTCCAAGGCGCTCTTGACGGGTGCAACGACAAGCAGCACCGGGTCGAGCCCGCACCCGAGGGCTCAGCCTGCTGCGCCCGGCTCACGAGGCCGACAGAATGAGCCACACCCCGGCGGAACACAGGCGTGACGGCACCCACGGGTCTCGTCGCCAGCATGGCACCCTGGAGTCCCCTGCGCGGCTTGGTTTGGCTTCCGATGACTGACCTGCCTGGTGGTGCCGGCCATTTGCAGCCCGGCAGGTCAAGAATGACTGAATGAGGTATTCAGCCAAGGTCGCATCATCCGTTCTGTTCGTATCCGAACTTGACCGGTCCGTAACCTTTTACCGCGACCTGTTTGGATGTGTAGTAACCCTCCGCTCGGATGACGCTGCCCTTCTCCTGACCCCGGAAGGCTTCCAGCTTTATATCATCGAACGCGGGAAACGTGTTCAGCGCCACCCGGGCGGGCTGGGACACCACCTGCTGATGTGGGCCACGGAGAGCGCCCAAGGCCTGGAATATTTCGAATAGGCACTGAAGGACGCGGGCAGTTACACAAACACCCACACAGCCGGCGAGGTCACGTTTGTCGAAGGTCGGGACCCCGACGGCCTTCGCGTCGTCATAGCCCATCCTGACCCGGCACAACAGCCGCGTTCAATCTTCGACAGCTACCTGTACGCCTGACCGACCAACCGGCTCGGCTCACCGTTGGCCCGGGCGCCGGATCCGGCCCGTAAAGCGGCAAGTAGTCATTCAGTGATCAGCTGGAAGGTGCCGCCTGAGCTGTTCAGGAAAGTCGTCGTAGCTGGCGATAACGTCAGCCAAATCGAGCAAAGGTGGAAAATCAATGAGGGGCTGATGGTCCGCCAAAAACACCGCAGTCTCCTTGACCACCTGCCGCTCGTCCGCACCCTCCAGGCCCAGCTGCTCCAGTACGCCTGGCTCGACCATGATCCGAGTCTCGATCACTTCCCCCGCGGCCCGGGCACGCACCAGGTACTCGTGCTCAAATAACATCTCTACCTCAAACTGGGCTTCCATGTCAGAAGCGTACGCCGTAGTACCTGCTGGCCGGGCGTGACATAGACACGCATTAGCGACCTCGGTGACCGCTGACCATTTCCTTACCGCCTGGCTGCCCTGCAGCTGCGCGGAAACCAAGGCCAGGAGACAGGCGTTTTAGGAGTCAGAAAAATCGGGTGGGTCATGTCCGCCCTCGGGGGATGCTGAGGTGTTGCATGCCCTCCTCGAGGATGTTCGGGTCGTGGAAGTCAGATGTCCGCAGCGTGCTGGCTTCCGGCCGGCTGATGCACCGCCGGCCGGTGGCCGAGGCGGGCCGAGACGGAAAGGGCGGCTGCCATCACGCTGTCTGAATGTTCAGCAATCCGGTCAGATCCGGTGCGGGAACGTGGTGCCGCCAGCATGATGCAACCCACGACCTCGTCCCGGTAGTCCCGTACGACGGCGGAGATGCCTACTTCCTCAAAAGAGGTGAAGCCGTCGTTCACGGCGTAGCCTTGTTCCTTGACAGTTGCGAGGTGTTGCCGGAAGTCGCCGTCCGGGCCCGATTCTGGCGAATGGGTGATTCGCCCTGCCTCTAGAAGCTGCTCCGCCTTGGCAAAGGGGAGCTGGGCAAGAAACACCCGCACCGAAGAGCTCTCGTACTGGTTGTAGCGTGTCCCGACTGCCGCGGTGTGTTTAACCTGGTGCGGGCTGGGGATCTCCTCCACGACAATTGCCTCGGCCCCGTTCCATACGGCCAATGTGCTTGTTTCCCCGGTTGTGGCCGTGAGTTGTTCCAGCTGGGCGTGTGCGGCGCGGCGGACGTCAAGCTCCGCGAGCAGGGGACCGGAGAGGCCTATCAGGCCCAGACCAAGCCGGAAGCGTCCTGTCTCATCGTCGCGTTCCACATACCCGGCTTTGGCCAGTCCGGTGAGAATCCTGGAGACAGTGCTCTTATGCAGATTGACCTTCTGCGCTATCTCCGTTACCCCCAGCGCGGGCTTTCCGATCGAGAACGCTTCAAGGACGCCAAGGCCGTTAAGGAGTGAGGCGGCAGCCCCCTGGAGTGGTTCGTCGTTTAGCCGCGGCCTGCCTGGCATGATCTGTCCTCTGTCGATGATATCCGCAGCCGCCAGCAGCACGACCTGCAGCGGCATCCGAATAGGGAAAACCTCTCTCCATCTTAGAACCACGTCCCGACAGTGAAAGGCACCCGCGCCGCACGTGCACGCTACCGCCGAGAGTCACGTCGAAGGAAGGGCCTCTCGCAGAAGCTCTATGCTTCAACACGCTCGAGTTGACGGGGAAGGTCAAGGGTTGCTTCCCAGCTGTACGTGGGCGGAAAGTGGCAGTGATTGAAGGCAAGCACCACGATGTCCTGGACGTTGTCTGTGCGGGCGTGACGGGTCCCATGGGCGCTCCTTCAACCGTTGTTGTGGGGCTGCCGACGCATGGCCGGCTTTGGATGGTCGGCCGGTCCACTGAGTTGAGTGCCGCGCCGTCCAGAACCCTGGGCAGGTATTTGCGCCAGCCTCTCGGGCGTCACTCGTGGCCCGAAGAGATCCCGCCCACCTTGTTGGACCGGTTCAGCAAGGACAGAGAGCCGGTGCGCCTGACCTAGGTGGAACCAATCGTTGTCGAAGTGTCCGCCGACGTCGCCTGGTCAGGCAGGGCCTTCCGCCATCCTGTGCGACTGTTGCGGTGCGCGCCCGGAGCTGGCTCCAGCCGATGTCCCGCTTCCGGACCATCTTGCAGGATCCGGAAGGAACGCAGAAAGTCTCTTGTCTTCAAGTCCGTGCTTTCCGTGATTCGTGTCACAGAAAATAGGTGAAGCAGGGGAAACGGCCACTCACTGAAACTGTGGGGCGGCTGGCAGCTACGTGCTGATCATCCCGCCAGGATCTGAGGAATCCCGTCCTCGCTGCTTCTGGCCGGGCTCCGAAAGAGAGATTGCTCTGGCGGCGCCCGAGGACCGGGGGCGCGCCGGGTCTTTTCTGTGGACGCCCGGGCCGGGGTTGTCCACAGTCTGTGGCTGGTTGGCCGGGGTGGTTGTGGGTATTGGGTGCACAACGCATCCGGGCCGCGCCGGCGGACCGGGTGGGAGTCGTTCCTGGCTTCTAGGATGGTTTCCCACCCCGGGGGCCGCGCGTGTTGATGGCGGTGAACGGCAGGCCGCCGCTGGTGACCAGCAGCGTTGGGTTCGCCCTGGTGCGGCGGCCCGCCCGACATTTCACGGTTCCCGGCCTGCGGGTGGTCAGTGGCCCTCCACGTCCCAGCCGGCCAAACCGATCTGGCGGGCGGCGACTAGTCCCGCGATCCCTGCCCCGACAACAACTGCCTTCATCTTCGGTCCCGAACCATCAGTCGAGCCGGGCAGGAGGAGCCCGGGCAGGATCCCGGTGGCCCGTGCTGGCTCATTCTTGACTCTTCTTCCCGTGCCCGTCCAGAGCAAGGATTCATTTGCACGGTTGGGATTCTGGTTGAGAACGCGAAGTCGAGGCGGCTAAGAATCTCCCGATTCCGCGCGCTGCATAATTGCGGCAGAGTCGGGAACAACGATTTGCTGTGCCGGGTATTCGCCGAGGGGGCCTTGTGAGCGGCTTGGGCTTCTACGGTATCGCGCGCGCCCATTCCCTGCCGGACCTGAGTGGTAAGCCCGGTTCGGCAGGGTTGGTGCTTACGTGTGCTGTGTTCCGGCGCCGGTGCCGGGTTTGCGGAGCGGGTCCACGGTGCCGTCTGTTCCGTAGTCACCTTCTGAATACCGGCCGATCTCGGACTCGGCGGTGCGGCCGGGGGTCGATCCAGTCTCGCCGAAGTCGGCCTCCACGTAGCGTCCCGACTCCCTGGCCTTTTCTCCAAGAGGTTCGGGAAGTCCGCCTTCGCTGCCGGCCGCACCGTAATCCCCTTCGATGTATTGGCCTTCCTCGTCGTCCGCATGGCGGCCGCTCTGAACCCCGGCTGAGCCATAGTCGCCTTCGACGTATCGGCCCCGCAGGTCTGGTTCTTCTGGCTTCTCCGCCGTGCCCGCCTCATCGACAGCGTCTTCGAAGCTGCTGTTGTCGGTCATGTTCGTGCCTTTCCCGAAACGAACTCCGCGTCTTCCTACAGCGCGCTTTAAGTCTAGCGAGGACCGTTGTTCCGCGACAGGGAACGGTGGGCCGGCACGGGAACGCTTTGGCTCATGGATGCCAGGGAAAATCGTTGGTTACCTAAGGCAATCGGCTGGTTACCGTAGGTCGTTCGACATACCATGAAGTTGCTGGGGTTGTCAATTTCCAAGGGTGAATCGGATGACTCAAGGAGGCACTCGGAATGAGTGAAGTCAGTCCACTAAGGAATGCAGTCCGCAAAGGAAGCGGCCTCAAGCAACTGGGTGGTACTTGGGGTGAACTCCTCGCCGAGTTCCTCGGCACATTTGTGCTGATCGCTTTCGGCGACGGGGTTGTGGCCATGGCGGTTGCCGCCTTGCCCGGCTCGGGACGGGCCGCGACGTCGACCACGATCTTCATGGCCGCCGGCGACTGGCTGTTGATCACGTGGGGATGGGCCATAGCGGTAACGATGGCAATCTACGTCGGCGGCGGGGTCAGCGGGGCCCACATCAATCCGGCCGTGACGCTGGCTTTCGCGGTCCGGCGGAAGTTCCCGTGGAAAAAGGTAGGCCCCTACATCCTTGCCCAGATTGTCGGCGCGTTCGCCGGAGCCGCGCTGGTGTACCTGCTCTACCACGATGCCATCGACGCCTATAACAAGGCTGTCGGCACCGGGCGCGCGGATCCAAAGGGGCTGGCGACCTACTCCATTTTCGCGACCTTCCCGGCACCGTATTTCAACGGTAATCCCGTGGGTCCATTGGTCGACCAAATTGTTGGCACGGCTTTCCTCGTCTTGTTCGTCGTGGCCATCATCGACATGCGCAACACGGCCGTGCAGTCGAACCTGGGCCCGTTCATGATCGGGCTGGCCGTGGCGGCGATCGGCATGTCCGTGGGCGCGAACGCCGGATACGCCATCAACCCTGCCCGTGACTTCGGACCACGCTTGTTTGCCTGGCTCGCCGGGTGGGGGCAGACGGCACTGCCGGGCACCGTTGACGGAGCGTTCAGCTGGTATTTCTGGATCCCGATCGTCGGCCCCCTCGTCGGTGGAGTGATCGGTGTGCTGATCTACGACTGGTTCATCGGGGACGTGCTCCATGCGCGCACCCTGTTGGCGGAACCCACTCTTCCGGGACGGACCGGCGCAGACATCGCTCCGGCGTCCGAACCGAAACGCACGGCAGGACAGTAAGGCATCCAGGATCTGATCGGAAGCCACCGGGCAACGATCATCTGCGCCGGTAGACCGCTGCACCAACGGCCAATCTGCCCTCCGGAGTTCTCCCTTGAAGGGCGAGAGTACAGGTTACGGGTCGGTCCGCGCTTCACCTCAGGCCTGGACCCAGACTTGCCGTTGGTGGCTTTCCCGGGGATCGAGACGGCATAACTGAACTGAACCACAGGCGCCGAGGATCCGGTAGAACCTGACCTGTGGGGCCTGAGCGCACGGCATGGAGAGGCGCCGTCTTTGCTCGCCCGCGGCGAAGCCGGGCTGGCCGGAGCCACCACGCCCGCCGAGGAAGCCTACTACGTCCATGGCGGGATCCTGCCCTACGTCCTGCGCCAGCTCCTGGCCGGCTGACTCTGGTAACCCGGCCGCATGGCTCTGGCGGTCTGCTGAACGTCCAGACGGATGGTCCTCCCAAAGGGCTTCTTCGGAAACCTCCAGGTCCCAGTCGCAGATCCGCCAGATGCGCATATGATCGGCAGCCTGTCTACATGTGGTGGCTGCACCGTATGCTACGCACGCCAGCTGGTTCCGTTGCGTGTCCGCGACGGGAGCGTATTCTTGGGATCAGCAAACAGGTATCCACCCGAACTGCAGCTGCTGCGACAATTGAAGGCACATCGTGGCAAGAGACCACAATCATGGCCATCCGAACCGTTCCAGGTCCACAGTCTCCACCGGCGGACCGCAAACACCGGCCGGTTTCCGGGGGGAGCTTCCACAAGAAGCGAACACCGTCGTCGATGCTTCCTGGGCCGGGTCTGCCCCGGCGCAATACGGGGTGGCACCGCGGATACGTATCGGGGCCAGTAAGTGGTTCAATCTGCTATGGCTGCTGCCGATCGGCTTCGTCCTGCTGATTACCGCCGTTGCCGTCGCCAAGGGGTTGCGCGGAGTACCGGCAGTGGCTGATTTCATCCGGCAGTTCCCCGGCCGGATCGTGCCGCCGGGTGCGGAAGCCCGGGCCGGTTTCCCCGTCTGGATCGGCTGGCAACACTTCTTCAACATGCTGCTCCTGATCCCGATCATCCGGGCAGGATGGGCCATCCTCGCCGATCACCCGCGGCTGTACTGGACCCGGCACTCTACCCCGGGCAAGGAATGGTTCCGGATGCAAAAACCGGTGCCTGCTGACCCGCTGTACACGGCCAAACAGGACTCCATCACGCTCCCCAACGGGGTGGGACTCCCGGGCCGGCGGCACTCGATCGGACTGGCGCGCTGGTGGCACCTCGGGATGGACACGCTCTGGCTGCTCAACGGGCTGATCTTTTATATTCTCATCTTCACCACGGGTCAGTGGCTCCGCCTGGTGCCCACCACTTGGGACGTCATCCCCAATGCCATCTCGATGTCCATCCAGTACGCTTCGCTGAACTGGCCGACCGACGACAGCTGGGTCGCCTACAACAGTCTCCAGGTCATGGCCTACTTCATCACGGTCTTTATCGCCGCACCGCTGGCGTTCATCACCGGGCTGGGCATGTCCCCGGCGTTGTCTACCAAATTCCGTTGGATCAGCAGAGTCTTCAGCATCCAGGTTGCGCGGTCTTTACATTTCCTGGTCATGGTCTGGTTCTTGCTGTTCATCGTGATGCACGTATCCCTGGTGGTCGCCACCGAGGCATTACGGAACTTCAACTACATGTACGCGGACCGCAATTCCGGCGACTGGTACGGATTCTGGGTCTTCGCCGCATCCCTGGCCATAATCATCGTGATCTGGGTGGGTGTTACCCCGTTCACCTACCGGCATCCGCGAACGGTCCAGCGGATTGGGTTTGCGCTCATCGGCCCGGCGCAACGCCTATTCGAGCACCTCGACTCCAAACCGGGCCAATACACCGAAAAAGACATCTCCCCGTACATGTGGCACAACGGCAAGTACCCCGAATCCACTGAATACAAAACGCTTCTGGCCACAGGCTTCGCCGACTATCGCCTCCGGATCTCCGGCCTCGTCCAAAACCCCACGGAGCTCGATCTGAACCAGCTGCGGAACCTGGCAGACCATGAGCAGATCACCCAGCACTTCTGCATCCAGGGCTGGTCCGGAGTCGCCAAATGGGGCGGGGTATCCATGCAGACCATCATCGACCTGGTTCAGCCCGACCCCGAAGCGAAGTGGGTGATCTTCTACTCCTTCGCGGAAGGATCCGACGGCGGCATCTACTACGACGCCCAGCCGATCGAACAGATGAGCTACCACCTCACCATGCTCGCCTACGACATGAACAACGCGCCGCTGAGCTATGGTCACGGCGCTCCCTTGCGGTTGCGCAACGAGGTCCAGCTTGGCTTCAAACTCGTCAAATGGATCAAGGGCATCGAATTCGTCAGCGACTTCTCCCAGGTCGGCGGTGGAGAAGGTGGCTACAACAACGACCACGAGTTCTTCGGTTACCGCCAATCCATCTAACCACCGGCCCTGGGGTACCGCGCAGGCAGACTAGAGGAACGGACCGTGCCGGTTCCTGGCACCATAAAACAGCTCCAAACCAAAATTTCACACAACGGCATCACGCACCAGTAGGCGCGCGGGCCGTCCAAAGAGGGAGGCCAGCTGTGGAAAGCCCAACACCAGCGAATCCGAATAACGTGCAGCGACAGCTGGCCATCTTTGACGTTGTCAGACGTGCCCGTGGCAAGAGCCTGCCGCAAATCAAGGCAATGCTGACCAAGGCGTTCACCGAGCGCGGCCTGTCCAGGCAACCGGGCGCCTGGCTGGATGCCGTGGCATCCGAGGCGGCCTACGGAAAGCCTTATATTGTAGATCTCCCCGCAGCGGTAGCCGCCAACAGCATTGCAGCTGCTCCCGACCCCCAAGTCGAAGACGACCTGCGCAAGCGCGGTATCCTCCGACGATCCGAAAACAGCACCGGCAGCCAGCACCCGTCTCCGGCAGCCACAAAAACAACGGACGAAGGCGAGGAATCAGGACACCCCGCAACTCCAGCGGCGGAAGCGCGAAACAAACGCGATGCCGCGCACCCTCGTCGCGCTTCAGACACATCGACCCGTACTGTGTTGCGACTAATTGCAAGCGCCCTCCTCATCGCCTCGGCCGCGACGGCAGTCGGCGTGGCCCTTCGCCAGCGCAGAAGGCGCCCCACTTCGCCTGACCTCGCAGTCGGCGCTTGCACGGTGAATAACTTGGAAGCGCACACCGACGCGCATGAGGGTCGGTGGCGCAATCCGCGGGTACGCGAAGGTCGGTAGGCAACACGGTGGTCCCATATCGCCCGGCAAGCGACAAAGAAGGCACCCGACGGGACCAGCACCACCCTCGGGACGGCAATCCAGGACAACGTGCGCGGGCCAAGACTAGCGCCGTGTGCCACCGCAAGCCTTGCATTGTGCAATAGTTGTCGTATGCTAAATCCTCTCGACCGCCACATCGATGCCCTCCAGCGGGCAACGCGCGACTTGCTCGCCGTCGCCATGCGCAGCGTGGACGAGGTCACGGACCTTTCCCTGCCGCAGATGCGCATGCTGTTCGCCCTGCACGACCACGGGACGGTGCCCAGCGGCGCCCTCGCGCACGTCCTTGAAGTCTCCGGATCTTCGGTGACCCGTTTGGCCGACCGGCTGTGCGCGGGAGGGTACGTGCGGCGCTCCGCTTCTGCCGGAAACCGCAGCCTCGTCCTTCTTTCCCTGACGGATGTCGGCCGCGGTGCCGTTGAAGCTGTCCTCCGCCGGCGCGACGACGAGTTCCGGGACGCTCTCGCGCACCTCGACCCGGAGCTGCGGGACCAGCTCGCCGCCGGTCTCACCGCTCTCCATGGGCACCTCTCGGCGGCGTCGCTGAGCCGGGCGGTGGTCGCGTGAGCACGCACCGTGGCCATCAGTTGGGCGATTTCGCCGTCGACCGGCGGATGCTCCTGGTGGCGGCCCTCGCGATCCCGGTCGGGGCGCTCGGGGCACTTGCGGCCTGGGCGCTCTTGGGCCTCATCGGGCTTGCCACAAATCTCTTCTTCTTCGGCCGCCTCTCGACAAGCCTTGTGGCCGTGGGCAGCGGACATCCGTGGTGGCAAGTGCTCACGTTGCCCGTCGCCGGCGGACTCGTGATTGGCCTCATGGCGCGGTTCGGCTCGGAGAAGATCCGCGGCCATGGAATGCCCGAGGCCATCGAAGCCAT
>NZ_BAABKK010000004.1:0-179683 GCF_039543785.1 Arthrobacter gyeryongensis
TCACAGCCGTCCCGACCCGCGGCATACACCGGCCGCTACGCATAACCCATCGCTGTTCATAGGGCGGGATCTTGTCCCCGCTGTTGGCCAACATCGCACTGTCCGCGCTCGATGACCATTTCATCCGGGCGTGGGAGCAGCAGATGGCGACTGAGCCCCAACGGCAGCGCCGCAAACGACACGGTCAGGCGAACTACCGTCTGGTCCGGTACGCCGACGACTTTGTCGTTCTCGTTACCGGGCAGCGGGAGCACGCCGAATGGTTGCGGCGGGAGGTGGCAACCGTGCTGGCCCCGATGGGCCTGCGGCTGTCGCCGGAGAAGACCCAAGTGGTCCACATCGACGACGGGTTCGACTTTCTCGGCTTTAACATCCGCAGGATGCGCAAACGGGGAAGCAACAAGTGGTTCGTGTACACCCGGCCCTCGAAGAAGGCGATCGCCTCGATCAAGAGCCGGGTGAAGACCATGACGTACAGATCGACCCTGCACAAAGAGCCCGGATACCTGATGGACTATCTGGGGCGGGTGCTGCGAGGGTGGGCCAACTACTTCCGGCACGGAGTATCCAAGGCCACGTTCTCCGCGATCGACTCCTATGCGTGGGAGCGGATCACGGCATGGCTAAGGAAGAAGCACCGCATCGGATGGCCAGAAATGCGGCGCAGGTTCTGCCTGCCCGGAACCTGGCGGCTCGCCGTCGACGGGACGAGGTTCAAGGGCGCAGCCAGCGTCACGGTGATCCGGTACCGCTACCGCGGCTACCGGATTTCGACCCCGTGGACACCCGCAGCCCCCACCGGCTGAGCGACAAATCCTCACGTGGAGAGCCCGGTGCGGTGAGAATCGCACGCCGGGTTCGGCGGGCGGTCCGGGGAAACGGAACGGCAGCAATGCCGTCACCGCGCCCCGGGCCGACCCAACTGGCGGCACACCCGGCGCGGGGACAAGTACGTCACCGTGATCATCGACCTCACTCCGGTCCGTGACAGGACGGGTCCGGCGCGGTTGTTGGACATGGTCGAGGGCCGCTCGAAACAGGTCTTCAAGGCCTGGCTTGCCGGGCGGCCGAAAGCGTGGCGGGACGGGATCGATGTCGTTGCGATGGACGGGTTCACCGGGTTCAAGACCGCAGCCGCCGAGGAGCTCCCGGACGCGGTCGAGGTCATGGATCCGTTCCACGTCGTCCGGCTTGCCGGCGATGCCCTGGACAGGTGCCGCCAGCGCGTGCAGCAGCAGACCATTGGTCACCGTGGACGGTCCGGGGACCCGCTCTACGCCGCCCGCCGGACCCTGCACACCGGGCACGATCTGCTTACCGAGAAGCAGAAGGACAGGTTGGAGGCCCTGTTCGTTGCGGACAACCACGCCGAAGTCGAAGCGCGACCTGGGGCATCTACCAGCGCGTCATCGCCGCGTACCGAGAACCTGACGGCACCCGAGGCAAAGAGCTCATGCAAGCACTGATCGGCGCGATCAGTGCCGGTGTTCCCGCTGCGCTGAGCGAGGTCATTACGCTGGGCCGGACGCTGAAACGCCGTGCAGGGGACGTGCTCGCGTACTTCGACCGGCCCGGCACCAGCAACGGCCCCACGGAAGCACTCAATGGCAGGCTCGAACACCTCCGCGGCTCCGCGCTCGGCTTCCGGAACTTTGCCAACTACATCGCCCGATCACTCCTCGAAACCGGCGGATTCAGACCGCGATTACACCCTCAAATGCGATGAGCCGGTTTGTCTACAGGAAGCAAGCAAAATGAACATATACATGAACCTGTCGGTCGTGGTGCGCCCAACTGATCCGGATAACCCAGTCGTCAGCGACGCCTGGGCTACGCTTGTTTTGGGCATCGTCTATTTCGTGTTGGTAGTCGTCGCTCTTGCATCGCTGATGGCATCAAAGTGGATTCCCGCCCCAGTCAAAGTAGCGATTGCCGTCGCGATCTTTGTGGTGCCGTTTGCAGCCTCAGTTGCCTGGATTGTCTACTCACAGGCGGGCCAGCGGAGGCTCTGAAGACCGTCCAGACGATCGTAGTGAGGCCGCTCTAAGTAAGTACGCCGCGGAATTGAGGAAGACATGGTGATATCAGAGGCCCGCCTGGCAGGACGTTCCAAAGTCTTGATCTGGGGAATTGTCGGCGCTTCAGTCATCGTGTTAGTCGTGTCTGCTCTGGTATCGGGCATCCTGTTGCCCGGGCTCCTCATGGCCGCCGGCATCCTCGCCATCACCTGTGCGATTGTTCGGCTGACCGTTTCCATCGCAATAGCTGAGGAGAAAATCGTCCTCCGTTGCGCGCCGTTCTATTCAACCAAAATCTCGACCTCAGACGTCGTGGCCGTAGGCCCGGCGCCGGATACATCCCTCGCTGACGGATATGGCTTCCGGCTCATGGGCAAGAACACCCGAGGCTTGCTGGTGGGAGGGCGTGCGGTGGCTTTGGAAACGAAGACCCGCCGATGGATCGTCTCAACCGCCCATCCCCAGGAGGTCACGTCGGCAATTCGAGATCAAATGGCAACAAGGTGAATACTGCACTATCGAAAGAAACAGGAGCCGTTGAATGATCCCCGCAGAACAAGCCCGTCATGTGATGCTTCATGGTTGGAGCGGCTTGCTGACGCTCGCAATCGCGCTCTTGGGCGTGGCCATGATTTTCATCAGTCCTCTTCGCGAGGTGCTTGGACCGCTGTGGACCGGATACCCGGCGATAGCGCTCGGATACATCTTCCTTGGTGTCCCGGCGATTCACCGTTACCGGTTAGGAAAATCCGATCCCAGCCGCTCTCTTTAGGGCTATCGACTGGCAAAGTGGCAAACCCGCCGTCGCTCTGAGCACCACCAACAGCCTGCTCCACCGGGCGAGGACCATCACCGCAGGCTGGCCGAGCCAATCCTGCTGACAAGGATAGTTCGCCATCGGAGCTATTCGTAACGGACGACCTCCCCGGACGCCTGACAAAAGTCGAGGCCGCCTTCAGCAAGCGCATGGGGTGTGAGTTCGACGCCTGCATTGCCTCCGCGAGCGAAATCCGCGAACCCGCGCTCGTCGATGAAATGATCGAGTGGCTGCTACTCCTTAGGTCCCCGTCTTCTGAGCACAATGAGCCAAGTAATAGATCCCGCAACCACGAGGATGCTCCCCAGCCAGAGGGCCGCCTGCAGTGGTGGGGTGGCCTCTGTCAGATTGGCAGCGTCAATCTCAAATGTCCGCACTGTCCAGATCACTGTTACGACTGAAAAGACTACGAGACCAAGGGCACCTATGATGATGGGGGCTGTTCGGTTACTCATTTCGTCCTTACTTTACGTGCTACCAAATGCACCGGTAAGTATTGCAGCGGCTGAGACCGAAAAAACTAAGGATACTGAACTAATTTTCACGTTTCCTCCAGATTTTGTTGCGCGGCGGGAATGTCCGGTTCGCGCCCCTTCAGGTGCGAGCTTGCTGTAGCAATCACTTCATTCCGGCAATTGTGAGGCGCAAGGGCCGCCCAGTTCGCCGTAAAAAGGCTATGTCTGGATTTGCCATCTAAGTGGTGAAACAACGAAAAATACGTGCAAAAACGGCCAATCTACGTGTAATAAAGGCTCCATCTACGTGTCACAAAAGGAGCGCCTACGTGTTCAAGACCGAAACACGTAGACGGCTGCCATCCCGCTGCAGCTAGCATCGTCACCGCTCGGATGGCACGTTTCCGGTTCTATCCTTTTCAGGTCGGTCCGCTGTTCGCGATCTTCACCTTCGGCCCGAGCATCCTGAAAGCATTCGGAATAAGCGAAGGCAACCTCTCCAACCTCGACTCAGTCATCATCGACCTTGTCTTCCTTGCCGATTGCATTCCGGCGCTGAAGCTGATCGAAACCTGAGGCCGCCGTCCGCTGATCATCTGGTGCTTCGCCATCTTGGCCATCCTGCCCTTCATCCTGGGCTTGTCCCGCCGGCCTCTTGGCCATCATTGTGGGCTGCTTGGTGACTTACGCCGTCTTCTCCCGAGGACCCAGCATCCTGGAATGGGCCTGCCCGAGCGAAATCTTCCCCACCCACGTCCGCGCCGTCGGCATCACCACCGCCGTCAGCCGCATCGGTGCCGCAATCGGAACGTTCGCGCTGCCCTTCGGACTCAGCTGCTAGGGCATCGGCCCGCATGATTATTGACGCATCACCTCCCTCGGATTCCTGGTGTGCCTCTTATTGGCCCCGTGGTTAGGCGTTTTTGGGTGGTCTCGTCCTACATTCGGCGCGGAATTCGTTGGTAAAGCCCACCCTACGCTGACGACGAGGATCACGCCGATCCCGATCGAATGCGTGGGATTGGTCAAGAAATGGGAGGGATATGCCGTGAAGATCAGAAGGAGGGGCTGGCGAGCTGCCCGTCCAATCCGGCCATTCTTTGGCCAGGCTAGGGCGTTCGGATTCATTTACTCAACGAGTTCCGAGGCTCCCGTCAGCGCGGCCGAGCTAGACGCAGCTTTTCGAAGACTTCATCCGACTGAGTACGTGGCGGCAGTGGCCATGAAACCCGTCTCGCCGTTTTAAATCAACACCGGATGAAATGGGCGTGATTCGTGTCGAATTTGGGAGATTCGGTCCGTTATAGTATAAAAAGTCTATTTTCTTGGACATCGCTTTGTCGCAATGTCCGTCACACGCAAATTGGGGGCCCTAAGTGCACGTTCGTATGCTTAAAGTCAGGCGTGTCACCGTTATTGGTGCCGCCATATCCGCCGCGCTCTTGTTCACCGGCAACCTCCCGGCACTAGCTACGGCTACGGCCGCGGCATCTGCGGTCGCATCGTCTGCTCAAGAAGCTTCCCCGGTAAAGACATTCAATGTCAGAACGGTGGTAGGAGCTCTGGTTTCGCCGACGGGGATCATCTTCACGGACAACTACGGCACAGCCGCGGACTCTTTCACGGTTCCCGCCACGGCAGGCGTTGATTATCTCCTCTCCGGGACCGTCATCTCGGCTGGCACGTATCCGGGCACCGGGACCATCACCCTCACGGCTCAGGCGCAGTCAGGCTACGTCTTGGATCCGAGCGCAGCCGCGTCTTGGACCACGACGTTCACGGCCACCTCGGCTCCGACCGCCATTGACGCTAAATACGAGGCTTTTGGGGGCGCCGCAGTCCTCGGCAGTCCCATTGGACTCGAGTCCAGCAACGGTAAGGACGGCGGTTCCCACCGTGACTTCAGCCGAGGGACGATCTACTGGACTACGCTGACCGGCGCACATGTAAATTCCGGTGCAATCCGAGGCGCTTACGCCGCTCACGGCTGGGAGCTGGGAGCGCTGGGGTACCCGACCACCGACGAGATCGGAGGCCCCCGCTACGGCGTCTACCAGTCATTCCAAGGCGGGACGATCTACTGGTCTCCGCAAACGGGTGCACGTGTAAACACTGGAGGGATCCGGAGCGCTTACGAAGCCCATGCTGGACTCAACGGGGCGCTGGGCTACCCCACCACTAACGAGGTGGTCGGGCTTCGTGGCGGCGGCGCTTACCAGTCCTTCGAAGGTGGAACCATTTACTGGTCACCTGCCACTGGTGCACAAGTTAACGCGGGTGCCATCCGGTCTGTCTACGGCGCTCAGGGCTGGGAAAACGGATCCTTGGGCTACCCCACCACCGACGAGATCGGAGGGCTCCGCGACGGGGGCGCCTACCAGTCCTTCCAGGGCGGCACCATCTACTGGTCACCATCCACCGGAGCCCACGTAAACACCGGCGCCATCCGCTCCACCTACGCGGCTCAAGGCTGGGAAAACGGATCCCTGGGCTATCCCACCACTGAGGAAGTCCGTGGTCTCCGCGACGGGGGCACCTACCAGTCCTTCCAAGGCGGCACCATCTACTGGTCACCGCCCACCGGAGCCCACGAAAACACCGGCGCCATCCGCTCCACCTACGCGGCTCAAGGCTGGGAAAACGGATCCTTGGGCTACCCCACCACTGACGAGGTCGGGGGGCTCCGCGACGGGGGTGTGTACCAGTCCTTCCAGGGCGGCACAATCTACTGGTCACCGCCCACCGGAGCCCACGAAAACACCGGCGCCATCCGATCCGCCTACGCGGCCCAGGGCTGGGAAAACGGCTACCTCGGTTACCCCACCGGGGACGAGTACAGCATGGGTTCGGGAGTAGCGCAGGACTTCCAAGGAGGCAGGATCACATGGACCGCCGCAGGTGGGTCCGTTTTTGACGGAGCCTCAGATCCCTCTCAGCCAGGGTCACCTACTGTTGGCGGACTAATCATCCCTGGTGCCTTTTGCCCTGACTCGGCCTTGTGGACTAGCGCCCCCGCGTCGAATGGACGGTACTACATTTGCGGAGGTAATGGCGCTGACGCCAATGGTCACTACCACTGGAATGCGCAGTAAGCCTTCACGCTGTTCGACTGAATACCCGTGCCCAGCATTTGCGTACCTCTTTCTTGATTCCGCTCGATTCGTCGTGGCAGGCCAGGCAAAGCCGGTCAAAGCCACTCACTCGAGGGGTGCTGGTAGCGCAGGCCAGAGCTCTTCGAGATCGACCACGATTGGGCGCCGCTCATACCCTTCATTCGACGCAGAACTCATTGCCCGAGCCGACGCTGCCCATGATGATTAGCAGAGGTTTCGACTGCGGAACTGCCGATCCAATACCGCCATTCGAGGAAACGTCATCGCTTGTTTCAGGCCAACACATCCTCAGGCAACGGTCCCGTCGCATCCATGATCTCAATGCCAATAAACCAGGCGTTGGCATCGAAGTCGAGATTGATCATCCGTCCGACTTCGGCAGGGTCACACGGACAGGTCCGGGCCACGCCGCCCGCGTCGATCTCATCTGCTATGCAGATGTAGGCCGCATCGGCGCCAGGGTCATATTCGATTCTCATTATGACGCCGCCTTCAGGATTTGAATGTAGAAACGGATACGGTCTTGACCGTAGTGACGCGGAGTGCCACGGAAGATGCGTGACGTCGAGTCATAGTAGCCCGCTCTCTGTGCACCTTGTTGGAAATCCTGAAACGGTTCCAGTGCGGGGCAACCACGGCCCCGGACACATTACCCCTGACGGATATGGCTTCCGGGTCATGGGTAGGAACACCCGAGGCTTGATTGTGGGAGGGTCTGCGGTCGCTTTGGAAACGAAGGCCCGCCGATGGATCGTCTCAACCGCCCGTCCAGAAGAGGTTGTATCAACAATCCAGGATCAAATTGCGGCTAAGTGAACAAGTGCGCTTGTTGTCCCGCCCTCCGCAATAAGCGAGCGACCCAAATCACTTAGCGACATCCTGATTCCGAGGCTCGATGACGTGCTGGCTGCGGTCGGGCCCGTCCTGCTTTTCGGCGTCCTTGTTGTGGGCGCCGCCGTAATTTGGGCCACGGAAATTACGGCGTCGCGACCCTTTCCGTCGTTTCATCCGACAACAACGCCGTGAAGGTTCTACCCGTGGTCCAAGGACGCACCTCGCTGCCCCAGAAGAACCCAGTCCAACACGTAGGAGCAAGCTGCTCCACACTGATTTTTGCGGATTTCACACTGAGATCGGCTCGAAAACCGGCCAAAACGCACGTAGACGGGACCACCTCCACACGTAGATGGGAAATCTTCGGCTTATTTTGTTCCCGGGAATCGGGTGCGGCAGGATCCAACTGCCGTATCCCTGACCCCGACGGAAATGAAGTCATACTCAAAGATTGGGGAGAATTATGAGAGCGTTTGGGCCGAAGAAGACCTTCAGGACGGTGCTTGGAATCGGGGCTGCACTCGCAATTGGTGTCTCGTCGTATTCCTTGGGCGCAGCCACCAGTTCAACCACAGGGCCGTCTGCTCACGGCGACATTCACATCAATTCGCCGTTGGTAAGCAACGCCGCGACAAAGTACACAGACGGCGAGGCCGGCGCTGCAAAAGTGAGCAACCCCAACGGGGTGCCGATTTCTGTGATCATCCAAAAGGTGAAGGACACCGATCCCGGAGGATTTGCCGCCCGACTACATACGTTGAAATCTAGCCCGGAGTTCTCCAGCTTCCTCATCTCGCGGGCCGGTTCCGTTGAGGCGGGAGGTGGGGAAGGACTTGCGGCTGTCCTTACGCAGCAGCAGGTCAACACCTTCGTCGCGAGCATCAAGGGGAAAACGTTCGAAGTCATTACCGGCAAAGACGGCAAACCGGCCGTTGCTCTGAGCACCAAGAAACAGCCTGCTCAAACCGGGGCGGCCACCCTTGCCTCTACCGCTAATTCCCGGGCAACGATCACCACCGCGGGCTGGTCGGGCCCGTCCTGCTGGCAAGGGTGGTTCGCGATGGGAGGCTATTCGGCTGCGACTGGGGCGATCTGCGGAGCCGTCGGGGCGTTCAGTCTCGGCATTGGATGGGTAACTTGTGCCGGGTTCGGAGCATTTGGCGCGGGAATAAACTGGAATGACGCTTGCAGGTAAGACAGGAACAGAACAATGTCGGTCAGACCTAAGTTATTGACCCCGAAGACCGTGTGGGGACGACTTTGTGTCTACCTCGTTTCGGTGGGCGGTATGTGGGCAGCGCAATGGTTGCTTTTCTGGGCCACTTCTGGTTGGACACCCAAGCCGACTCTAGCCAGCTTGGTGATGTTCAGCATCATCTTCCTGTTCTTCGTCGTTTCCATCAAACCAGGAGTTCCTTGGTTCCCGACAAGAAGGAAGTAGGCGGATAAGGCCGGTCGGGTCAGTAAGTCCTGGACTTGGCATTGGATGCGGTCGCTCGACCGTCTGTGCTGATAGTCACGGACCGGTGAATCGCGTGTGGATTCGAGTATCCGCACTCGGCCGACCGGGGGTCACCTTGCGAATTCGGTTCGCAAGGTGACCCCCCCTGCCCTGCGGCATCGACCACGGCCGCGACACCCAGGTCCGCGAGCTCGGTCGTAAGGGCATCCGGCTGCACGGGCACCTGGAAGCAGTCAATGCCCGAATCCCCTCACCGGCCATCACAGAGATTGAAACATCGAAGGCTTGAATACTCCCGCGCCCACAAACTCGTGCGGGTGGGCGAGCGCAGGGAGTTGACTGGCGTTTTCCAAAATCTCCCCTAAAATGTCCGACCCGGATCCTAACGTGAGCGCAGCAGGCTGCCGAGAGTAAGAGCAGGGGTAATTTCAACGCTTTCGCACTCGCGGCCCTGCATTGTCTCCGAATCGCTCAACCCGAAGGACCTATCATGACCGAACCACTCGCACCGTACGCCCAGCCGGCACCGGCCGCCCCCGCGCCCTCGAAGGGCAGCGGCTTCGGCACCGCCGCTATCGTTCTGGGTATTCTCGCCATCGTCTTCTCGATCATTCCGATCGTCGGCTTCGTTGCCTTCCTGCTCGGCCCGCTTGCTATCATCTTCGGTGTCATTGGGTTGACCCGCAAGTTCTCCAAGAAGGGAACCTCTGCTGCCGGACTTATCTTGGGCGTTCTGTCCGTGATCGTCGCCATCATCGTCACGGCCATCATCGGCGCTGCGGCTCAGAGCGTCAGCGACTCGGTGAACAAGGAACACAAGATCGAGTACGTCGTCACAGTTAGCGGCAAGGCTCATGTCTCCTACTGGACCGATGGAGGCACCTCCAACGAAGACATTACGGCGAACTGGAAGAAGGATGTCACTGCCAAGGGCTTCAACCTCAGCACTTTGACCGTCACCGGTGATTACACGACCCCGACCAACGTCACCTGCGAAATCCTTGTCGACGGTCAGAGCGTGTCAAAGAACAGCGGCTCTGGAACCACTGCCATGGCTTCCTGCACCGGCAGCAGCAAGTAGCACCTGTTTGATCGCAGGATCCGGTGCACTAGCCCCAACGGCTAGGGCACCGGATCCCGCATAGCGCACTGACTCAAGAATCATGAATGGGGATGAATGATAAATGAACACACCATCTGAACCCGGGCCTGGTCCGGACCAACGCGAACCATCCGCAGCACCGGAAATGCCAACGCGGGCGCCGCAGGTCGGCACCCCCGCGGAGGGCACGACGCCGGCTGGGCGCCAAAGTGCCTTCTTTACCGCACCGTTCAAACGGGTGCCCAGATGGGCCCGGGTGGTAGTGCCGATCGCGATTGTCGCCGGGGTGATCGGCGGAACAGCACTCGGTTTCGCGACGCGGCCAGCCGTCAGTTCGACAAAAGAATACGCGGCACTGAACGACGAACTCACCGCCAAAATCACCAGCGAAGACGCAACCATCAGCAAGCTGCGCGCGTGGGCGTCGGACAAGGACGCCCAGATCAGCACGCTGCAATCAGCAGCCGCCGGTGTGAAGACCCTGCAGCAACAGTTGGCTGACAAGGAGAAAACCTTAGCTAGCAAAGAAGCGGACTTGGCCTCCAGGGAACAAAAGCTCAGCGATGCGACGAAGCAGGTTGCGGCCAGTCAGATCAAGAGCGGCCTTCACGTTGTTGGTGGTGACGTGCAGCCCGGCACCTACACAACAACGGGTCCCGACGGAACCAACTCGGTCGGCTGCTACTACGCCTGGAAGACGGGCACTGGCAGCGATGCCAGCATCAAGGACAACAACATCGTCAAAGGTGCGGCCACTGTAACCCTCGCGAATGGCGAGGTATTCGAATCAACCAGCTGCACCGCTTGGACAAAGATCGGGTAGCAGATGAGGGCAGGCGGCGAACTAGCTCGGCTCCCCACCTGCTTCCTCCAGGTCGGGCAGGAAAGTTAAGCAAACCATGAGCCGGTCGTCCCGAATCCCGTGCAGTCTGCGCACACGATGGCCGGGGCAATCGCTGACGTGTGTTCTACTCAGCACGGAATGGCCAGTCTCAATGGTATTCAGCAAGCTATGGCTGTTCACTACGTAACCGCAAATAATGTAGCTGTCACCCTCGACAATTAATGCCCATCGGCGACAGCCGAGTACCTAAGACGCGCTGCAAAGGCCTGCGCCAGCAGTGAGCCGCCATTCGCTGAATGCCGATTCCGCCAGGCTTTTCACCCGGGCTAACAAGTCATTTGGCGCTTGCGAAAGATCAAGTGGAAACTCCACGACTGAAATCTCTGTGTTCCTGACTTGGCGGAGGCGAGGATTTCCAGGTCCCGCGTAGATGAGCCAGCCTCTCGAAACCTCCAGCGCCGTGCAATAGGCGAGCATTTGATAGTAGTCAGCATTGGGATACCCGTCGGCCACAGACGCTGCTTTGTACTTCGCGTCGAACAGCATCGCGGGAACTCCGCGCACCAAATGAACGATGTCCACTGACATGCGGACACGGTTCCCAGTCTGGCCAACTTCAGACTCGTCCAGGAACGTCTCATATTGCCCGCTCGTTTCGCCGGGATAGCCATCAAGCGCCTCGCGAAGCGAAGTTGTCACGAAGTCCTCGAACACTTTGGCCATGTTCACAACGAAAGAGGCGACAGAATGGCGTCCGATGCCGGCCTCGGCCGACATGTTCCGAAGTATGATCTCCGCCAAGCGGAGTGCCGGAACATAGCGCTCGTTGAGACGCGATTCCGTCCAGATAGGCAGAGTGGCCCCGAACCGTACCTCCGAGACTCCGTCCAGCTTCGAATCCAAGTGGGCGAGCTTCCAGCGCACTTCGCCGGAAAGCCTCGGGACCTGCATCATCAAGCGTATGGCCGCCCTCAAAATACGATTCTCAGGGATGTCTACGGTGAAGTCGTCGTATGCGACCTCTAATGGCAGGAGCATGCCGGGGCGGCGGGTCATCTGGTCGCCGACACGGATCCGTCCTCGGACTGTCCGCAAGGCGTCCTCAACATGGACGTAACCATTGAGCGCGCCGCCTTCCAGCGCCCGCAACCCCTGGCGGGCCAGGGATTCGCCAAGGGCGGCGAACAAGTCAGTGTCTTCGATGCCCGCAACGTCTTCCGGACGGAAGCCCGGGTTCGCGGCGTAGCCGAGCAGGAACAGCAGCCGGCTGAGACCAACCTTCTGTTTTGGCGTGACCTCGACCAGAAGATCCCCCACCTGTACCGCCCCCACGGTTCCCGCCGGGAGCACCGTCCATAATCCGCCGTGAGCAGGTAGTACCGTCACGAGCCCGGTGTCCCGGAGTGTCGCGGCCAACTCCGGATCCAGTTCAACTGGATGCGCCGAACTTTGCAGCTCGTCGAGGACGATCGACCTGAGCATCAGGTGGACGTGTCTTCCGAATCCGTCAACAGCTGCTCGAGCTCATCGGCGCCCTCACCATCTAGGGCTTGCTCAGCAGACGCCAAGGAAAGATCCACCGGTCCGCCCCCGTTCGCCGCCTTCCGGCGCATGGCCGCCAGCCCAAACTTCTCCCGGACTTGGTTCCGCTTCAGCCGTCCAAAATACTGTTCTTCGAGAAGCGGCAGCAGCTCGTATTTCCAGATCTCCTCGAGTCCCTCGTCCGTCTCAGCATGGGGCTTCATGAAGTAGGACGGCCCGATCATGAGATCACGGTTCGTCTCCTCAATCTCGCTGTTCAAGGCATTCAGCAGTTCTGCCCGCAAAGTAGGCTTTCCGTTTGCCTTGAGGAAGCGTTCCAGCAGCCCTGAAATCATGCCGTCCTGCGGGTGCAACTCAATGAACGCAAATCGACGCCGAATGGCCGCGTCCAGCATGGCAATTGACCTGTCCGAAGTGTTCATCGTTCCGATAATGAACAGGTTGGGCGGGAGCGCAAAGACCTTTTCCGGGTTGTATTGGAGATTGATCCCCTCATTCCGGTACTCCAGCAGGTAATACAACTCGCCAAAGATCTTGGCCAAATTTCCGCGATTCATCTCGTCGATGACGAGGAAGTACGGCTTATCACGATTGCCGTCAGATGCCGCCTCGTCGGCGATACGCCGCAGCGGCCCGGCTTCGAGGCTGAATGCCACGTTTCCGTCTTGGCTCTTCGCTGGACGATACCCCTCAAAGAAATCCTCATAGGCATAGGAGGGATGGAACTGGACCGTCTTGACGTGGTCGGCGTGCTCCTCCCCCGCGAGGAACTTGGCGATCGCCGTTCCCAGATAGGTCTTGCCTGTACCGGGAGGGCCGTAAAAGACAACCTGTTGCCGCGTCTGAAGGAGTCGGATCACTTCCTGCAAGTGCCCCTGCCCCACGTTCAGTTTCCGGGCAAGTTCCGGTGTCGCCGGCCTCAGCTGAGGCACAACGGCGATCTGCGGCGAGAGTGCCGCATCTTCAGTTTCGTCCACATCAGATTCCGAGCCATACCAAGACGCAATGATGGAAAAGGCTTCCGTGAGGTCAACCACCGCCCCCTGCTCGGCCAAGAGTCGGGGCAACGGCGCGGGAACATCCTCATTACTGATGGGCGTCTTCTGCCATGCCACGGAGCGTCGCAGACGCGACGTAGCATCGTCCGCGTAGTGAGCCTCCCCGGTCACGATGCCGAGGTAGAGGGAGTCTTCGAAGGCGGTGACCACGAAGTCGTCTACCTTCATGATGCTGAGGAATCGGTGGTACTCCGTCGCCCGGAGTTTCCGCTCTGAGTATTCGATGTGCTGGTAGCCCTTGTTTACGACCGTCTGGATCTGGCTCAGCGTCGAGCCCGGCGCTGGCGATCCCAGGTGCTGCGCCGGAGTGGATACAAAGCCGTCCGCCAGCCAGGGATGAAGCATCGCGGATCCGGCTTGGCTCTGCCGCACCAACCAAGCGCGCTGGCCGGAATCTTCGGAGCCTGTCCGCCACTGGCTCAGGTACGGTTCGTCGTACCACTCGACGAACTGATTGGTGTTGCCCTGTTGAACAAGGCGAATGTAATGCAGGTCCTTGGCAATAGCACCGTCGTCATTGATGTGCCGGCCGGTCGTCCCACCGACGATGCCTGCGAAGGCGTGCCAGATCTCTACGCGGTGGTCGCGCGTGACGACGGGTGGAAGGTAGCCCGGCCAGGCCAGGTAATCGATGCTGAACCGGATCATTGGCCTGTCGTCCGGGACCGACTGGGTAATATCCCGGAACGTCCAGGGATCTTCCAGCCCGGCGGAGATAAGGCTCATGGGTTGAGCGGCGATATGCTCGACGAGCCTGCACAGCCATTTCATGTGGTCTGCAACCTGGATGTTAAACCCCATGCCGCCGTTGAACGAGCCTTCCGTTTCCAGCCCCTCACGAAGCGGGGCAGGAAGGGCTACCGCGCCCCCCTTGATCCAAGAGAGGATCTTGTTCACGCGGGCCACCTTGGTTGCCGCGCCGACATTGCTCAATGGCAGTACTTGTAAGTACGCCAGTTCAGCTGCCAACAGGATCGTGGCCGGTGGCGCACCTCTGAGTTGGCGTTCGAACTTGGCCATGAATGTGCCTGTTCCAACGTCAGTCTCACCCCGACCCGCGAGGTCGCGCGCGTTCTCGACAGTCCAGGTCGAGGTAACGCCATCTATAAGCGAGGGCTCCCCGCCGAATCCGGATTCGATGATCCTCCTCGCCGCGGCCTCAAGCTTGGGAGCTGGGGTAACAGCAGCAATGCTCAGATCAACCTCAACGGCCGGGGCCTTCTCTCCCCGCCATTTCCGGAGGCTCGCTGCTTGATCGAGACTCCATTCCTCGGTTGGAGAGGTGTTCATGACCGACCACATCACTCCTTGGGCCTCCAACCGATTGAATTCGCCAAGCTCCGCAGCCGCCAGCTCCGCGCGCAGTTCGTCCACGGTTTCCAAGAACGCCTCGTATCGGCCTTGAGCTGTCCGGACCGCCTCCTTGTAGTCAAAGCCAATGATGTTCCAGAACTGACGGACCGCTTCGGGGCGGTAAGGCGGGTACTCGGTCGGATCCACAGCCATAAGCAGAACAGAACCCACTCCGGTGGCAATACCGTCGGAAAGTTCTCGAGAGTTCAGCTCCTTAAGACCGCCGACCAAGGCATTCAGCTTCTCTGTTTGGGACTCCCCCGACCAAAACAGCGTCAAGAGAGTTTCCAGGTTCTTCGACGAAGCATCATCCAGCTTGTCCATGGCACCGATGGTTCTGTAGTTGACGAGGTTCGTCGTCCGCAGAGCCCGAATGAAGTGTGGGTGCCAAACGGGATCTCCCGCCAGCAATTCGGTTCGGACTGCCGTGAGCTTTGCCGCCAGCTCTTTCTTGTAGTCATTCTCTTCCGCGTGAAGGTCGACAGTTTCGATAAATTTGCCGGCAAACTCGATGAACCGAGTCCAGTTCAAGTTCTTGGTCATGCGGAGAGCTCCTTGGCAGGATGGCGGGCGCCCTGGGGCGGCGGGTTGAAAGCGGATTTGTAAGCGATGCCTGTGTCGATGGCCTGTTTGATGGCGTCGCAAGCCCCCAGAATCAGCCGCTTCGTCCGGTATTTGTGTAGCGTGATGGGCACCGAGCCCCGATCGCCGGCATCCGTGATCGGCTGATCTTGAATGTCCACAGAACCCTCAGTGGAGGATCTATAGCCTGCGATCAGCGTTTCACGAATCCCGAACGCATCCATGCCTGCTCCCCTGTATACATGACCTTCGATAGCTACAGGGGAAGCTTATCTGGGGAGTCGCTCCAACTTGCTCAGCGCCCCTCCCTTCATCTTCGGGAGACACGATTCTCTTCCGCGTCCGGGTGCGCCACTCACGGATTAGTGTTTGCAAGATGACGACATTGAAAGTTGGCGGGGCAACGGTTGGCCTCGATGATGCAAAGGTTTGGGCACGAACGTACCTGGTGGAGAGACCGCAAACCTCTGCTTACCCGGCCTACGATGGATACCCGGGCTCGCCGGGTGATTCGGTTGAGCCACAGGACCTTCTTGCGGTTTCGCTGCTCAACGTCTCCAATAATCCCATTCCTGTCTACTACGGCCTTGAGCGGCTCATGGCGTCGATGAACGAGCGACTGATGGACCCATCAATCGCTGGTGATCTGGCGACCGCCGACGAGAAAACGCTTGAGGCGATCGTCCGCCTCTTCGGAGTGCTCGAAAGCACTCCTGTAAAGTACGTCAGACTTACAACGCTTTCCAAAGTTCTTCACCGGAAGCGCCCGGATCTACTCCCACTGTTCGACGACAACATTCGCTTTTGCTATAGCGAATGTGAGGGCGCGCCAGTACCGTACGAAGACGACCGAAGTCACGCCGACTACCGGCGGGCGTGGCTCATAGCGCTTCAGAGAGATTTGGCGACACAACTGCCGTACTGGGAAGAGATCGCCGCTATGGCTCCTGGGCCGAAGATCACGCCCCTACGCGCGCTGGACATCATAGGCTGGGAGCTGGGGAACCGACGGAATTAACGATTCTCCGAATTCAAGGTGCTCCGCGCTGTTAATCGCACGAGTCAACGGAACGCGCTGATCGACATACTTCGGAGAGCTTTCCACCCTCATTTCCGTGGCCGTGTGCCGGCGGGATTAAACTTTGAAATGGAGTCATTCAGCAATGACGCCGCCCCAATGGCTTCGGAGTGTAAGTTGAGCGAAGTATCGCGGTGAAGAAGATTGACCAGCGTTTCTTCGAAAATATCTAGAATTGTGCGGTCTTGCGCACCTGGGAACGGGAATCGACGGCGCAGCAAGAAAATCTCAGCTGTAGGCGAGGCGACTTTCCGACTTCTGCAAAGGTTGTGCTCCGAGGAAGCGGCTTCCTCACCCGGCTGTTACTGAGCCACCGCAGCTGCGGTCGCGAACACATCCGCCGGCATCGGCCGATGCAGTTTCCAGGTGATTGCGATCGGCTTCTCCCCGGAGTGCTGGACGTAGTCCCCCTGGCCAAGGCACGTGTAGGGAACTGTCAGACCAGTCTCGTCGTCCGCCGTATCCCGAGTGAAAATAAGGACCTTCGAGCCATGCGAATCCCGGTCCAGATACCGCCTTCCCGTCGGGCTCCCCGGCGAGGTCGCGTTCTGCGACTCCCAGTGGAACAGCTCCGGGCTGATCGCGTAGTCCTTATACATCGTTGTCGCTGAGTGTTTCTTGTCGTCCTTATTGAGGGTGACAAAGAAGGCATCGGTGGACGTTGCCGCGCACCAGGCCACCCCCTCCCGGTGCTGCACATTCTTTCCGAGTTCCAATGACCCGTACTGCAACGCCGCCAGAATTTCCTCCCGTCGGTAGGTCGCGTGCGAGAGCAGCGGAACGTGCTGCAGCCCTGCTCCGAGACCCTTAGCGGCATGTTTGGACGCCAAAACCCCGAGCTTCACGATTTGGCGGATCTCGCTGCAAACAAACTGGTAGCCGCGCAAGTAGTCCAGGCCGGCGTCGTACGACTGGAACCCGCCGCCGTCGTCCCAAATTGTGTAGAACAGCATGCGGGCGAATGTCTGTTCGCGAATGCCGAGCTTTGCGTAGCGGGGAGCGTCGGGGCTTACCAGCATCGAGTAGGCCTCTGCACGTTCCGGATCGTCCACGTGGATGAGCGCTGCCATACGTCCGAGGAGCCTTCTCTCGTCGGCATCTGAGAGTTCGTGTATCCTCCCGCTGAGAACTGCCTCCAGCGGCGAGAATCCCTCGATCAGCCCCGCCTGGCGGAGGTACCCTGTCCAGGAGTCCCTTGTCGAACGGTAAATCGACTTCACATCGTTCCCGGACTGCTCCAGATAGGTCTCCAGCTCGGTCTCCGCATACGATGCAATGTCCCGAACCAGCTGCGCCCGGTTGAACCGCAGCTGCGCCTTGATGTTGTCCAGCACTACCTTCTGAGCCACCCTGTCCAACACGATTTGCGACCCCGAGGGAAGGTATGGGAACTCATCCTCGACAGCCTTCTCCAGCTCCTTGCGCCCGTAGCCGGTGAGCGCCCGGTAGCGCAGATCAAAGCGGAACTCACGGCGTTGCTGGCCGATGAAATCCATGACGGTCAGCACCGCTTTACCCTCGGCACGGCGCAGCCCACGTCCCAACTGTTGGAGGAAGATTGTGGCGCTCTGCGTGGGCCGGAGCATCAGGATAGTGTCCACCTGCGGCAGGTCCAGGCCTTCGTTGAAAAGGTCGACAGCGAAGATACAGTTGATCTCCTGCCGGCTGAGCCGTTCCAGCGCCGCGGCGCGGTCGGCGTCGTCGGTGCTCCCGTCGACCGCAACGGAGGCGATCCCGGCGCGGTTGAAGACCTCCGCCATGTAGTGGGCGTGCTGAACCGAGACGCAGAAGCCAATTGCTCGCATCTGATCGGTGCTGGTGACTTTGTCTCGAAGTTCGCGGATCACCTTGGCGGCGCGGGCGTCGTTGCCGGTGTAGAGGTTGTTCAGCTGGGCAGTGTCGTAATTGCCGCGCTTCCATTCCAGTTGGCTCAGGTCGACGTCGTCGGAGACGCCAAAATAGTGGAAAGGCACAAGCAGGTCCGCGTCGAGAGCGTCCCAGAGTCGCAGCTCCGAGGCGGTTCGCCCGTCGAAGAACTGTTTCGCGACGTCGACTCCGTCGCCACGTTCCGGCGTCGCGGTCAGTCCGAGGAGCTGCTGCGGCCGGAGGTGGTCCAGTAACCGGCGGTAGGTGGGCGCCATGGCGTGGTGGAATTCGTCGATAACCACGACGCCGAAGAAGTCCGGTTCCAGCTGTTCGATGCCGAGGGACGAAAGGGACTGTACCGATGCGAAGAGGTGCTTCCACTCCTCCGGTTTATGTGCCCCGACGTAGAGTTCACCGAAAGCACCGTCCTGCATAACGTCACGGTAGGTGCGCATCGCCTGTTTGAGGATTTCCTGGCGATGCGCAACGAAGAGCAGCTTCAGATCACGGCCGGCGGCCTCGCACAATCTTTTGTAGTCGAGTGCGGCGATCACCGTCTTTCCGGTGCCCGTTGCTGCAACGACGAGGTTGTGGTTGAAGCCCTTGAGCCGCTCGGCTTCGAGGTCTTCAAGCATCTCCTCCTGGTGAAGGAAGGGCTGGACCTCCAGACCCGTGAGTGCGTCCGGGGCTGCCGTGCGTCGTCCGCCATTGCGCTCCAGTGCGGCGTCGAGTTTTTCGCCGTCACGTTCCGGGTCGTAGCTTTGAAAAGCCCGCTGTGCCCAGTAGCTGTCGAAGGTGACCTCGAACTTGTTCAGGAGTGCTGGCGTGCCGATGGAGCTGAGGCGGACGTTCCATTCGAGTCCGTCGAGGAGGGCCGCTTGGCTGAGGTTGGAACTGCCGACATAGGCGGTGTCGAATCCTGAGTTCCTGCGAAATAGCCAGGCCTTCGCATGGAGGCGCGTGGCCTGGGTTTCGTAGCTGATCTTCACCTCGGCCCCGTACCGGGTCACGAGCTCGTCGATGGCCCGGCGTTCGGTGGCACCCATGTACGTGGTGGTGATGACTCTTAGGCGGGCACCGCGTTCTTTCAGTTGCTCGAGTGCGGGCTGGAGCAACCGGAGACCGGTCCAGCGGACAAAGGCGCAGAGAAGATCAACGGTATCGGCGGATTCAATCTCGGTTCGGAGCTCGGCTGCGAGGTTCGGATCGTCTTTGCTGTTGGTGAGGAGGGCCGAGTCTGATAGCGGCGTGGTGGGGCGGCGCAGACTGCGGCGCTTTAGAGTATCCGGGCGGTGGAGGGAGCGGAGCTGGGTGGGACCCTGTGAGATGCGGTCCGCGCTCTGCACTTCCTGAAGGAGTTTGTTTGCGAGGGCCACGCGCTCGGTGGGTTCGACGGCAGCGAGCGCTTGGCGGACGGCGTCGGCGACGTGGCGGGACAGTACGTCCGCGCTTTCTTCATCTTCGACCGATCCAAAATGGGGTTGTAGCTGGGGAACCTTTGAGAGGCTTGTCATCAGCCTTTCGGTCTTGAGCAGTTCATACAAGCCCTCAGGCAGGTGGTCAGCTGCCCCTCCCCCAATGAAATTAGTCACTGCGTCAGCGTACTAGTCATCACCGACAACCAACCTCATTCTGTCGGCTTGCCCAGGAACTGGCGGAGAGCAAGCCAACACAACGGATCCGGTGGCGAAAGCCAGTCTCAGAGAGCTGAAGCCTCGCCCTCTAACGCCGAGACGAGCACCTGGAGTGCGCGCCGGTCAAACTCAAAGTGATCGCTCATCGAAAGTCGGTATCCTGGCAGGTCTTGTTTTGCCTCGGCGATGGCTGTTTCCCGCTGTACGTCTGGACAACCGGAGGCACCTCGGAACCACAGGGGATGACCCACAACAACGCCGACCTTCTCATTCGGCATGAGCACAACAGGGACATCCAGGGACCCTGCCTCTACGACCTCGCAACTGGTGTCGATCGACTTTGCAGCCGACTGAAGCTCCTGCTTGCGACCGAACCACCGAGAGAGTCTCAATTCGTCTCCCGCGCACAAATCGAGCATGTCGAGCGCTAGTCTCCAGTCGAGAACGCCGTGGAGGCGTTGGTTGTCCCACGACCTAAGACAATCGGGGCACGACGTAGAACAGCCGGCATGGCCGTTGTCTTCGTACATGACCCGCAATGTCTCGCGGGTGGAACACAGCAGGGCCTGGAAATTTTCCGGTTTGGCGATCTCCACGGCGAAACCGGCTCCGTTATCCAGGCTGTCGGCCAAAAACACTCTCGCGGTCGGCTCGCCGGCAGTGGTCAAATGCTGAAGACCTGCCTGCATCTCCTGTGGGTCGATGTCTAGCTGTGTCTTCACCCCAGCGCGCATCACCTCAGCGAGCGACCAGAGGGCCGACATTCCTGCTGGGAGTACCCCTGCGGAGGTAGGAAGGCCTCCGGTGGGCGTTCTCAGCCGTGTGAACGCGACTGTCACAGCGTCCGTCGTGCGGATTTCCCCAATAGCGCTCCTTCCGATGTCGATCCCCGATGTGGGCATATCCTTCCAACCACGTGTATAGATCAACTTGTCCACGGCCACCACAGAACCATCGCCCTGCCGCTTAAGGTCGAACAGGCGCCCCCTATTGTCGTTGTACTGCAGCAACTTGCCCTGCTCGTACAACCGCACGTCGACACCCAGGACTTCTTCCAGCGCCGTCTCCTTTTGGGCGGACACGAATGTTGGGAGGCTTTTCGACTGTGCCCGCGAACCGTCGATACGGTAGGGACGTGGCTTGTAGGTAGTTCTAAACCCGCGCGGCTCAAACATGGAGAACCGCACCACTTCGGAGCCGCAGTTCTCACAAACGTCATCGACTGTCCGGTCAATGAAGGTCGTTGCGCAATCCGGGCACGAGACGACCTCGTGGGAAGATCCCATCGGGTCAGCAGGCGACCATGATCTGCCCGTCTTCTCGTAGTGGGCAAATCCTGCTGCCGTGTGAACGAGTCCGTCCCTGACGACTTCGGCGCCGGGTGCGTAATTCGTGACAGCCATCGCCAGAGGACGGTCAGCAACCACGTTGTGGTCCAGCACCCTGCCCATGACTTCACCGTCGTAGAGATTGCGAACTCTCGTAGGAAATCCGAAGAGCGGGAGCAGCCCGCCCAGCGCCAAGACTAAGCTAAGTTCCTCCTCGCTTCGTTCAGGCAGCGCAATGATGCGATCGACTTCTGGGACGAGTTCGATGCGCGCCCAACGCTCGATCTCCAGGACCTGCATCTCGGTGAGCTTCGTGTAGTGGCTCAGCTGCCGAACGACTTCACCAACGTTCGGATGCGAACTGAGCCAGTTGGCGACATCGGAACGGTACCCGGTCCATGATTCAACCTTTCCGAACGACCCGTGCAGGCTGTCGGGTGTCCATCCTGGACTCCCAGGCACAGATGAGAAGGCCTGCTTAAGGAGCTCAGATGCGGCGACCCGCTGTACGATTCGGGGGCGTCCCAGGTCAAGGAACGGTTGTGGGGGAAGATCGCCCGTCATGCGGTAGGCATTATTGAAATAGTACTCATCGTGGGCCGAGTCGCGGCACGACGTGACGGCGAATGAGAACGCTTGTCCGGCGCGGCCGGCGCGGCCGACTCGTTGTTGGTAGTTGAATCGCTGGGGAGGCATGTTGGCCATCAACGTAGCGTTCAGAGCGCCAATGTCGACGCCGACCTCCATGGTCGTCGTGACGCTTAGTACATCGAGCTGGCAGGTCCGGGGGTTCTCTTTCGGGGCTGGCAGCTGGATGCCTTTGAACCAGCGCTGACGCTTGCGCTGTTCACTGGCTGGCTTCGTCTGGGCGGTGAGCTCAGCAACCGCTATTCGTCTCAGGTCCTGACTCGCAAGCCAACCGTAGTAGTCCCCTCCGGCGGCCGCTCCATCGTGTTGCGACAGTGTCGAGGAGTCACAGCCCTTGTTGGCGCAGACTCCGGCAGAGCCGTGCAGGTGGACAAAACCACAGCGGTCGCAAGTCCACACTTGGCCGGATGGAGGGGCGAAACGTATGTGATTCGTAGCTCCGTGTATTTTTAGGATCCAACCGTCGTGTGTCAGCCCCTGGCTCTTGAGAACGCCGTATGCCCACGCCTCGAGAGTTCCGCCGTCGACACGGTGTAAGACCGAAACTCGTTTCAAGTAGTCCCGGACAGCTGTAGGGGTCTTGATCCCGTCCGCACTGGCGGCGAAAGATCCTTCGTAGTTCAAGTCCAGACCTAATAGCCGCACGCAGCTTGCCGCAACCTCACTCGCCAGACCACCGTCGAGGCTGGATCCAGTCCCCGATACGTCTGCGCGGACCCAGGCCAGCCCCGTCGATTCAACATCGCGCCGGCCGGAGTCGAACACTTGTCGTGCCAATTCCATGTCCAGCATGTTGCCAAGCTTCTCTTGCGCAACAGCCGAGGATGCAGCATCGGCCTT
Source organism: Arthrobacter gyeryongensis (assembly GCF_039543785.1). Lineage (NCBI taxonomy): Bacteria > Bacillati > Actinomycetota > Actinomycetes > Micrococcales > Micrococcaceae > Arthrobacter > Arthrobacter gyeryongensis. The sequence goes on from NZ_BAABKK010000004.1 coordinate 22,575, forward strand.
TGTCCAAAGTCCCGGCTCCGGGGGCGCATAGAAAGTGTACCAAGGCTCCTTATTGAAGCTCTGTGCAAAGGGCGACGGGCCACCCGGGCTGATTCCCAAGTCGACCATCTGTGTTTCGATCCGAACTCGGAGGTCATTCCATGCGATGGACTCGGAACCAGCTGAGTTCAGGTCGGACAGTACCTGGTAGTCCGCCGGGGTGGCCACACCAGCGGTTACACGCACGACTGCTGTGATCGCCCCCGGATTCGTCTGCAGTAAGTGCTGTGCTTGGGCGAGCTCAGCAGGCTTCAGACTCGATGGGTCGGAGGTAAAGCGTCGAAGGATATCCACAACATCTGTGTCCGCTGCCTCAGTGAGGCCTCTTCGAAGCATCTGAACCAGAATGTCGCTGTACTGTCGGGTTGCGAGGGAAGCGGCTGTCCGGGCCGCGGAATCTCGATTGTCTGTGAACACTATGGTTCGGTAGTCCGCCGGGCGCTCGCCAAGGGTCCGAGGGAGCTGACGGAGGTACACAGAAGTCGTCTGGGCCGGCGATGTCGCGTGGCCTTGCAGAGATGAAGCCACTTGGCCTTGGACAAATTCAGCCGTCTGGCGTCCCTGTTGCCCACATTGAGGACACTTACCGGGGATGGCGGGTGTTGCGTTGGCGTCGCCCTTGCCGCTGATCTGAAGCACCCAACCATTTGCCCCTTCGGGAGCGCCGACTTCAATGCGTCCGCTAGTTTCCAATCGTGCCCGGACCCAGGCAACATCGAATGATTGACTTGACCACTTACTACCGGCGCCAACGGGCGTCTGGTCGCCGTGCGCAGGCCAAAACCATCTGTAGATACCCCTGTTTCGACGCGTCACCAACCCCGGCGCTTCGGACAGGATCCCCGCCGGCGTTGCGCTCAGGCTCTCTGTTCCGTCGCTGAAGGGCAATACGTAGCCGCCGAGGCTTGTATCGCCGCACTCGCCACATAAGATGAGCTCCAGGACTCGGCTGCCACAGTCGTCGCAGACGGACACGGGTTGTCCGAAGAGCTTGCCCACGTTACGGTGTATGTCGCGTCTGCTGGGAGATACGCCCGAGCAAAGGACGCTACTACAGGCCCACAACCCCGACAATACGCGGGCAAATATGTGGCCCCGCAGAGGGATGCCAACTTGTCGCCCGAGTGCCACAGCTTGGAAAACTGCCTGAAGTGCCGTCAGGTCAGGATCGTCGCTGCCGAACAACCGTTGCGAAATAGTCTGAAGGAATTGAGCCCGGTACCGGCCTTCCTCCTCCACAAAGCAAGCCGCTGCAATAGCCTCAGAGAGTTCAGCAGATCGATTTACCAGCGTCCCGGCCGCGTGTTCTGTCAGCGCCTGAACTCGGCTAATTGGCAGCGGGTTCACAATTGCACGGGGCTGCCCGGCTGTGACGAGGAAGCTGTTCTTCGACGCCCCGAAGAACTCCTCTAAGAAGTTCAAGCCTTGGTCGTCCTGATTTAGCGACGCGCTGGCGGCGATGATACGCAGCTGAGGGTTGTCCGGTTCGAGGCCAAGCCGGCTCATGAGCCGGCGCAAAAGCAGTGCAACTTCGCTCCCGGCGGAACCCCTGTATGAGTGGAGTTCGTCGACTGCCAATGTGAACACGTGATCCGGCGATTCAGCGAGCCATTCCCGTGTCTGCCGAAATAGCGGTGCTTCGAAATCCCGCATTAGAATCGCGTTGATCATTGCAAAGTTAGAGACCATCACGTCTGGCGGGTCCTGAACCATATCCCACCGGGCGACCATCTCATGAATCGTTGGGTCAGTGAAGAGTGACAAATCGCTCTCTTCCACTGTCCCAGAAGACACAAGGCTCTTGTACTCATCGGCCATCTCCCGAAGTTCTTGGATTACACGAGAAACAACACCCGACTTCGCGGAGGGGGTTGGGAGTACGTTGTTTCCGGGTGTTGCACCGGTGTACCTCCCAAACCAGAGGCGCGCCTCCGGACGGGTCTCAGAAATCCTCCTGAAGGCAAGTCGGAGACGACTCAGCTGATCTTCCACAAGTGCGTTCGTGGGGTACAGGATCATCGCTCGAACTGCGGCCTTGCGCTTCTCATTCTTCCGCATCGGGCTGAAAGTGTCCCCGGTCCACCATTTGTTGACGGGCCCAGGCCTACTCCACCCTTCCGATTCCTCCACTAGCCGCAGCAAGATGGGCAAGAGGATCGCTTCAGTCTTGCCGGATCCGGTGCCCGAGGTCAGGACGACGTTTATTTTGCCCGCCTCTCCACTACCCTTATTCGTCAGGATGCTTGTCGCTTGGTGCCGTCGAACTCGTACTCTTTCGCCGGGATTCACGTATTGACGAAAAAATGCGTCCCCGACAGTACGTCCAACTGATTCCGAGTAGCCAGCTGCCATGGCCGTATCTATGAGGTCGTCTGTGGCCGGATAGGGAATGACGGGTTCAACCAGGGGTTCCTGGAAGACTTGTCCTGGCAAGGCGAGGAGGTCATCCCTGTCCGCGGCCAGCCCGGAGGATCGGAGTCGATAGTTTGTCGAAAAGTATCGTGAAAAGGCCTCTTTGAGGTCGTTGCTAATGCTGATTGGGTTGGGGTGCCGGGTCATGACGTGAGCTTTCCGATAATCGCTGCCGCGGCGGCAGGAGGAACATTGAGGTAGTTGACCGACCGGTCTGAACGCCGAATTTCGGGTAGATCGCCATCGCCCATAACGGCAGCGCGGCCATACATGCCAGGGAGTTCAGCCCCGAGTGGGACCGACAGCGAGCTTTCGACTGGATCGTATGCGATCAGCGGACGTTTCGCTTCTAGGGCGGCAAGATGCTTTCCTAGCTGCATGGTTACGATGGATGCCGTCTCGTCAGCCACGTCTTGGGCATTCCTGTAGTAGTAACGCGAGCTGAAGCTGTGAGATACGCGATAAAGACCCGTCAGTACTGCGGTCTCGAGCTCAATCCAAGTGGCGGAGCGCGTATCAAAATATTCATATCTACTCGCAAACGGCATGTCGCGACGGTTCAAGCCTGCACCGACGGAAGAAAGGATCGGTAGCGCCATCGCGATGGACTGTGATGCATGCGGCACCAAATCCAGGTCAAACTGCTCAGCAACCGTGGCCAAATCCTGGTCTGAAATACCAGCTATGATCCTCAATCCCTGGCGTTGCGGCGCCTTGGTTGTCACCGTTGCTCCAAGGTCTTCAAGGGCCCCGATTACGTCGCAATCTAACTGCTTGGCCCAATAGCCTGTGAGCAGCCAGGTCCCATCTGACAGTTCCCCAATGCAAGTTGCTGCTGCTTCCCATTGGGTCACTTCCAACTCGGCATTTCTTTCCAATTCGATGAGGCCTAGCGCCTCAAGATCGTGAAGGAGCTGATTCTCAAAGATTGCTGAGTCCTCGAGTTGGCGCGCGAGAGTTGAGAATTCGTGGCGGGATCCGGCTCCGAGGTAAAACAGTGCATCGATGAGCGCTGTCCACGGGGCAGTGGCAGACCCGACGGCGGGGAGCGCAGTTCTTACGCGGGGCGGCCAGATCCCGACTAGTTTGGTCCTTCGGAATCCGCGTTGGATGGCGTTTGCTCATTCCGCACTGTGTGCAGACCCCATACATCCACCTCGATTTTGGCCACTTTCCATCGAAGAGCGGGAGGTTCCAACGGTGGCGCCCCGTCACGATGCAGGAGTCCGCCGGTGGACCTGCCACAAGCAAAGGCGGAGACTTCGGATCCACCCGCCCTTGGCTGTTCCAGTCCGGTCGGCTGGCCACCTTGCGAGGCGTATAACGAACTACGGCGCCCGAAACCGCAATACCATCGACCCCTGGCGTTGCCGCATCTTCGCTGGGAACAGCTTGGATTGGCCACAACGGATCCCCCAGATCGTGGCAAAGCGACCTGAAACGTTGTGAGCAATCCGGGCTGGGAACCCACGAGCTCCTGAGTTTCACAGCCAGCGTCTGAAGGGTCGTCTTGCCTCGCCTCAAAGAAAGTGTGAAGTCGTCGACCCCTTCCAGGATGTCGGTCAAGTTCACCACCGCAGGGACGGACAGTCCACGGCTGATAACGGTCTCTTCCGTTTGGAGGGTCTCGGCGTTGCGAGTCAGAATCGCAAGGTCAACCGGGTCGTCCGTTTCGGAAGCGATGATTACGTGAATTGGGCTAAACGCGCTCCAGCGCGGCAGCCGTCCGGGCAGCTTGAGACCACCCGAGATAGTCATTTGAGTTGAGAGTCTCGGCTGAAAGGCAGAAAGATCACTTCCCGTCACCAGCGCGGGCTCCGGCGCGCGCAAGAGTACGACGTCCTTGAAGACTGTCCATCCTCGCGGCACACCCCCGGTACCGCCTGGAACTGCAGCAAATCCCGGCTGGGCTGCGTCGGAAAGGATCTTCTGAACCGCAGCAACCAGCTGAGGTTCATCCCGAACGAGGAGGCGAGAAAGGACGGCTGCATTGATTCGATCCGATTCAACATAAGCCGCCGAAAAGGCATCTCGAGTCAAGATGACGACCTTCTTGGGGAATCGCCCCAGCTTAAGGCCGGAACTCAAATGGATCTGAAGATCACCGCTGACAGCGGAGCCGACGTCCAGCCCCACGGCCCGGAAATCAAAGCCAGCGGAACCTACGCCGATTAGGTCTAGAGGGAATTCGCGGGCTGCCCCGTCAAGCCCTTCTATTCGGCACATGTCTCCCGGGGATACGTTAGGCCCAGCCATCAGTCCAAACCGCATCTCCGATCGGAGCGCTACCCTGGCGTCCCTCAACGTCAGGAGCGCCCGCTGGTTCTTTTGTCCAGGGAGGGTCTGGCCGCTGCCGCCGAGCTGCCCAGCACCATCCCAAGTCGCAAGCTCGCCGAGCGCAATCTCGACGATCCGGTTTTGCAACTCCGTTGAAGCCCACATCTTTCGGAGAACCGCGTTGGCCGTCGTTCGAGCAGATGCGATCCAGACGTCAATGGCGCCGTGCATGTCGATGTGCGACACGGCTGTTCCCGGGAGAAACCCCTGTTCCTCGAACATCTTCTTCAAATTGCGGCGCTCGCGTTCGCGAACCAGGGCTTGAGAAATCGGCAGGCCGACATAGCGGTGCATCAGCGCATAAGCACTAGGTAGCCCCCTCTGGCCATCCTGGTCCTCAAGCCACAGGCTCAGTGATTCCCAATAAGCCTCGCTCGACTTGGTGAACGAAACGCGAAACCTGCCGGATTCCTCGCGGGGTATTCCCAGGAGACCCTCGAGGCTCGAGTAATAGCTCGATTCGGCGGCGCCGGTGTCAATGTTTGCGCTTCCCATACGTTCAGCCGCCGATGAGAACAAGACTAAAAGCGCGATGTGAGGAGGCGGAGGTATCTCAATCGAGTCCCTAATCGCATTGCGCCTTCTTGCCACCCAGGACTTCGTCATCAGGTCGAAGTCGGCAAAGAATGCCCGGCCCGATTGCTTCCAGCAAAGCTTCTCGCCAACAGCTCGCGCCAAGGATTCATCGGCGTCATTCAGCCCAACCCCGACATCACGGCAAGCCTGCTCAAATGGGTCGTCATCCTTGTCCAAATAGACGAGCTCACCGGCCTTGTCTCGGCCGAAGAACGCACGCGCCAGGGCCGCATTCCAGTCCGCATAGCTCGTGATTGCCGCTTTCGAGACATCCTTGTCGGCTATTTCTACCACTGGCGACTACCCCCTAATAAAACAAACCTATTGCGCGCAAGATTAGCCGGTGCCATAGACAATTCGACACCACGGCACGCAAGAACACGGCCGACGGCACTTCACCCCACCTAGCGACCAGCTCAGTGCAGGTGTCCTGCTGCCACTCGGCGGATCCTTTGCTCTGCAGTGAGTTCGAAGTGAGGGCGCCCCGGTTGGCTTGCTAATCTCCAGAAAGCGGCATTCCATTGACTGGCCAATGTCAGTTAGCGTGCGCATCCACGACTATTTGGAACTCTGCCTATTGAGCGCCGCTTGGAACGAGGAGAGGCACCCAATCCGCTAAGGCCGGCTGAGGCTCAACAAGACCAAGTCCTCGCGTGATACAAGCTGCCCTCGCCATTCATGTTCTTGCCACGTAATCGGGGTCGTGAACTGTTCATGCGCCTGCTGAACAATGGGGCTGCTGGGGAGCTGACCATAGGATAGGCGCAGGATCACGCCCCTGACAGGGCGACGAGCAGGGGGCAGTAATGAGGTGCATACCGGAGGAACCGGAATTCGGCGACGGTCAGCTGGCGGAAAAGGCTGTCTGGGACGCACTGAGGACGAGCCTCCCAGACGACGTTGTCCTGGCCCACTCGGTCCAAGTGCGTGACGGCCGGGCCGAGCACGAGATCGACCTGCTTGTCCTCTGGCCAGGCGTCGGGTTAGGGGCCATCGAGGTGAAGGGCGGGCAGGTCACCATTGCCGATGGGCAGTGGTACCAGTCCGATCGGAGCGGAAAACACAAGATCCAGAGTCCGGTGGCGCAATCACAGAGCTCCCTGCACGCTTTCAAGAACTGGCTTGAGAAACAACTTGGTTCGCGTCTAAGTAGCCGGTGCGCATACATGGTGAGCCTGCCCTACACGGCTGTACGCAACGACTGGGCTATGGCCGGCTGCCCCCGCTCGCTCATCCTTGACCAGACCGACAGCAAGTCCCCCGCCGAGCTGGTGCGCCGGGCGATAGAGAACGAAGGTGGCGGGGCCTCCCCCTTGGCCCCGGCTTTCCTGGAACGCATCGTTCGTCAGCTGAGCGGAGACTTGGACACGGCCGTCGGGACCTCCCGAAATCCCAAGGAGAATGAAGACGCGCAAGACCATCTCACCGAACGTCAGGCAGTGTTGCTCCAAGCAACACGGTCACTCCCCCGGATCCGGTTTACAGGTGGTGCGGGCAGCGGGAAGACTTGGCTGGCAGTGGAGAAGGCCCGCCTGCTCAGCAAACAGGGCAAACGCGTCGGCCTCTTCTGCTACAACAAGGGCCTCGGACAATACCTGCAGGACCGGGTTGCCACTTGGCGTCAAGCCAAGCCCGTCTTCACCGGCGAATTCCACGAATACGTGCGCGGGCTTGGCGTTCCCGACGGTTCCGGGCAGGCCTACTTTGACGAGGAGATGCCGCGCCTCCTTAAGAAGCTCGCGGCCGGGCTGGAGCCGCACGAGCGGCTGGACGCCATCGTCGTCGATGAGGCGCAGGACTTTGCCCCGCTGTGGTGGGAAGCGCTGCTGGCCTGCACCAAAGACCCCGACGGCGGCGAGGTCTTCGCGTTCATGGATGACCGCCAAGACGTCTACCGCAGATGGAGCGGCGCGACGGCGGACCTGACCTACGGACCCACGGCAACCTTTGTGCCCATCCACATTGATGAGAACCTCCGCAACACCCGCAAAATCGCCGAAACGTTCAGACCCTTCGCAGGGGAACACTTCACTCCCCGTGGCAGCACTGGCCTGCCTGTCCGCTTCGTAAATTGCCCCGCTGACGAGGCGCTCGACATCGGCGGGGACTGCGTGGACGCTCTCATCGCTGAAGGCTGGGCCAACAACCAGATTGCGCTCCTCACCACAAAGAAACGGCACCCGGTTCATCTGGACTACTTCGAACGGGGCGCCACTGAAGACTACTGGCGTGAGTTCCACGCAGGAGATGCAGAGTTCTATGGCCACGTTTTGGGATTCAAGGGCCTGGAACGATCCGTTGTAGTCCTCTGCGTCAACGGGTTCAAGGACATGGACCGGGCGGCCGAACAGCTCTACGTGGGATTGTCTCGGGCGCGGAGCCTGCTGGTGGTAGTGGGTGATTCCGGCCTGCTGGAAGAGGCGGGTGGTCGGGAGCTGAAGCTTGCGTTAGCGCGGGCGGAGAGCTGGGTGCCTGGGTGAGCGAAACGATGACAGTTAGCCGCAGTTTGCACAGTGCAGGAGACTTGGAATAAGTTCAGGGCGCTTTTCTGGGTATGCGTCATTAGCCCATTCGAGCGTGCATGAATTCTTAACTTTGAACCAACGTGGACCCAAATTGCAGGGCGTCACGGTATGATTCATTTTGTAGTCGGCTAGCGCTTTATTTACTCATCAACCCCCAAGTGGACGCTCAGGATTCTTGTCGTTTAGGAATGAACAGAAGGTGAGCGTTTGTGAAATGTCGCAAGGAGCCGGCCCGTGAATAACCCCCAATCGGATGGTTCGCCCGAGGACAACCTCAGGCAGAGCAGTGAACCCTCGATGCCCAATGATGGCCTCCTCCAAGATACCGATCCGTCCGGGAGTGAGGAAGCTGCGACCACGGGGAACCCCACAGATCCGCCGACGAAGGTTTGTCCGAAATGTAGCGTTCAAACCAAGACCTTCGGCAGCTTTTGCCCGAATTGCGGTTCTGGCTATGACACTCAGCGCCGTTTTGCAAAAATCAACAAGCGTGCCGCGTTCATTGTCGCGGCTGTTCTGATCGCGGTGATTGTTGGAATCGGAATCGCCCTTAACGTTCAGCACACGAATCAGGTGAACGCGGAGCAGGCCGCGGCAACAGCAGCCGCCGAAGCCGAGAAGAAGCGTGAATCTGATGCAGCACAGGCATCGGCATCAGCGGCAGCACAGGCATCGGCATCAGCGGCAGCACAGGCATCGGCATCAGCGGCAGCCGCAAAACAAGCAGCCGATGCCTCCGAGCGGAAGCGGCGCCAGGCAATAGTCACGGCCCTCGAGGATTCCGTGCTAAAGGATGCACAGTCGCGCGTCACTGATGGCATTCTCACTGGGCCCATTACGCTTGCGTCGTGCACTGCGTTGGGCGGTGGCTCATCGGATGACCTGACGGCAATTACGGGTACGTTCCAATGCATTGCAGTCAACAAAACCAATGCAGACGGGTCCTCGTCCGGCTATCGTTTCTCCGCAACCGTCAACTGGAACGCCTCCAGCTATTCTTGGCATCTGGGGAGCTAACCAGTAGCCGTTCGCACTACCACCGAGGCAGCACTCGGCGTTCTGGCAGGCCCATTTGGGCGTACCTGTTCAACCTTGCCGGTCGTGGGATAAATCCGAATTTCCTCGTCAATGCAACAACCCTCGAACTCAGTCTTCGGCATGGATTCGCGCACATCAGGCAGGATCGTGCCAAACGCGATCGGATAGGCCTCATTGGCGCAAACCGGGCACGTGGGGATAGTTACAGTCTTCTTTGCGGGTTTCGTCTCGTTAGTTATGCGTGAAATGATGCCGGCCCACGGATATTCGACGGAAATGACAAAAAATTCAATGCCGCTTTTAATTTTTGTAACTGAGCCGCCACTCCACCACGAACCCGTTGTCCCTCCACCAACGAGTCTGTAGCAGCCATCAATGCACTCAGCCCTCAGCACCGTCGTTCGCTCAGCCGCAAGCGCCGCTGCCCCTCACCCCACTATCCAGCCATTGACTCCCGACCCAGCACCACGTTCACCGGCTCCTCACCAGCCATGAGCAACGAGATCTGCTTCTGGATCAGCCGGACCATCCGGGGGAACATCGCCGAGCTTGCCCCGCCCACATGGGGCGTGATCAGCACACCGGGCACCGCCCACAAGGGATGGTCCGCCGGCAGGGGCTCCGGGTCGGTCACGTCCAAGGCAGCACGTAACCGTCCCGAGGACGTCTCGCGCAGCAAGGCGTCCGTGTCTACCACCGGACCCCGCGCCACGTTCACCAACAATGCGCCGTCCGGCATAGCCTCCAGGAACCGAGCATCCACCAGCCCACGGGTTTGCTCGGACAAAGGCACGCTAACCACGACGATCTCGTTGAGCGGCAATTGTTCGTACAGCGAGTCGATGCCGTAGATCCGGCCATGTTCATCGTCCCGTTCGCGGCTTGCCATCCGCATCACCAGTGCTTCGAACGAAAGCAGCCTGGCTCCAATGGCTTTGCCTACTCCGCCGTAGCCAACCAGGAGAACGCGGCGGTCCGCCAGGCTGGGTCGCTGGCCGTAGCCCCACGTTCCGGACGCCTGGTTACGCACAAAGTCCGGAATCCCGCGCTGGCTGGCGATCATCATCCCCAAGGCGAGTTCCGCCGTCGACGTCTCATGGACGCCGGCCGCGTTGGCGAAAACGCATCCCGACGGCAAGACGTCAGCGACGCCGTCGTACCCTATCGACTGGCTCTGCACGAGCCTGACCGTCACGCCATCCAGCGCCGTGAGCGCGTCTGGCCGGCCCATGTAGGGCGGCACCAGGAGATCGAAGCCGTCCGCCGGGGCGGGACCAGTCAAGTCCCACACCAGGAACTCGACGTCGGCGGAGGGTTCCATGGCTTCCAGGAGTTTCTGGTCGGGCAAGCACACCCGCAACCGAGCGGTCACCGGGCCGACACCAGATTGACGCTCGCAGCACACAGCGCGGTTTCGCTCATTTCCCTTTTCCTGCTTCCCTTTGCCGGTCGACTTAGCCGGACGGCATGTCGTGTTCCAACACCAACTTACTTTCCGCCGCGGTCCGCGGCCCGTTTCGGACATCGGCACGTGAGTCCATGTCTGGGACAACGCGTGGGACCCGGGCCTATAGTGTGGCATGACCGGGAAGCAAGCGAGGATAAAGCGTCTGCTGGCGATCGCCCTTGGCTATGCCTTTGGCGCGGCTTTTGCTTCGATCGTCTTTCTGTCGCTCGGTTGGGAAAAACCCAACTCACTTCCCATTTTCTTCATCACTTTGGTGGCCGCTTGGCTTGTTTCGCCAGTGGCAACCCGCGTGATTGACCGACTCAGGTTCAAGCTATGGCGACGGCGCGGGTGGACCGAAGTTTGGGTTCGTTCGCCAGAACCATTGCCCGGCGGCCTGGCCAACGGCTGGGTGCGGGGCCTGCTTTCCGTCCGCGCGCCGCTTGTTGACTTCGTGACAAATGAGTCTCGGGATGGTTCATGGGTCAATCCAGCTACTTTCCTCGTCAATGGGCGCATCCCCCCGGACCGCGGACACTTGGAGCTGTCGGAGTTCGCGGAAGTCAATTTCGGACCGGGTTTCCGAGTTGTCTCACTCCAGACCACACGGGGACCCATCGATGTGGCCGGGTATCCCGAGGCCATCGACCAACTCGATGCGGAACTGTTCGGCCAATCCGGAGTTGCCAGTCGGTAGCTTCTCCGCTCTCCCTGCCCCAACGTTGTCCCTCCTCCCCCAACCTGCCTATAGTGGCCCTACCCGCACCCCTCCCTGAGCACCGTCCTGCTGTCCAGCACGTTCTGCCACCTACAGGAGAGAACCCCATGGAAAACCGCACGCTTGGTTCATTGACCGTTTCTGCCCTCGGCCTCGGCTGCATGGGCATGAGTGAGTTCTACGGCGAAGGGGACGACCGCGAGTCCCTCGCCACCATCAACGCCTTCCTCGACGCCGGCGGCAGCCTGTTGGACACCGCCGACATGTACGGCCCCTTCACCAACGAAAAGCTCGTGGGCAAGGCCATCGCCGGCCGGCGTGACGACGTCGTTCTGGCCACGAAGTTCGGAAACGAACGCCGCGAAGACGGATCCTTCCTGCGCGTCAACGGCAGGCCCGAATACGTCCGCTCCGCCTGCGACGCCAGCCTGCAACGCCTCGGCGTCGATTACATCGACCTGTACTACCAGCACCGCGTGGACAAGACCGTCCCCATCGAAGACACCGTCGGCGCCATGGCCGAACTGGTCCAGGCCGGAAAGGTCCGGCACCTGGGACTCTCCGAGGCCGCGCCGGACACCATCCGACGCGCCCACGCCGTCCATCCCATCACCGCTTTGCAGACCGAGTACTCCCTCTGGGAACGGGAGCCCGAAACGAAGGTCTTCCCGGTGTTGGCCGAGCTGGGTATCGGATTCGTTCCGTACAGCCCTCTCGGCCGCGGGTTCCTGACGGGCCAACTGCGCAGCGAGGCGGACTTCGCCGAGAACGACTACCGCCGGCACTCCCCCAGGTTCCAAGGAGACAACTTCAAGCGCAACCTCGAGCTCGTGGACCGGGTGAAAGAACTCGCCGACCAGAAGCAATGCACCCCGGGGCAGCTGGCCCTCGCGTGGCTGCTGGCTCAGGGCGAGCACATCGTCCCGATCCCCGGCACCAAGAAGCGCGAACGCCTGGCAGAAAACCTGGGGGCCACCGCCGTCGTACTCTCCGAAGATGACCGGAAGCGCCTCGACGAACTGGCCCCGGCAGGGTCCGCTGCGGGATCCCGCTACCCCAACATGGCGAGCATAGACACCTGAGCCCAGACGCCCACTTATGAGCGCTTCCGAGCCGCACTCAATTTAGCGAGCGCGACCACTCAATTGCGCCCCAAAGCACACTCAATTTAGACGGTCCGGCCGCCTATCTAGGGAATCGGGTTCTAGACTTCTCACACGCCGGGTCGTTCACTTCCGGGGCCGACCGGTACTCAATTTGATCAGCCTCCAGCCATATGCCGGAGACTCTATGAGGGCCGTGAGGGAGGTCTGCAAGATGTCTGGTCGTGCTGTTGTATTTGCCGCTGTAGCAACAGGCTTACTTGTGTTCGTCGTTCCATACGTTATCTGGGGACTGTTCGGTGTTGCTCCCAACGGGACCGAGACGTTGATCGCCGTCGTTCTACTCTGGGTCACTGTCTGGACGGTCAACAGAACAAGGTCCCAACCAAGATGAAGATCGCCTGAGAAAACAAAACAATCGGCCTGCGTGGATTACCACGCAGGCCGATCGTCTGGGAGCTAGATGGGATTAGCCGTCGTTGCCAGCAGGGGTGCTGGTGGCGGTGTAGCCCTCCAGCTTGAGCGCGGCCTGGGCGTACTTCTGGGTGAAGGTGTCGGCGATGTTGACCTTGGAGGTGTCAACGCCGATGGTCTTCTCTTCGTCGAAGATCGTCTTCGGGCCACCTGCAGGCATGATGCCGTCCGGGAGGAACTGACCCTTGTCCTGGTTCAGTGCGGCAACGTACTGGTCCTTGGAGATGGTGCTGTTCTGGACGTAGGACTGGGGCAGCTTATCGGCGATCTCCTGGGCGGAGTGGGTGCTGATCCAGTGCATCGTGTCCACAAGGGCGTTGACGACCTTCTGAGCTGCGTCCTCGTGGGTCTTGACCCAGTCAGACTGGGCCAGAAGGCCGGCCGACGGCAAGGTGCCGCCAAGAGCTGCCTTGGCTCCGTCAGAGGTAGCCAGGTCGATCGCGGAAACGGCGAGGTTCTTGTTCTCAAGGGCGCCAACGGTCGGCTGGGTGGTCATGACGCAGTCAGCGGACCCGCGCTGGATCGCTGCGATTGCGGTCGCACCGGCGCCGACGGCGATCGTGTGGTAATCACTCTTCGCGAGGCCGGCCTTCGCAGCGATGAACTGGGTGAGCTCATCGGTTCCCGAGCCGAGGTCGGTGACGCCTACGGTCTTGCCCTTGAGGTCTGCGCCCGTCTTTACGTTCGCCTTGGGGTTGCACATGATGCGTTCGCCCGGAGCGCTCGAGAGCTGCACGAGGTTGATGACGTTCTTGCCCTTGGACTGGAAGTCGACCGTGTGGACGTACCAAGCACCGGCCATGTCCACCTGCCCGGATGCCATTGCGTCTTCGGCGCCGACGCCACCCTGGGACTCGGTGGAAAGCTCCATCTTGACGCCGTACTTCTGGTAGAAGCCGAGCTGCTCTGCGAGCTGGTACGGCAGGTAGATCTGCTTGTCGATACCGCCGACCATGAGCTTCACGGTGGGCATCGAGGCGGTGTCCGCGGCAGCACTGCCGCTTGCCGTGCTGTTGCTGCTTGCGGTGCTGGTGCCGCAAGCCGCGAGGCTCAGGGCGATCACTCCGGCAGCGCCGACGGCGTAGATCTTGTTCTTCATCATGGTTGTGCTTTTCCTTCTATTTTGAGGATTCGAGCGTTGGGTAAGTGGAATGGAAGACGGCGAGCGTCAGATCGCCTGTGCTTCGGAACGGTTTGGTGGCCGCCATTTGAGGAGCGTGTGCTCTAGCAGGGCGATGAGGTATTCCGCGCCGAGCGTGATGACCGCGATGATCACCATGCAGGCGAAGACCGTGTTGGGATCGAAGGTCCCCTGTGCCTGGCTGATGATGAGGCCGATTCCCTGCTGGGCGCCGAGCACTTCAGCAACAAGCGCACCGATGATCGCGAAACCGAATGCCGTGTGCAAGCTCGCGATGATCCAGGTCATTGCCGAAGGAATGGTCACGTGGATCGCTACCTGAAGCGGCGATGCACCCAGGACGCGAACGTTACCGACCAGGTTCTGGTCCACTTCGCGGACGCCCTGGAAGGCGTTGAAGAAGACGACGAAGAAGACCAGGACCGCTGCGAGCAGCACCTTCGGGAAGACGCCGAGGCCGAACGCCACGATGAAGATGGACCCGAGGACGATTCTGGGGATGGAGTTCACAATCCGGATGTACGGGCCGACAACTTCGGACAGGTACTTGTTCGAGCCAAGCAGGATTCCGAGCACGACGCCGACGAGCGTACCGAGCGCGAAGCCGTAAATCGCCTCCTGCATGGTGACCCAGAGGTTCTCCCAGATGGTGCCGAATGCCGTGCCCTTGGTGAAGAGATCCACCAGGCTGTTCCAGATTTCGGAAGGCTGGCCGAAGAAGAACTTGTCCACCCAGCCGGCGGTCGTGAACCACTGCCAGCCGCCGATCACGATGACCGCGAGGATGGCCCGGCCGGCCCAAACCCATGTGGTGCGGCGGTTCATGGCACGCCGGGCGGAATTCTTAAGTTCACTCGCTTGTGCTTTTTCTTGCTCTTGCACGGGAGCACCTCTACTGATTGTGGTTGTCATGCTGCTACACCCGCCGATTGCTTGTAGGCGCGGGTGACTTCGTCCTTCAAGGACTCCCAGATCTGGCCCTGCAGCTCCAGGAATCGCTCCTCGTGCCGGATCTTCTGGACATCTCCACGCGGCCTGGGCAGATCGATGTCGAAGACATCCTTGATGGTGCCCGGGCTGCTGGTCATGATGACCACCTTGTCGGCGAGCGCCACTGCCTCGTCGAGGTCGTGCGTGATGAACAGGACCGAGGGGCGCAGTTCCTCCCAGAGCTGCAGCAGTTCGTTCTGCATGATGGCCTTGGTCTGCACGTCGAGTGCGCCGAACGGCTCATCCATCAAGAGGATGCGCGGGTTGTTGATCAGCGCCGCCGCCATGGCGACGCGCTTGCGCATACCGCCGGACAACTGGTGCGGGTAACGGTCTTCGAAGCCCGCCAGGCCCACGCGGCGCAGCCAATCTCTTGCGAGCAGGGTGGCTTCCTTCTTGGGCGTCCCGAGCAGGACCGGGCCGATCAACACGTTTCCGAGAACGGTCTTCCAAGGGAAGAGCGCGTCCGCTTGGAACATGTAGCTGACGCCGTTGGTGATGCCGTCAACGAGCTGATCGTGGACCCGCACCGAGCCGGCGCTTGGCCGCTCCAGGCCGGAAACCTGGGCCAGGGTGGTGGATTTGCCGCAGCCCGTGGGCCCGACGATTGCGCAGAACTCGCCGGGTTCGACCCTCAGCGTCACATCGCGGATGGCAGTGAATGTCTCGTTCTTGGGAGTGAGGTAACGCTTGGTCAACCCGACGATGTCGATGCCCGCGGCGTCGTCAGCCCTCTCGGGGGCCCCGGGCGGCCGGTTGGGGTGGATAGCATTCATTTGCTAAGACCTCTCTGTCTTTGGAATCCCTTCATTGGGATTTCCTTGAATTCGTGATGTGGATCACGGCAACTGTGTCAAGCTTAGGAAGCGATCATCAGGCCCAGAAGTCTTCAGTAAGTTGTGCGCCTTAGCCGCAAAAGTGCACGTTTTGTGCGTTTTCTGCTGTCGCCTCACCTACTGAGGAAATGCACGGGGAAGGAGCCCGAAACGTTGATTAGGACATTGGTGGTTGACGACGATTTCCGGGTCGCCGGAATCCACGCTGCCCGCGTGGCCAGGGTGGACGGTTTCGAATGCGTCGGTCAGGTGTACACCGCTGCAGCCGCGCGGGAGGCGATCGAGCGCCTCAACCCCGACTTGCTCTTGCTGGATGTACACCTGCCGGACGAGGACGGGATCTCGATGCTGCGGTCCCTGCAGGCGGCCGGAACCGACGTCGATTGCATCGTCATTACAGCGGCCCAGGACCTGGCCACCGTCAAGTCAGCGATGACAAGCGGCGCGGTCTACTACATGGTCAAGCCCTTCAGCTTTGACCGGCTCCGAACGCAGTTGGAGGCGTACCGGAACTGGCGGCAGGAGCTGGATTCCGCTTCAACTGCCGACCAGGCAACTATTGATAGCCTCTACAACGCGCGCTCTGCCGGGGTCAGGCCCGCGGCACCGGCGCCGCGCCTGCAACCCACCATGCAAAAAGCGCTCGACGCCGTCCGCGCCGCCGGGGGTCCCGTCAGTGCTGCTGAGATCGCCGGACAGCTAGGTGTCAGCCGCCCGACGGCCCAGCGTTACCTCAGTGTCCTGGAGCAAAAAGGCCTTCTCGTCTTGGACCTCACGTATGGCGGCACCGGCCGCCCGCTCAACTCCTACACTGTGAGTTGAGCGGACGGCCGGCTACCTTTTGAATACTCGGCGCTGACTACTCGGCTGCGGGCTCGCCTTGCTTCACGAGGGCAGCCTCGAGGTTGATCTTCACTTTGTCGCTCACCAGGAAACCGCCGGTCTCCAAAGCTGCGTTCCACGTCAGCCCGAAGTCCTTGCGGCTGATTTCGGTTTCGGCGGAGAACCCGGCGCGGGTCGCGCCGAAAGGATCAACCGCGACGCCGGTGAACTCCACTTCCAGCTCCACCGGCTTGGTGATTCCCCGGATGGTGAGGTCGCCCGTGAGAGTGTAGTCGTCGCCGTCGCCCTCTACGCTGGTGGCCCGGAAGGTCATCTCCGGGAACTTCTCGACGTCGAAGAAGTCGGCGCCGCGGACGTGGCCGTCACGGTTGGCGTCTCCGGAGTCGAAGCTCGCGGTCTTGACGGTTGCATGCAGGGACGCGTCGGCCAGGGACTCGCGGACACGGGCCTCGGCGCTCGCGTCCGTGAAGCGGCCGCGGACCTTGCTGATGCCGGCGTGCCGGACGCTGAAGCCGATCTCGCTGTGGGACATGTCCAGCAACCAGGTGCCGGAGGTCAAACCTTTGGGAAGAGTCATTTTTTGGATCTCCTGATTCGAAAGAATTTCGCTTGGATCGATCCCTTCCACCCTTGTTGAGCCTCGGCATGAAGTCAAGGATTCTGGTGCGATCCGGCCCTTGCCTAAGCGGCGGGGGCTGCCAGTCCAGCCAGGAAGTCCTCCGTGAACCGCCTCACCCCGTCCCACTCGGTGTAGACGTAGTCGCGCGAGGTATCGATGTCCAGGCTGCCCTTGTCGCGGGCGATCTTCTTCATCATGGCGCGTTTGATGAAACCGTAATGGGTGTAGAGGAGGGCACCGCTGAAGAGCCCCACATGGGCCGGACGCCACCCGGTCTCAGCCTCGAACTTCTCCACATAACCCTCGGCGTTCACTTCATCGCCCTGGGAAGCAAGGCTGACTGAGAAGAACGCGGAGGGGAGGCGCTGAAGCGCGGCGGTGTTTTTCCGTACAAAGTCCCGGATATAGCCCTCATGCTTGCCCACATGGACGGATGCACCCACCACGACGGCGTCGTAACCGTCCGCCAGCGTATCCCAGGACTTCTTGATGTCCGCCGTCTGCACCTCGTGGCCATGGCCACGAGCGACGTCGGCAATATATTCAGCGATCTTGGCCGTCTGTCCTTCAACGGTCCCGTAAGCAATATAGATGTTGGCCATATGCCAGTCTGTCCCGGCTCCGGGCGGCCGTTATAGGGTCCAAGGTCCTCCGGGAATTCAACAGGTCTCCCCTTGACTGGCGAGGACCGTCGGCAGAGAGTGTCACATGTGAGGCGTGATGCCGTTCGGGAGTATCTGGCGAGTGCCCTGTGGGCGATGCCGACCTGCGCCGTCGTCGTCGCGATCATCGCGGGCGCGGGCCTTTCAGCGGTGCAGCTCGACGCTACGTCACCGTTCGCCGTCCTCCTCTTCCAAGGGACATCCGACGACGCACGGAACCTGCTCATCGGTATCGCGAGCACCATGGTGACGGTCATCGCCGTCGTGCTCGGCCTCACCGTCGTGGCACTGCAGCTCGCGTCGACGCAGTTCAGCCCACGGCTGCTGCGGAACTTCCTGCGCGACATCCCCAACCAGGTAACCCTCAGCGCTTTCGTCGCCACGTTCGCCTACAGCACGGCGGGCCTCTACACGGTCGGCATCGCCGCCGGACAGCGCACCCAGGACTACCCTCGCCTCGCGGTAAGCGGCGCACTCCTGCTGCTGTTCGTGAGCATGGTCATGCTCGTCTTCTTCGCCCACCACCTGTCCCACTCGATCCAGGTGGACCAAGTCATGAAGGGGGTTGAGAAGGCCACGCTCAAGGTGATCGCGCGGTCCTTCGTCCCTGGTGATCCCGGAATCCGCATGCCGAACCCGCCGCCCGGCGCCACGGCCTTGCTGGTACCGCAGTCCGGATATGTCCAGGCCTTCCATGTCGAGGCGTTCGTCGGGGTGCTCGCGAGCCGGGGCCTCACTGCCCGGATGGTGCCCATGATCGGCCGACACGTCGTCGCCGGTTCCCCGCTCGCCTGGGTATGGGAGACCACCGGCGAGGGCGCGCGTCCTCTAGCGCCCGACGACGGCACTGAACTGCGCCGGGCGCTCGCCCAGAGCGTACGGATTGGTTACGAGCGGACCCTCGAGCAGGACGTCGCCTTCGGGATCCGGCAACTCGCCGACGTCGCGTCCAAAGCGCTCTCGCCCGCCATCAACGATCCCTACACCGCGAACCAAGCGGTGGACCACCTCGGCTCGATCCTCGCCGCCCTCTCACTCCGGCAGCACGGGCCGCAGGCCGTGGCGGACGCGCAAGGCACGGTCAGGCTGCACGTCCCGGGCCGCGATTTCGCCTATCTCGTGGATCTGGCCCTCGGACAGGTGCGCCGGTACGGCGCGAACGAGCCTCGCGTCGTCAGGGCCCTGTTGCGCGTGTGCCGTGAGCTCGTGTGGTTCGGCGACGCGGCCCACCACGCCGTCGTGCGGCGCTACGTCGAGACCCTCATGAGCGACGTGACCCGGCTCGTGGCCCAGCCGGCCGATCGCGAACCCCTCCTCGCGGAGGGCGCGGCGCTGCTCCAAGCGTTCGACGTCGCGGACGGCACGAGCGACGCGGGGGACGCCGGCAGCTAGCTCGGTGCGAGCATCACTCGATTTCTGCTTCCGCGGCTACATTGCGGATGCCGCGGGGGCGTCCCGCTTTGGTCCAGAGCCGGTAGAGGAGGCCTGCGACGGCGAGGGCGGCGGCGAGGCTGACGATCGGGAAGCCGCGGGAGAGATTGGCGATCAGGGTGAAGGCCACAGCGAAGGCTCCGACGGTGTTGAGGATGACGGCTCGCGGCTGGCGGTCCCTCCGGGCCAAGAGTGCCATGGAAACCAGGCCGCCGAGGAAGCTGAGGAAGACCGCGACGGCGTAGAACAGGACAAGCTCCTGGTCGTCGCCGCCGGCGATGGCTGTCACTGCACCGGCCAGGACGATGAATACCGCCACGCCCCAATAGGGCGTGTGGTGGTGGTTGGTACGGCCCAGGAAGAGCGGAAGGACGCCGATGGTCTCACCGTGGGGGTTGCTGTGGCGCGCCAGGGCTTTGAGCAATCCCGGTCCCGCCTGGAAACCCGAGGAAGCGGCCGCGAGGAGCAGCAGGGCAGTGACGAGTTGGAAGGCGGCGAACACGGGCGCCGGGGCAGCGAGGCGGGCGAGTTCGGCGATCTGTGTGCTGTCCTTCGGCGGAATGCCGATGTGCAGCTGCGCGGCCTCCACGGCGAGGCCCAGCGTGATGGAGCCGACGATGCCGAGGGTCAGCCAGAGAGTGAGCTGCCCGAAGCGTCGCTTCCCGTCAGTGTCGAGCTGCCCGAGCTGGGCAACCGCCGAGGTCGCCGCTTCCACACCGGTCGCCATGGCCATGGCGACCGGGAACGCAAGCACCACGGCAAGGACCGGTGGATGCCCGGGAGCGCCGGCGATCGTACTGAGCGGTTTAGGTGCTGCGCCCAGGCCGTAGAGAAGGACGACAACGGAAACGACGATGAAGGCCATTGTCATCGCTGCGAAGACCAACCTGCCAAGGTGACCGAACCACGTCGCCGCACCGACGAGGACCACCAAGCCGAGTCCGAGCAACAAACGCCAGGGAGCAAGGGCGGGGAAATAGGCGATCACCGCCGAGGACCCCGCCGAGACGCTGATCGCGATAGTGAGCAGGAAATCCACCACCAGCGCGCCGATCGGGATGAAGGACCAGCCGTCTCCGAAGGCCTCACCCACCGCGGCCGGCGCCCCGCCACCTCTCGGGTAGCGCGCGACGAGTTGCCGGTAGTTCACGATCACCAAGGCGACGATGGCTACCACCAGGACCATCGCCGGGACCAGCAACGCCAAATCGCCGTCCAGGGCGCGCAGGGCCGCTTCGATGGCGTACGCGACGGAGGAGACGGGGTCGGCCATGACCGCGAAGGCAAACGCCAAGAGCAGTGCGGTGCGGGAACGCAGGCCTCTTCCCAGTCCACCTCCGGGGGACGTTCCGCTCGGAATTTTCACTGGGATCTCCGGTTCCATGACAGCCCTATCGAGCTGCCGACCAGACTTCCCGGCTCACCTCCGAATGCCTCCCGCCCGCAGCTAGGAGCGCGGGCGGGAGACGCTATTGGGGAATCGCTACTGGGGTACGACGCCGATCTGCTGCATGAGGCTCAGGTTGTTCGTGGTTCCCCAGTGCTCAGCCACTTTGCCGTCCTCGACGCGAATAATGTCGGTGCTGTCGAATTCGACGCTGTTGCCCGATGCTGGAACGCCCGCCATTTCCCCACTGTGCGTGCCCGTGAGAACTACGTGGCACGCCTCCAGGTTTCCGTCAGCCAGCGCCGGCTCGATCGTTTTGACCTTGATATCCGGGAACGCGGCTCGGATGGCGTTGACGAAGAACCGGGCGCCCTCCTTGCCGGGCGGTTGCCCAGGAAGCGCCTGTTCGTGATCGATCAAGTTATCCGTAGCCAGTTCATCAATGAGATCGAGATTTCCACCCTCGAGGATTTCTTTGTAAAAGCGCTCGATCAGTTTACTGCCAGCCATTTCCGACTCCTTCATGAATGAGACCGTCCCATTTTTCCCCCGCACTTACATCCCGACGCCGGGTACCATCGCGGGCGCAAAGGCGATCGCCACGGCGATCAGGGCGAGCGCGACGGCGACCAATCGGTTGGCGATCCGCTTCCACGGAAGCATCTTCTCCAAGGCAATGAACGCCCCCACTACAGCCATCCAGCCGACGCTCATCACGCCGAGCGCGAAGAGTGCCACCATCAGCGCCCAGCAGCAGGCAACGCACCACGCGCCGTGCTCGAGTCCGAGGCGCAGCGCGCCAAGGCGTCCATAGCGGATGCGGCGCAAGATGAAGTCCATCGGCGTCCGGCATTTCATCAAGGAGACGTTCTTGGCGGGCGTCAGTTGGTAAACGGCCGCCACAAAAATCACTCCGGCCGCCAGGTAGCGACCACCCGGATCGGAGACAAACAAACCGGGGATGAGGGACGCGACCATCGCGTAGAGCGCGTACGCGGCGAGGCCAAAGATCGTCCAGGAGATGAGGTAGCCGGCCACGAACACCGCCGTGGAACCCTGCGGGGCATAGCGACCGCTCTCCCGACGGTGGTGGGTGATCCTGGCGTAAGCAACCACCATGGGCGCCACCGACGGAAACATCATCGCCGCGAGCATCACCACCCAGGTGGTGAGGAAGAAGCCGAGCGGCCCCGGATCTGTCCAACGCCCCATGTCCATCCCCGCCGTTTGCACGGCAGAAACGATCCAGCTCACCGCCGCGAGGATCAGCAATACAGCAACCAGGCCGGCCTCGCGTGGATCCAAGTTGAAAGCTGTGGCGCGCGGCGTACCGCCCGCCACAGCTCCCCGATTCAACTTTCTACGAGGCAGGTTCCCGGCTGTCATGCCCTGCCCTTGGGGGCGCCTTCAGCCATTTCGCTTGCGTAGGCGAACTCTCCGCTCTCGCCGTAGATCCCATCGAAGTCCAGGCCGAAGAGATCCGAGTGGCCTGGCGCCTTCCCGATCATGTAGTCGGACGCGAAGGCGTACATCGCGTTCTTGACGGTGGTGACGCTGCCACCCGGGCCGGGCAGCGTTTCCAGTGTGTAGTTCACACTGTCTCCCACCGAGGCCGACGGGTTGTCGCCATCCGAGAACGCGACGGCGGCCCGCTGAACGCCCAGCCATTCGCCGTACAGGGCAGCCAGATCCCCGAACGGTCCGCCGACTTCGCCGTGCAGGATGCTTTCGAGGGCGGTCGCCTGCCCGTCGGAAGCGCCTTCATCGACGACGACGCCGATCTTCCAACCGCCCGCGGTCAGGTTCGACGGGAAGAAATTGACGAAGGCGAAGTCGACACCCGAAAGGTCGGTGTCATCGAGCTTCCCGTTCGCAACATGGAACACTGCCACGCCGCGGCACTCGCCGTTGGCACTGTTGGGCCGACTGTCCACCGGACAGGGACAGATCAAAGCGCAACTGCAATTGGCAACATATTTTCCGGACATTTCCCAAGACATTGAGGACTCTCCTCGCTAGTTCATTCGACTAGCGGAGCTCCCCCAGAGGCAGCGCCGAAAACACTCACTTTGAGACCCACGAACCTCGTAAGGCCGAGATTATTCCCACAGGATAGGGGTGTCAACAAGCTCTGCTAATGCAAAGTGCGAGCGCCCCGAAGAAGCACTTCAGGGCGACTGGCGGCTTGACAAAACCGCAGGTCAGGGGGAAGTCTCCGATCTTCAGTTTCCCGTGGCCGGGACCACGTCCCCAAGCTCGAGGCGGACCGGGCAGCCGAGCCGCGCTTCGTAGGCGGCGGCCAGGGCACTGCTGTCTGCGCCATCTGAAACCGTGACCACCACACGGGATCCGTCATTGGACATCCCGACGACACGGACCCGCGCTTCTTCCTTCAAAAGAGTTCTCGCACGATCCATGACAATTCCCGGAACACAGGCTGCAGAACGGAGCGAGATGTCAACGCCGGGGAGTTGGCCGCGCAAGCGTGAGATCCGGTCGTTCTCGGGACCGTGCCACGTGATGACCAGCTTCCCCTGTTCAAGGGCGACCGACCCGAAGTTGGGGTCGCCGCTTAACTCCTTCGTGATGAGGCTTGCCGCTGATGACAGTGCCCCGTCTTGCGGTGCCGCTTCGGTATTCTGGACCGGATCGGTAGCTTGTATTGAGCCGGCATGACGTTGGACGCCT
This sequence comes from Arthrobacter gyeryongensis, assembly GCF_039543785.1. Classification (NCBI taxonomy): domain Bacteria; kingdom Bacillati; phylum Actinomycetota; class Actinomycetes; order Micrococcales; family Micrococcaceae; genus Arthrobacter; species Arthrobacter gyeryongensis. Next base: position 45,841 of record NZ_BAABKK010000004.1, read on the forward strand.
CCGTCGCAGGCAGTCAACGCGGCTCCGGAGAGCAGCATCAGCAGAGCGCCCGAGTACCTAAGGAAGGTCATGCGGCTCAAGGAGATCATCTCGCTAATGTAAGTGATAAATTAATCTCGGATAATTGTTCCTGCGATTCTAGCGCCGTGACCGAACTACGCCGCGTGATCGGATCGAAGCTAGGCGTGCTCTGCCGCTGGATACTCAAGCTGCGGGGAACGTCGCCAGGCGATGGTGTCAAGAACCTGCTTCCCGACTCGGGGCGTCACCCGGGCCGGGACAAATGCGACGTCGCAGTCAGAAGGCGACTCTTATGCCGGTAAATACCTAGAAACCCCCAGCTACAAGGCCCTCACGAATGATTGAACTAGGAGGTCATCGGCGCTGAAGTTGCCTGCCCACGATGCAAAACTTTCGTTGATCGCAAGCATGTACAACGTGGCGCGGAAGGTGCCTTCGTAGGTGCCGTTAAGTCCCAATGAAATAAGAGGATAGAAGTCCTTGTGCCCATCAAAGCTGGCAAAGATTCCTTCCAGAAGCTTCTCGCGGTCCGGACTAAGGAACCACTCCGACGGGGCATCAGCCTTCGCCTCTGCGTATCTCGGGTCCGTTTCCTCCCACGAGTCGAGCCATTCCGCAGGCGCATCGAGCACAGCGTCAACTTCGATGGTCGTACCTCTTAAGATGCCACGAATTGTGTGCCAGGAACTCTCCAGCCTCCCAAGCCCCGAGTCACCCAACTCAGGGCCTGTGACCCTGATTCTTAGTGTTGTTGTGTCCATTTGAGCCTGCTCGGGCAATCCGAGACGCGGTTCATCAGGGTGCATTCTCGGCCGTACATAAGCATGTCCGTCGGCTCCCGTGAACAGGCAACCCCGCGCTTCGACCAAGCTTCCGTCTCGGACAGGAAGTAAGAGCGGGCGTCGGCTTGATGCACTATTTCTATCCATAGGATGTACTGACCTCTCATTGGAATTGTCCGGCACCGGTATTGCCGGAGCGCAGAATTTCTAGAGCCTGGCCGGGCGTCCTTCCAAGCGGCCCTGGGAAAGTGTTGCCGCCGCGAGTGGCGAGGTGCGGCTCCTTAGCGCGAAGAACGTCCCTATCGTTGCGATTGAAATAAGCAGCAAAGACTCACGTAGGAGTATGCCCAGGGGGGCGAGCATGATCGTACCGTTCTGCAGCATGTGTTCACCCAGATCCGTTCCATGGATCAGCAGAACCAGCGCGGCGGCGGCTACGAAGATCCGGGTGCGCGTCCGTCCCAGGAACCAAAGCACGATAAGGGCCGGGATCAGATACACCCAGTGATGCACCCAACTCACAGGTGAGACAAGATTGGCAGTCATTCCGACGGTCAGAACCGCCGCCAGCGTTTGTCCCGCACGGAAGACCGCCGCAGCAGCCAACAAGCCGAGAATGGCCACAACGATAACGATGACCTTGGAGGGCGAGACCGCCCAATGCCCTATCGCCCCGGCCGCCCCCTGTATGGAGTTGTTGCCCGCGCTGGCGAACTGGGTGCCCAGATCAACCTTTGAGCTGAGCTGCCACACATTTGAGAACCAATAGCTGAATGACATGGTGGGAAACATGATCCCCCCGATAATTACTGTCCCGGCGAAACCGGCAATGGCGGAGACCGCCATATGCCATTGCCTTGTCATCAAGAGATATGGAATGAAGATGGCGGGAGTCAGCTTGATACCGGCAGCGACCCCGATCAACACCCCTTTCGGAACGAACCGGGACCACCTTCCATTGGTGTGACGAACGAAATCCGCGAGACAGAGTCCGGCGAGGAACAAGTTGATCTGACCCCACACCAAGTGCTGGGCGACGACGGTGGAACAACAGCCCAGCAAAAGAAGCGCGAGCCAAATCGTCCGGCGCCTAGGCAAAGACTGCGGCAGGCAAACACCAATGATGAACGCCAAAATTGCTACGCAACCCGTGGTCCACAGCATGAAGGACACCTGGGTAGGAAACAAACTCGTGACAGATAGGAGCGAAGCTGCAAACGGCGTGTAGACGAAAGGCAGACCCTCGGACGGCAGAAGTTCCCCAAAAATGTTGCGGGCATAAATGTCTTCCCCGAGCCAAGACGCTACGGAAGCGTACCGATAAATCAAGAAGTCCACCGGAGGGTAGACGCCGATATTGAGCTGATACAGGTTGGCAAAGACGATCCCGAGCACCGGGACAATTGTCATCACTGGCCACATCCGAACAGCGCTGCTCAAGGTGTCGGCTAATTCGAAATGACGCTTCCGATACGACTTAGTAAGCATTCTGCCAATCCGTTCAGGTGCTTTACAGAAGACTACGTGGCCAGCATCTCCCGGAGGCGCCGACGGCGGCCCGTCAATTCTGGTTGTCTTGCTGATGGTTAGCAGCGTCGCAAGTAGAAGGCATTTGTAATCTCCCAAATGCCATAGTCTCCAGGAGGCCGGAGGATGGTGTTGCCTGGTCCTACGCACTGAAAGTAGTTGCCGACAACCTGGTCAATCTGCAGATAGGCGTTCCCTGGTCCGCAATGGTTGTACATGTCGTAGTCTGCCGTCTTGTAGTAGCCACACGGCGCGGCGGATGCAGCCGGTGCCGCTAACGCGAGAGCGGCGACTCCCAGAATGGCGGCGGCGCCAACGGCACTGGCTCTCTTCAAGGTTCTTGACTTCGAATTCACACTGTCCTCCTGGAGGTGATCGTGGGTAGGGCGCCCGGTGAGGCAGGTGCTTCACGAACGAAAATATGCAGGCCAGATAAATTAGTCAAGACATTTCAATAACAGGTCGGAGGACTTTAATTCCAAGGTCAAAACCAGAATTGATTGATGCATCCGTGCAGGCCTCGATATTACTCAATTACGACCTTGGCACCACTCAATTTGACGCCCATGCATACTCAATTTCGAGTATTCAACATTCAATATGAGCAAAACACTTGACACTGGTAGATAGGGAGTGCACTCATACTCCCAGCTGAATTGCGGCCGAGGATCTGCAGCCGGTTGCCCAGTTACCCGCCATCTGTTTGGGAGTTTCGCGCGTGCTCATGAAGGGACTGGCGCGTGGTGGTTCCGGTCTTGGCAAGGGCTCTGGAGATGTGGTTTTCCACGGTCCGGGGACTGATCCCCAGGAGGGCAGCGATTTCGGGGGTGCGTTGGCTGCCTGCCAGAATGGCGATTTCCCTCTCCCGAGGAGTCAAACCCTGGGAATGCCCTCCTGTGTCGAGGGTCAGTTGTACCCCTTGTGGCGGGAAGCGGTTTTCGAAGGTTGAGATGATCTGATGAAAAGTCTTGGCCAACCCCCGGTGGCGTTTGAGGAGGTGACCCTTCACCACGCCTTTCAGGAGCCTTGTGATCGCGGGAAGGTCGGAGTCGGCTTCGTATTGGTCCAACAGGATTTTTAGCAGTTGGTGGTCGCGGTCACGAATGGCACCGGCGATGGCGAGGAACTGGGCATGGGTGCTCACGCCGTTTTCCTGCAGTAGCCGTTGCGTGGTCTCCAGGATCTTGTGTCCGGGGTAAAGGGACAACATGAACAATGAGGCGTACACGGCTTCGGTGATGTAACCGCGATCCAATTGTTGTTCCAGAAGGTCCGCAGCCTTTTCGTCAAAGTCGGCTGGATCGGCGTATTTCCGGGTAACGAGCTCATAGACCGCTTTGCCGGTACCGGGCAGGGGCCCAATGTCAGCGACGTCTTTGCGTGCTTGGATCCCGAGGGAGGCGGCATTCTTGCCGGGGCCGGCCAGTGCGCGAAGCCCGGCGATTCTGAGCATCGCGTCGTGGAGGAAGCTCACCAGGAAGCCGGGCCGGCCGAGCGCGAAAACGCTAGTCATTACACAGTCAGCTTCCTTGCTGAGTCCTTGTTGTGTCATGGCCAGTACCGCAACGTAGCTGCTCGCGACGAAGCCGAACTGATCAAGGCGGCGCCGCGCTGCGGCACGTTGACTGAGGGAGAAGATCACTGCTTCTTCGCCGTGGCCGGCAATATGGAGCGCGAGTCCGCGGACGAAGGGTTCCATGCCTGCGGCAAGGCCGAAGCCGTCTGCTGAATCAAGGGCCCGGAGGGCAGCCTGGGCGTCGAAGCGGTAGAGCTCCAGAATGCCCCGGATGACTGGCAGAACGCCGCTCTCGTGGTGGCGGCTGCGGAGCCTGTCCAGGGTTTCGTCGAGGTTTGAGGGCATTCGGTCGAAGGACGCCTCGAGGTAGAGCGCGAACGCTTGGGCTTCTGCCTCCCAATCGGGGTGAGCTTGGCCGATCGCCTGGAGTATGCCCTTCGCGACAGATGCTTCCCCGCCGCTGACGATGGCCCACAGCGCCCGGGTCATGGCGAAGAAGAAGTGATCGCCGGAATCAGCTCCTACCGCCTGAGTTTCGCTGAAGACTTGTTCGATGCGTGAGGGATCGATCGGGCCGCCCCAGTAGAACTTGAGGAACGCTGCTGCGCTGGCCATGGTCTTTTCGGACTCCCAGACGCTGAATTGTGATTCCTCCAGTTCCCGTAGCTGTTCTTGGAAGTGCTGCGTCGCAGCTGTGCCGCCGCGGGCTTCACTCCGCAGGTCTCCGATCAGTTCGGCCAGAAGCTCAGGCGAGGACCTCTTTACCGGCGGGTCATGGGTAGCGATCTCCCGGTTACTCCGATCCGCCAGCACCCTGCGGGAGGATCGGACGTGATGGTCGCGGAAATGGTCGACAACAATGTGAGGGCTGACGCTTACCCACATGGCTCCAGCGCTGTCTTCGGTGAGCGCAACCAGCCCCCGCATTTCGAGCCTGTCCAGGATATCTACCTCAACTACTGGCTTCAGGGACCCCAGCGTCCGGGCTCCCACCACGGACAGGGTATGCAAAGCCGTCCGCTCATCCGCGCTTAGTCCGTGAAGGAGTTCCTGGACGGTGCTCTGGAGATATTCGTTCCAGAGTGTGTGCCCACCCATGCTCCACTGTCCGTCATGGAGGATAAGTTGCTTGCTCAGCTCCGCGCTTTGGGCGATCCTGACCACGAGTCGCGGGTTGCCTCCGGATTTCATGAGCACGGCCGTGGTCAAATCCACGTCCGGCGGCGACCCGAGTGTCTGCGCCAGGAGTTTGTTGACTTGATCGTAGTGAAGAGGACTAAGTCGTATCGTTGTCTCCGGCCATCGGGCAGGCGTGAACACGGAGGCCCCTGGGTCCAGTGGGTGATCGTCCATCGTCACCACCAGCGGCCGTTCGGTCCGCCTCTGAACAATGTCAATGACTGCCGCTGATTCCTTGTCGAGCTCTTCGATATCGTCAACAACTATTGCCCGGGCGCCTCGCTGGGCCAACTGTTCGGCGAACACATTCGCGACTCCTAGCGGCCCATTTTCTTGCCCGCGTCCTTCCAGTCCGAGTGAGCCAATCCCTGCGAACGGGGTCTCATTCAGGAACCGCGAACCCGAGATGCTGTAGACCGTGAACCCGGCCTTTTCGAGTCCAGCTGCGATCGACTGCAGGACCGTTGATTTTCCACTTCCGGGGCCGCCGACGATCCGAACATTCACACCTCGAGCCACGTAGTCGAGTGCCCGCCGGACTTCCTCTTCGAACACTTCCCAACTCCTAACGCAGACACCCCAACTTTGAAATGTGAGCCTAGTGGCCTTCCAAATCTGAGGAGAGCGCCCCAGTGCCCTAGCCTGACAATCTATCCAACGCTACGGGCGAAAATGATCACTGAGTGTGCATTGCACTGAAATTGAGTGGGCATCGCACTGAAAATGAGTGGTCGAGGTGCCTCGGAGTAGGTGGAAGGGCTTATCCATTCACAGCGGGTCTCAGAGCCGTGCGATCGGACCTAAGCCACGACACCCGGCTTCCGCCAAGCCAACGCCAGCACAAACACCGCTGCGCTCAGCCCCAGCATCACCAACACCATGAGCCCCCAGTTTGCCTGGTTCACCCCGGGACCGTATAGCACACCAATGAGAACTGTCGCCGTGATGGCCCCTAGGTATCTGCACGTCTGAAAAATCCCCGCGGCTACTCCCCTGTCCTCAGGCCGCGCGGACACATACAAACCTTGGTTCGATGCCGTACTGACCACGCCATACGGAACACCCATCAACGCCGTGAGCATGAGCACCAGCGGCGGCCAGAAGGACAACGTCAGCGCCCCGAGCGCACCGGAAGCCAGCGCCAAAAGCACGACCCCGGCGATCATCACGGACCGCACCCCGAACCGCTCAATGAACCGCACCGTCACCGGCGTCATGAAAACCGACATGGCAGCCAGGGGCAGCATCAGCAGGCCGACCACGCCGGCGTCGTACTTTCCAGCCTGCTGAAGCAACTGCGGAAGCCCGAAGAAGGCAAAATAGTAAACCGCGCTGAACACCGCGAAACCCAAGTACAACAGCAACAGCGGCCGGTTCCGGCCGAGCAGCCGCAAATCCAGGAACGGCGGACTGAACCGGAACTCGCGCCATGCGAACAGCCCCGCCAGGACCACAGCGACGGCGATGAACCACCATCGGTAGGACGGCATCACGTTGAGCAGCGCCATCATCGCCAGCGTCAGTGACGCGATGAACGCCAGGATGCCCGGAATGTCGGAATCGCGCAGGAGGGCCGAGAGCTTGCCGCTTTCGCGTCCGACGTCGGGCGGTGCCACCTGCCGCACCACGATCAGGGCCAGGAGCGAGATCGGCACGTTGATCGCGAACAGCGCCTGCCAGCCGACCAAGCTCACCAGAAGGCCGCCGACGACGGGACCCACCGCGGCGGCCGAGGTGTTCGCCATCTGGATCCGCCCCAGGGGTCGGGTTGAGCTGATGTGCGCCTGCCGGCTGAGCGTCGAGACCATCACGACGGCGCACGGGTACGCCGTCGCGGTCCCCACCGCCATGAGCGCTCGAGCCACGCAGACCAATGCGAAGTTCGGCGAGAACGGTGCCAAAAGGCAGGAAATGGCGACCACCGCCATACCGAAGGTGAACAACCTCCGCGGACCGAAGCGGTCTGCGAGCCTGCCCATGAGCGGCTGGCCAGCGGCCGAGGCGAGGTAGAAGGACGTGATCACCCAGGTGACCGTGGCGACGTCGAGCGCAAAGTCCTGGCGCAGGACCACCAGCGCGACCGCGATCATCGACGAGTTCAACGGATTCAGCGCCGTCCCGAGACTCAGTGCAGCGATAGCCAGGCCGGGGCGGGGTTTGTTGGTCACGTCCCTAAGTCTGGTCCATCGTTGCCTGAGGTCACGAAACGACGCGTCACGAACCTCGGCTGGGAACCGTCAGGGCCGCCGCGTTAGTGTCCCCCGCCGAACGCCGCCGGAAGGAAAATGAGAAGGAAGGCCAAAAGCCCCAATACCGAAGCGATGGTGTCGATCCACCCAAGGACCTTCCCCAGGGTTGCCGAGTGGTGCAGGGCCTCGGCCTTCCTTGCATTGGCAATCGCCAGAGGCCCGAAAACAATGCCCAGGAAAAAGAAACCGATGACCCCAAAGATTATTGACTTTTCCTTGAACTTACTCCCCTGAAAGTGCTCGAGGGAGTTGTTCTGCTGGACGTTCGGGTAGTTCGGGTACTGATACGGCTGGTTATGGTTTGGCTGGGACATTTTGAGACCTTTCGACGGCATTGTCGCTGCGAATAGCAATTTCGGGAGTCGCCCGCCAACCTCAGTTATCGGCCATGCCGTTCGTCCCCCCGGATCGAAATTACTTAGCTACAGCTCCCGACGGGGCAAACTAGGTCAATCTTGGGGAAATCTTGCAGCGGAGCTGCGCTAGACCAGGCCGGGAACCTCGGCGAGGTGCCGTCAGTTCTGCGCTATCGACAGCACCGGCTTCCGCTTGCCGCTGGCGTCTGTAGTCAGCGTCGGGGCCGGGGGCTTCGGCGGGGCCACTACCGGAGCAGGTGGCGGGGGTGGTGGCGGTGCCGGCGGAATGCAGGAGTAGTTGTAATCGAAGTCAGTGGTGAATTGGGTGAGTGCAACCACGCCGCCTGCCGTCAGGGGCGGGGCCGAGCAGAGTTCCGCTGCCGACTCCGGAGACGTTGCTCCGGCAAGCCAGCTCTTGAGCCCGTTCAGATTGCTGTCGGGATGAAGCTGACCGGCGATTACTCCGAACTGGTACGAGGTTGAATAGATGCCAACCTCCGCGCCAATGCTTTGCAGGTAGATGGCCATGCCTTCAATATCCGCGGCGTTGGCCATGGTGTCCCAGGACCACGCGTTCCCGATCTCCACGTCCAGCCACCACATGTGCTTGGCGGGGTCGGGTACCCCGTAATTATTAACGTCGTCGAACGCGATGGCGTAACCGTAGAGGTAAGCGCACGCCGGCGAAGCCGTCCCGTCGCAGCTCCCATACGGGTTTGGACGGCTCATGCCCACGTCCGCATCGGATGCCGGCCACCAGCCGCCGTACTCCGCGGGATTGGCGGTGTTGACGTACAAGGCGGCCGCCGGTTGGCTTGTCCCGCCCGCCGAGCCGCTGGCCCAGCCCAGCTGCTCGGCGAAACAGGGATTCGCGGTGCCCGGACGGCCGTCGTTCACGCCGACAATCCCGAACACCTGGCCCACAGGAAGTCCGCCGCCGCATTGGGGCCAGGAAATGTCGCTGCCCAAGGCAATGCCCGAAGCATCCATCGGTGCGGCATTTGCGGCGGATAATGGTGTGGCTGTCCAAGCAAGCAAAAGGCAAGCGACGGCCATGAGTTTTGCAGTTTTCATGATGTGCGTCCTTGGCATGGTTCAGGGCCCTGCCGGGGTTGGTACTGCCGCACATTGCATCCCAAAAGCAATGGCAGTGAGCCATCTTCGGCTCACTACGGATCCTACGGACGGGCTTCTGGGCAGCCTTGAGTGATCTCTACTGGACTTGGTTAACGAATTTGCGAGTAAGTGACGTGGCGCACTTGGAGTACAGCTCAGATGCTGGAGTACTCAGCCCAGCGCTGAACCGCGTCAAGAAGCGATAAGTCCGTCAGCGACTACCGCGAGCATGGATGCTGCGGTGTCGGCGGGAAGTTCGCTGTTATCTACCACTGCAGCCACACCACCGACGAGCCGGCTGATCTGCATTGCATCGACTCCGGGGCGCAATGCCGAGTCCAACGCTTCGATCACGCGCCGATTGGCGCCCAGGTAGGTCTGGCACTTTGCTGCGAAGGGGGAACCAGGGTCCCCGAGAGCGGCGGTGATCCGCGCGGCGGCGCCCTTGTGTTCTGTCAGCATCGACGCATAGTCGGTCAGCCAAGTCAGCAGGCGCTCGCGCGCGGAGGCGTCGAGCGTGAGGGCACGGTCGACGGCGGTGTTGACCTTCTCTGCCCACGCTTCGAGGACCGCGTCGTACAGCGACTCCTTGGTCGGGAAGTGCCGATAGAGCGTACCGGGTCCCACCTCGGCCGCCTTGGCGACTTCGTCCATCGAGACGGCTTCGTAGCCTTTGACACGGAAGAGCGCACGTGCAACCTCCACAATCCGATCGCGGTTGCGTTGAGCGTCAGCGCGCACAGAAACACCTTTCAATACACTATTGCAAAACGGAGAGTGTCTCCGTATAGTTCTAAACGGAGCATCTCTCCTCTTAGTGTACGTCAGCCCTCTCGGCTAGAACAGGACACCTCCCATGACACCCACAATCGCCACACGCGCACCCGTCGGGATCAACCTGACAAGCGAAAATCCGCGCGGCCGCGCCGGCAGCATTGGCCTCTGGCTGGTCATGCTGGCCCAACTCATGCTTGTCCTCGACGCGACTGTCGTGAACGTCGCGCTCCCCCACATCGCCACCGACCTCCACTTCGACCGGGCCGAGCTTAGCTGGGTCCTGAACGGCTACGCGGTCGCCTTTGGCGGCCTCCTGCTGCTCGGCGGACGGATCGGGGACGTCGTCGGCCGCCGTCGCACCTTCTTGGTGGGCGTCGCGGCCTTCACGCTCTTCTCATTGCTTGGTGGCCTGGCCACCTCACCCCTACTCCTCGTAATCGCGCGCGCGCTCCAGGGCCTCGGCGCCGCATTCGCCGCCCCGAGCGTCCTCGCGCTCATCACCACCAGCGCGAAGGACGACGGCGCGCGGAACCGGGCGCTCGCCCTGTTCTCCGCCATTGCCTCCATGGGAGGCGCCCTCGGGCTCATCCTCGGCGGGCTCCTCACCGATACCACCAGCTGGCGGTGGACCCTCTTCATCAACGTGCCGATCGGCGTCGTCGTCCTCATTGCGGTGCCGCGCCTCGTCGCGGAAACTCCCCGGCGGCCCGGGCGCTTCGACATCCTCGGAGCGGTGACCGCGACGGGCGGCGCCGTCGCCATCGTGTGGGGCCTCATCCAAGCGGGCGACGTCGGCTGGTCCAGCCCGCGCACGATCGGCGGCTTGGTTGTCGGGGCAGCGCTTATCGCAGTGCTCGCCGTCACCGAGCGGAGGGTCGCCCACCCGCTGCTGCGTCCACAGCTGCTGCGCAGCCCGAGCCGAGTGGCGGCGCTGGCCGCGATGGCGGCCACCTACGGCGGGATGCTGGCGATGTTCTTCCTCATGGTCCAGTACCTCGAAGACGATTTGCACCTCACGCCCATGGTGACCGGGCTCGCGTTCCTGCCGATGCCGCTGAGCATCTTCGCGATGTCGAGGATCGTCCCGCGTCTACTCGAGCGCTTCGGGGCCGTCCGGCTGGTCATCTTCGGCACCGCCCTTCGCGTCGTCGCCTTCTTGCCGCTCACACAACTGAAAACGGACACCCCGTTCGCCCTTGTTTTGCTCGCACTTCTGGGCACTGGAATCTCCGCCGGCATGACGTTCATGCCACTGACGACGCTCGCGCTTCGCAATGTCGAACCCGAGCACGCAGGGTCCGCGTCGGGTCTCTTCCAGACAATGCAGCAACTGGGCGGCGCCGTCGGGCTGGCCATTGTGGCTTCGATCTACGCGGCCTTCGCCATCCCCGGCGACTTCCTGACCGGCGGACGGGCCGGGTTCTGGTCGGCAACCGTCCTTTCCGCACTCGCGCTGGCAGCCGTCCTGGGGTTGGTCTTCAAACCTCGGAAAGCGGTATGAGGAATGCGCTCACAGGCCGCCTAAGCCCTTGGCATAGGCGGCCTGCCCCACGTGTTGAAGGCAATCGGCGATAGTGCTGACCAAGCGCACGCCGAGGGTGACGGGCGGGTCCCAGCGGGTGTCGACGATGCGATCAAAGTCCTCGTCGCCGAGCGTTTCCAGGAACACAACCGTCTGCCGGTGGACGGCTTCGTAGTATTCGAGCAACAGCTCCGGCGGGGCCTGAACCGCATCGACTTTATCGCTCGAGTGGCCGTAGCCGGTGTCACGCTCGGGCAGCGGCAGCTTGAAGCGGCCAGCATAGTCCTGCGAAGTCCACACCTGTTCGACGCCGGCGGCGGAGGCGACTTGGACGTCCTCCACCCTACTGAGGTGCCAGATCAACCACGCAATCGAATTTCCGGTGCTGGCGGGCCGACGGACCAGAGAGCCGTCGTCGAGCCCTTCAAGGGTGGCGGCCACGGTGTCACGGATCCGGCCAAAGGCATCCTGCAGCAGTTCGTTGGATTTCATCGCGTCCCTTCAGTGGTGCGTTGGCTACGCCTACCACCCAATCAGAGCCCGAACTGCCTCGGCAACCTGTTGTGGGGTTCGTGGTCCCGTCGCCACCACATGAGTTTCGAGTCGAGTCTCGCTCAGGATTTCATCGAGCTCCACGCTGCGATCCAGGTGCCAGGTCAGCTCGTGGCTGTTCGGCTCGTGTCGGTTTCTGAGCCGCTCGTGAATCGCCTCGATGGACGCATCCAGCCGGATAACCGTGAGTTTCCCGCCGCCGAGGGCCGCACGGTAGCGATCCACCTCCGAGGGTTGCTCAATCACACCTGCCACAATGAACCGCCGAACGCCGACGTCGCGATAATTTCCCGCGACAGCTTGGAGGTTCCGCAGTTCAAGCTCGTGGTTGAACCGGTCCGTGGCCGGTGCGGGCCAGCTCCGCCGCAACTCGTCGAGGTCGATTACGGCGTTGCTGATTCCGTCGTCGGCGAGGAGCCAGTGCAAGGCTTCGCCGGTGGTCGTCTTGCCGGCACCAACCGTGCCGTTGAGGAAAACACTCTCAAGGTCCATAGCCATCCAAGGAGTCTAGGCGGTAGATCGGGCCCACCCCCGCCCGGGTATTCAAAGTGGACACGTAGGCAGCGACGGGAGGCGATCAGCGGGCATAAGCTACAAGCAGAACGTCTCTTCCGACTCCGGGGAGCTCAAATGGACACTGAATTCGCTGATGTCATCGGTCATGATGTCACGACGATCACTTGCCTGTGCGGAAACACCGTCAGTAAAGAGGGATTGATTCAGGCCAACTCTCAAGGCCTCCCGGTTTTCGCCGGGGCCGACAAGCCCGTGCCTGCCGGACTCGCCCGGTGGCCCGACGACGAGGACCTCTACACCTTGTGTCCGTCCTGCGGCCGGGTTTACCACGACACCGTCATTGAGGCGACAGGGACCGCGCCCGTGGCCTTCCAGGTTGACGTCAGCACCGGCCCGGTCGCCGAGGCGATCCGGATTCATTGGGAGCTCAGCACCTGATATTTGGGACGTGTTTTCCTTGTTTCGCTTTTCGCGACGCCGATTGGCAGCGCGGGGGCCTTAAATGTCAGACCCCCGTGACAGGGTTTATTCATGGAAGGCATCGGTCAACTCGTGGCACGTCGGGCAGCCCCGCCCGAGGTCGGGATCGCGTCGTTGGGACGCCTTTCCCGCCGCCTGAAGCCCGTCCCCGCCCGGCACGCCCAGTTCCAAAACCCGGCCCGGCTCCAAAACCCGGCCACCGCGCCGTCCCCGGCGGGTGGCCTTGACCTGGCGGTCGCGGCGATGGATGCACTGCGCTCAACCGCCGTCGCCGACGCCCGCTCGTTCGGTTTCCCCGAGGCCGCTGATTTCGCCGGCACGGTCGAGGAGATCTCCCGGACGGTCGAGTTCTTACAGCTCGTCGCGGCCCAGGCCGTGGAACGGACCCGCAGCGAAGCCCAGGCCTCCCGGCAGCCGTCCCCGGCGCCGGGCTGGAGGACCGGCTGGACCGAACCCACGGCAACCGCATCGGACGCGGGAACTGAAGCCGATGCGGCAGCCGCGGACGCCGCGGGGGCAACCGCGGCCGGCTCAGAAGGTTATGCGGCCGGCCTTGCGGCAGCGCCCGGCCTCACGGCAGCCGCCGCCGCGGCCGACGACGGCTACCGGAACGCCGCCGAATTCCTGCGCGCCAGGCTGCGGATCGGCATCGGCGAAGCCAGGCGCCGGCTCGCCCTGGCCTCCGGCGTGCTCCCGCAGACCGGAATCGCCGGACAGGACCTCCCCGCGCGCCACGAAGTCCTCGCCGCGGCCCTTGCCACGGCAGCCCTGCCCTCCCGCTCGGCCACGATCATCAGCACGGCCCTGGACCAGGTACGCCACCTCGCCGACACGGACACCGCCCGGCAGATGGAACACGCCCTGACCCGCACCGCCATTGAGAGCGATCCCGATTTCGTCTCCCGGATGGCCAGGCGCTGGGTCGACGCCATCGACCAGGACGGGCCCGAACCCGGCGAGGAAGAACTGCGCCACCGCCAAGGAGCGTTCATCCGCAAACCCCGCCGCGGCCTGCACCACCTGGAAATCTTCGCCACCGCCGAACAATACGAAACCCTCGCCACCGCCATGAACACCGCCACCAACCCCCGCCTCCAGCACACCACCGACAACGACGCAGCTGACGGCGGCGCAGCTGACGACGCCGCCGGCACCGGCACCGGCTCCGGCCCCGCCCTGGACCGCCGCTCCCGGGCACAGAAACTCCTCGACGGGCTCACCGGCGCCTGCGCAGTGGCCCTCTCCACCGGCGAACTGCCCGCCAACGGCGGCCTCCGGCCCCAGGTAATGGTCACCATCGACTACCGAGACCTCCTCGACCGCCTCGACCACGTCAACCGCCTCGACCGCGAAACGCCCGCCGCCGCCGGCCCCCGCCCCGGCAGCGGCGCGTCCACCTTCCAGGGCCCGCTCCACCCCTCGGTCATCCGCAAGATCGCCTGCGACGCGGACATCATCCCCGTCCTGCTCGGCAGCGATAGCCGCGTCCTGGACATCGGCCGCACCACCCGCATCTTCCCGCCCCACATCCGCAAAGCCATCATCGCCCGGGACCAAGGCTGCGCCTTCCCCGACTGCACCATCCCCGCACCCTGGTGCGAAGCCCACCACATCACCTACTGGTCCAACGGCGGCACCACCGGCACCGACAACGGCACCCTCCTGTGCAGCCACCACCACCACGTCATCCACAAAGAACACTGGACCATCACCCTGGACACCGGCGTGCCATGGTTCAAACCACCACCCCACGTCGACCCCCGCCAAACACCCCGACGCAACCACCACTTCAGACCCACCCGGACATAAACCTGCCCAGTTGAAGTCCACCCGAATCCGTTGACATGTGACCAAATGGTCACCTATTCTGAATGCATGGACGCCGTCTTCAAGGCACTCTCCGACCCCACCCGCAGGGATCTGCTCGACGAGCTCTTCCGCGAGGACGGGCAGACACTCAGCGCGCTTGAAGCACGGTTCGACATGACCCGTTTCGGGATCATGAAGCACCTCAAGATCCTTGAGGAAGCCGGGCTCGTTGTGACCCGCCGTCGTGGTCGCGAAAAGCTCCACTACCTGAATCCGGTACCCATCAGGCTCGTCCACGACCGCTGGGTGAGCAAATATGCAGAACCATGGGCCGCTGCGTTGAGCGACCTCAAGACCAGATTGGAAAGTCCCGTGGAAAAGATCTTCGAAATCTACATCAAGACCACCCCTGAGCGGCTTTGGGAAGCCATCACGGACAGCGACACCCGCAGCAAGTATCAGTTCGGCAACACCCACACCGCGGACTGGACACCGGGCGGGCACTACGAGATGCACAACCCCAAGGCCAACGGAATGGTCCTCGGCGAAGGCGAAAACGTGGAGGTCGATCCCCCGCGCCGGCTCGTCCAGACCATGCGCGCGCTCTGGGGCGAGGACGTCAAAGCCGAGGGCACATCACGCGTCACCTGGGAGATCGAACCCGTCGGCGACTCCTGCCACTTGACCGTCACCCACAGCGACCTTCGCGAAGGCGGCAACGACCAGATCTACGGCGGTTGGCCGATGATCCTCTCCGGCCTCAAGACCTGGCTGGAGACCGGCGAGGTCCTCACGACTCCGGGTTCACTGATGTATTCGTGAGGCTCGACGGCGGCGCGACCCGCCGCTGTTAGGCCCTGGCGGCGGGGACCAGGGCCGCGTTGAGGTACTCCAAGTGCGCCAGCGTCGGGGCAGTCACGTTCGCCGCGTATTCCGAGTGCTTGGTGAGGAACTTCTTGATGAAAGGGCACACCGGCACAATCCCGAGTCCCTCGCTCACAGTCTCGTCCAAGGCAACATCAGCGAGCCTGCCCGCCAGCCCTTGGCCGCCGAACTCCTCGTTGATCACGGTGTGGTAGAAAATCCGCTGCGGGGACCCGCCGTCGTCGTACGCTTTGTACGCGGCCTTACCAATCACATGGCCATCAGCGAGCACTTCAAAGCGTTCGCGGTCAACGTTGTGGCGGAAGGTGGCATCGGTCATCGCTGGCTCCTCGGTTAGGTCCTTTTGACCTACCCTAACCTCGGAGCCCGGGCGCTTTGTTCCCAAGTTTTCTCCAAGTCCACATTTGGACTTGGAGAAAACTTTGGAGTTACGGCTAGGCCGTGACGATGTCTCGCGTGGCGTGGTCGTACGTGAAGGTGATCTTGCCGCCGTCGTGCTGCAGTTCGTGATTGGCACCATCACGCGCGCCGAACGCGCCGTAGTTCTCGTCCCACGAGCGGTTCAGCGCGATCTTGTAGGTGTAGAAACCGGCAGGCAGCGTGGCGGCGAGGGTCCACACCTTACGACGGGAATTGAACTTCATCTGCACCTCGTCGTACTGCGGAGCCCAGTCCTCCGGAGCGCCGAGAATCGTGTTGAAGTCACCGGCGATCGCGACGGCGGACGGCTGGTCGAGCTTCTCGACGGCGGGGGCCGCTTTGGGTGCGGCAGCTTTCTTAGGCGCGGCCTTGGCGGCCGGTGCCTTTTCCGCGGCTGCTTTAGCGGCGGGAGCCTTCTTGGCTGCGGGCTTCCTGGCGGCGGCCTTCTTGGCGGGGGCCGTGGGAAGCGGAGTGTCTGCAGGGACGGGGGTGCCCTCAGCCAGGGCACTGGCGAACTCGTCCGGCTTGGCGAAAGCGACTGTGGCACGAAGCCCGTCGTCGGTTATGGTCCAGCCCGAACGGCCCTTGACCAGCCAGCCAGCTTTGACCAGCTTCGCGGTCTCCGTCGTCAGGCTCTTATGGCCGCGTGGAATGCCTCCACTAAGCAGCTCACTCTCGCGCTCATCCAGCGGGACACGGACAATCGCTTCTGCCAGGATCTCGCCGGCATTCAACGACTTCTCGGACCACGTTCCCTCAGCCAAGACGTCCAGGACGGTCTTGAGACGGGCACTGCTTTTTTCGACGGTGGACTTGGCCACTGGGTCTCCTTCAACGGCGAACATTCCTTCAGCAGTCTGCCAATGTTCTGTAAATTCTGGCGACTGTTCTTGGTAAACACCGTGTGTCGTGACCCACTATTACGCCCAAACGGTCGGCAAGTGATTGAAGACTCTCGGGTACCGGTCAGTAGCCGGCGGTTGGGGTACCCTCGAAGGCCCCGGGAACCCTGGATCGTGATGTACCCGCTGATGACGGTGCGGCTGGAGCCCTGCCCCTTGGGAAGGTTCAAGAAGCCGGTGACGGCCCGGCGCGGAGACGCTAAGATTCGCCTACTACTCCAGATGCCCTATGAGTCAGAAGGTGGAACAAATGCAGCTTGACGAGGTCATTGACCAGTTTCATCAAGCGTTAGATCAGTTTGCCAAAGGCGATCCGGAACCCGCCAAGGCCGTTTTTTCCCACGGCGAGGATGTGTCCCTTGCTAACCCTTGGGGTCCTCCGGTGGTGGGCTGGGAGCAAGTATCAGCGGCCCTCGATTCAGCCGCAGCACGGTTCGAAGATGGACACGTCACTGCTGTTGATGCGCTCACAAAGCACGTCACTTCCGGTCTTGCTTGCTTCCTGGACTTGGAACACTGGCAGGCCAAGGTCGGTGGGGGATCTGAAATATCGCCCTTTGAATTGCGGGTAACGAGCATCTATCGCCCGGAAGGCGGCACTTGGGCACTCGTGCATAGACACGCGGACCCGATCACCACACCTCAGCCTCCGGACGCGGTGCTGCCAAAATAAGACCCGGGACTCACGCCGCCCGTTTCCACACCGAGCCCGGAGCCCGGCGGCGCACAGTTCTGGCTTCGATTCGAGTGATCGGACCACATCTGGATCCGGACAGGGCGCTCTACTACAGCGAGCATCTGGACGAAGCCACCCCGGTTGCCGCTGCAAGCAGCGAGGGCTCACCCGAACAGCAAATCATCGAGGCAATCGCGCGGCGCGGTCAGCGACCCGAGCGGACTATTTAACGGAAGCCTTCTCCCAATGCGAAACCTCGGCCAAAAGTTCCGCCTTCCGGGACTCGCCCGCGAACGACGAACGCACAGAGTTCGCGGCCAGGCGGGCCCGGTCAGCAACGGACAAGCCGTGCACCGCGACCAGTTGCTCGAAGTTGTCGTCCACGTAGCCGCCGAAGTAGGCGGGATCGTCCGAGTTCACGCTGACATTCAGCCCGGCCGCCAACATCGCGGGCAAAGGGTGATCGGCCAGGGTATCCACGGCGCGCAGCCGGACGTTGGACAGGGGGCACACGGTCAACGGAATCTGCTCGGCCACCAGCCGTTCCACCAGGGCCGGATCGTCCATGCAGCGGATGCCGTGGTCGATCCTCTCCGCGCCAAGCAGGTCGAGAGCCTCGTACACATACGAAGCGGGGCCTTCCTCACCGGCGTGCGCTATCCTACGCAGTCCGGCCTCCGCCGCGCGACGGTACAGGCGTTCGAACTTCGACGGCGGATTGCCCACCTCGGCCGAATCCAGGCCGATGCCGGCAATGGGCGCCTTCATGGCAAGGAGCTGCTCCAAAACCTCCAGCGCAGATTCCTCGGACATGTCCCTCAGGAACGCGGCAATCAGGAGCGTGGAGACGCCGAACTCCTCTTCCGACGTCGCGAGTGCGGACGCCACACCGTTCACGCACGTCTCCAGTGCCACTCCGCGCGAGATGTGCGCCTGCGGATCCATCATGACCTCTACGTGCCGCACGCCACCGGCCGCGGCGCGTGCCAAATAGGCCCTGGTCATGTCCGCGAAATCCTGTTCGGTGCGCAAAACGGCCATGTTGGCGTAGTACAGATCCAGGAATGACTGCAGATCCGTGAACTCGTACCGGGCGCGCAACTCGTCCAGATCCGCGTACGGAAGCTCAATCCCGTTCCGTTCCGCGAGCGCGAAAATCAGCTCGGGCTGAAGCGTCCCCTCGATGTGTAGGTGCAGTTCGGCAACCGGAGGTGCCGCCGTCGTCGTCGATTCACCAAAAGTTTCCACCCGACAAGAGTAGGACGAATACTGAATGCACCCCATTCGAGCGGGACCTCAAAGCGGGCTTCAGGGCAGGAAGCGGTTGATTCTCCGCAACAGGGACCCAAACACCGGATGGTGCTGCCAGCGCCGGGCCATTACCGCGCCGCGGGCTCGATCAACCGACCCCAGAACTGCCCGCGCGGGCCAGTTTCCGGCACGAGTCTCCCGCCGACGCGCGGCGCTTCGGAGCGAGACAGTACAAGACAGGCATACTCCCGCCTCCGGATGTGCTCCAAGCCGGACGATCTTGGCTTCGGGATACTCGGTGCCGCAACACCAGCAAGCAAAACCGCTAGGTACTTCATGGCCGAATTCCGGCGCAGCTTCCATGGGACAAGTATCGCCGCCAAAGCGATCTTCAGGGCCCCGATACCACGAGCGAGGGGAAGGCCACACCGCGCCAACTTGGATCTACGCCGTTCGGCCCCCAAACTGAAAGGATGCAGACCTTCCTCCCGTTCCCCGATTTCAAGCAAAGTGCTGCCGTCTTGGACACCGCAAGGCTAGGCAAGCAGCGTGTCGAAGCACTGCAGATCCTTCGCGCACTGGTGATCCCCGAGTTCGGCCGGCCCTCCCACCCCGCTATCCGCATGTGGATGGGCTACGTTCCCGCACTCACTCTCTACGGCCTGGCCATGGTGGACGAATGGGTCGCCCGCGGCAACCCGGACAACACCCGCGCCAGCATCACGGAGTTCGCGCCCCAGGCAGCCCACCCGGACTACGCCTCCAAGATTCCGATGCCGCCGTGGCTCGGCGACGCCGATTTCCACCTGAGCCACCGCTCCAAGCTGCTCCAGAAAGAGCCCCGCTTCTACGCCGAGCTCTTTCCGGACACTCCGAACGACCTTGAGTACCTCTGGCCCGAGCCCAGTCACGAGTTCATCCCCGAAGACCCCTACGACGACTTCATCTGGGTGCTTCGCGCTCCGGTGGGCGACGTCGAACCCGAGAAGATCGACAAGGTGGGGATGCCGGCAGCGGGCAAGGCCAAGGCAGCGAACACCGACGGCGACGGTTACCAATTCGTCTACGCTTCGGAAACGTCCCGTCGCCCGGGCAAGACCGCCCGCAAGGCCCCGAAGCAACTGGTGAAGAAGCCCACCCGCAACCGCCAGCGCCAGGACGAGGCCTTCCGGACCCTCCCCGGGAACACGCCTGTCCTCGTCCCCATCGAGGGCGGCGCCAAGTTTGCCCTGGGCAAGATCCACGGCCGCCCGATCACCTTGGAAGACGGACGTTTCGGCCGCAACTTCGAGGTCACCAAGATCATCGACCGCGCGGACTTCGATTACCCGGCCTTGTTGCAGGATCCGCGCGCGTTCTTCCCGATCCCGGCACCGTAGCCTGGGACAAGGGGACTGATGGATTTCCAGCAAATCATCGAGGCCGTCGGCCGGTACATGGACTTTGCGGGTGTGGCAGTGATGGTTGTGGGAGCCGTCGCCTCGATACCCCTTGCCCTGCGCGGTTACAAGCCCAAACGCCTGCCGGCAAGCTCGGCGCCGCTTTCGGTCTACCGCTCCTACAGGCAGCTTCTGGGACGCTCCATCCTGCTTGGCCTCGAATTCCTGGTGGCCGCGGACATCATTCGTACTGTCGCAGTCACCCCCACTTTTGAGAGCGTGGGGGTGCTGGCGGTCATCGTGCTGATCCGGACGTTCTTGAGCTTCTCCATCGAGCTTGAGATCACCGGGCGTTGGCCGTGGCAGAAGGCTCCCGCTCCCACCCCGGACTCGGGAGCCCATCCGACATCACCGGCTTCGTGACACACGAGTAGGCGCCGGAGAAGCTACTTCCCCAACCCGGCCCGGCGCAGCGCTTACGCCATGGCCGTGTTGACCGGCGGCTGAGGGGCCGCCTTCGCGGGCGCCGCGGTCGTTTTAGTCGTTGCGGCTACTTGTTCTCCCGACGGACGAGCGCCCGCATAACCAAGATCTCGTATGCCACCAAGGCGACAACCCAAATGTAGTCATACCAGCGGGCGTCGAATCGAACGAGCAACGCCAGCAGCCCTAGCGCTGCAACCAGTTGGGTCGTGACGATGGGCAACCAAGGCGTGGTTTTCACCGGCCGTTCATCCCACCACGCAACAGAGCGGCGCTCGTCACCGCGACAGTAATGACGCTTCGTATTTTCTTCCCAATGCCCATTTCTCTCCCCTTTGAGTTGTAGCAAGTGAGTGACCATCGTAAGTTGCATTGTTAGAGGAAAGTCGGGACTAGGTGCTGATTGTGCAGAATTGAGTGTTGTTTGGCGGCAAAATGAGTGCCAGCTCAGGCCATCTCTAACGCAACTAACTCGCAGTAGGTGTCGTTCTCAAGCCTCAAAACGACACCTACTGCGTGGGCCCACGCCGGCGAGGGACCCGGCCTGAGCCGGGGGCCTGCGAAGGCTGGGAGCCGGTGGGGACTAGTTAGGCCCGGGCTTCATCGATGTCTTTGGTCTTCCCCGGTGCTGGAACGCCTCATCCCACTGTGCCCATTCCTCCGGCCGCACCGAAGGCCGGCCCAGCAGGTAGCCCTGCCCTGCGGTCATGCCGAGCTCGACTACCGCACTTAGCTCGGCTTCGGTTTCGATCCCTTCGGCGACGAGGGCTGCCCCGATTTCCTTCGCGAAGCCGACCATGGCCGCCCCCAGTGCCCGCTGGCCCGGGTCCGTGTCGATGCCGGCGATGATCTCCCTGTCCAGCTTGATCACGTCGGGCTTGAGCAACAGGATGTGGCGCATGGACGCAAAGCCAGCACCTGCGTCATCAACGGCGATCCTCAAACCGCGGCAGCGCAAAGGTGCAAGCGCCGCAGCGAGGGGACCATAGTCAACAACGTGGTGGCGTTCCGTCACCTCGAGCACGATCCGGCCCGTCGATATTCCAGAGTGCGCAACAATATCGGAGAGTCGCGCGTCAAGGCATGCCCGGGGTGAGAGATTCACGGAAACCGACAAGGCAAGCGGCAGTCCCTTCGCCGCCGCGAGTGCGGTCTCGAGGGCAAGTATCTCCAGCTCAACATCCAGTCCGACGGTGGTAGCCTCAGCGAACATCATCTCGGGGGAAATGCCCGGAGATCCCGGGAACCGGGTCAAGGCTTCGGCCCCAACGATTGAGTCGGATTCCAGGGAGCGGACGGGTTGGAATGCCGTCATCAAGGAACGCCTGGCGAGCACCGCCTCGATCCGGCTCCTGATTTCGCCGGTAGCCAGCGAGTCCCGTGTCCCGGGATCAAGGGCCCTGCTGGTCCCCTCAAAACCACTTGGGCGTCCAGCGGCGTCGCGAAGTGCTCTTCCCGACACCTCGACCAGAACCCTGCTGCCGTCCTTGTGGCGGCACACGACGTGAAGTCCGGACCACCCGTCGGCAGCATCCTGAGTGGAAGCCCTTCCCTGCAGGGCGTCGGCCAGATCATCAGGGTCAATGATCAGACGGAAATGCCTGCCTAGTAGCTCTGAAGGCTCGTAGCCGATCAAATCCACGCCCGCCGGACTGGAGAAGGTGAAGCGCCCGTCAGGTCCTATGGCCCACAACCACTCCCGGCTGGTGCTCAGCACCGTGTCCATCAAGCGGGTGGTCCGGGAGGCTTCAGCCCGCTCCCGGAGCTGCTGGCGCACCAAAGAAAATGTTGCGAAAACCACTGCCGGCACCACGAGCAACGAAAAAGCATCCGCAATCCAGACCGGCCATCCCCAGGCTTCCCAAGAATCATCGCCGAAGAGGTAGGGCAGCCCCACCGCCAAGGCAACACACAACTCCATGGCGAAGATGGCATACAACCACCATCTAGGCCTGAACGTCCGCGTCCTCTTCCCTTGCCCGCGCGTTCGAATCATGGCCCCCCCCTGGCACAAGCTAACGCTGCTGATCTCCTACATGATGCCACTTATACGTCGGGAATCAGCAGCATCCCTTCAGAAATATCAGCATTCGAGTGTCGGGGCCGGACGACGGGTGTGCGGCTACTTCCCCAACCCGGCCCGCCGCAACGCTTCGGCCATGGCCGTGTTGACCGGCGCTTGAGGGGCGGCCACCTTCGCAGGAACCGCCTTGCGAGCAGGCGCACCCTTAGCAAGAACAGCCTTCGCACCCTGCCCAAGCTGCTGGGCCGGGCCGCGCTGACCCCGCTCGCCTTGGCGCCGCTCGCGCTCGCCGCCACGCCCGCCGCCCCGGGAACCGGACCCGCCCGCCGTGCCAGGTTCGTCGTCGAGCCTGAGGGTGAGCGAAATCCGTTTCCGCTCCGGGTCCGCCTCTAGGACCTTCACGCGGACGACCTGTCCGGACTTCACAATCTCGCGGGGATCGGACACGAACTTGTTAGACAATGCGGACACGTGGACCAGACCGTCCTGGTGTACTCCGACATCCACGAAAGCCCCGAACGCTGCCACATTGGTGACCGTGCCTTCCAGGATCATGCCGGGCTTGAGGTCGGAAATCTTCTCGATGCCCTCGGAGAACGTCGCCGCCGCGAATGCCGGGCGGGGGTCGCGGCCCGGCTTTTCGAGCTCGGACATGATGTCGCGCACCGTGGGCAGGCCGAAGGTCCCGTCCACGAACGCCTGAGGATCGAGCGAGGACACGGCAGCCCCACGCGCGGCGGCAACGATCTTTCGGGCCACCGAATACGCTTCCGGGTGCACGCTGGACGCGTCGAGCGGTTCCGCTCCCCCGGTGATGCGCAGGAAGCCCGCGCACTGCTCAAAGGCCTTGGCACCCAGTCGCGGCACCTTCTTGAGGTCGGCCCGCTTAGCGAAGGGGCCGTTCTCGTTGCGGTACGCCACGATGTTCTCGCTGAGAAGCGGCCCGACGCCGGCCACGCGGGCCAGCAGCGCGGGCGACGCCGTGTTCACGTCCACGCCCACCGCATTCACGCAGTCCTCGACGACGGCGTCCAGCGAACGGTCGAGCTTGGCAGCCGTGACATCGTGCTGGTACTGCCCCACGCCGATCGACTTCGGTTCGATCTTCACCAGTTCAGCCAGCGGATCCTGCAAGCGTCGGGCGATCGAAACGGCCCCCCGCAAGGACACGTCCATGCCGGGCAGTTCCGCGGCCGCGAGCGCAGATGCCGAATACACGGACGCCCCTGCCTCGGAGACCACGAGTTTTTGCAACGTCGGCCCGCCGGATGCCGCCAGCGACTTGATGAGCTGCACGGCGAGCTTGTCGGTTTCGCGCGACGCCGTGCCGTTGCCGATCGCGACGAGCTCGACGCCGTGCTGCCGCGCCAAACGCTCCAGCGTCACCAAGGCCTCGTCCCACTTCTTGGCCGGGGCGTGGGGATAAACGGTGTCGGTGGCTACGACTTTGCCGGTGCCATCGACGACCGCCACCTTCACGCCCGTACGCAATCCCGGGTCCAGGCCCAGAGTGGCACGGTTTCCGGCCGGGGCTGCAAGGAGCACATCGCGCAGGTTGGCGGCGAAGACCCGTACGGCTTCATCCTCGGCTTGCGCGAACATGCGGCCGCGCAAGTCGTTGCTCAAACGGTCCAGGATGCGCGAGCGCCAGGCGATCTGTGCCGTCTGCACAAGCCACGCATCGGCGGGCCGGCCACGCTCGGCGACCCCGAGGCACTTGGCCACGGCGTTCTCGAACCGGCCGCGTGCGGCGGCCAGGGCGTCGTCGTCGGCTGGTTCTGCCTCGGCGAGATCAAGCTCCAGGACGCCGTCGTTCTCGCCACGCAAGAGGGCGAGCACGCGGTGGCCGGGCATGCCGGAAGGCACTTGGGAGAACTCGAAGTAGTCCTTGAACTTCTGCCCCTCGAGTTCCTTTCCCTTCTTCACACGCGAAACCATCCGCCCCTGCGTCCACAAGCGCTCGCGCAGCGTCTCGGCGAGATCGGGGTCCTGGGAGACCCGTTCCACGAGGATCGAGCGGGCACCGGCAAGCGCCGCGGAGGCATCGTCGATGGAGTGCTCGGCGTTGAGGTACTTGGCGGCCTCACGCTCAGGTTCGAGCTGCGGGTTCCCGAGCAGCACATCGGCGAGCGGTTCCAGACCGGCTTCGCGGGCGATCTGTGCTTTGGTGCGACGCTTCGACTTGAAGGGCAGGTAGATGTCTTCCAGCCGCGACTTGGTATCCGCGCCGACGACGGCGGCCTCCAGTTCCGGAGTCAGCTTGCCTTGGGCGGCAATCGCCTCAAGCACAGTTCGACGGCGGTCCTCAAGGTCCCGCAAGTACCTGAGCCGTTCCTCGAGCTCGCGCAACTGGGTGTCATCGAGCGTCCCGGTGACTTCCTTGCGGTACCGGGCGATGAACGGGACGGTCGATCCGGCGTCGAGCAAGTCAACCGCGGCCTTGACCTGCCAGGCCTTCACACCGAGCTCGTCGGCGATCACGGTGTGGATGGCGGCGTCTGCTGACTGGGACTGTGCTGACTGGCTTTGGGGAAGATGGGTCACCATGACATTTTGCCTTACGGGGTTCGCCGTGGCTAAAGACGGCGCGGATTACCGCACACGGAAGCGCCACGGCCGGCGGGCCGTGACGCTTGATGGGTGCGAAAGTTGCGGTTAGCCCAGTTGCGCCATGGGGGTCTTAGCGGAGATGTGCTCCACCAATTCGCCTACGCGCTCCTCGGTGTAGTTGCGGGCAATATCGCCCTGGCTGATGATTCCCACCAACTTGTGGTCGGTGATGACCGGAAGGCGCCGGATCTGGTGCTTTTCCATCAGGTCGATGGCGGCGTCGATGCTGGCATCTGCATCGATCCAGATCGGCGTGCCCTGGGCGAGATCCGCCGCAGTGAGCCGGTCAGCATCCAGTCCCTCAGCAACGCACCTGACCACAATGTCGCGGTCAGTGATGAATCCTTTGAGTCTTCCATCGTTGCCGCAAATGGGCAGCGAACCGACGTCCAGATCGCGCATCAGGACAGCCGCGTCACGCAGCGACTGCTCTTCTTTGACGCACTGGGCATTGGTGGTCATGAATTCGCGCACAACACTCATGAGTCCTCCTTGATCGATTGGGTATCGACGCGGACCCCCGGCACCGACGCCGATGCTGTCAGCCTACGCTTGGGGTTTGGCTGTGGCCAGATGCTTTTTGCCTCGCCGGATTTCCCGTTGCTCGCGCCGGTCTTACTCGGCGATGTCCTCGGCCCACAGTTCCGGATTCTCTTCCTGGAACGTGCGCATCATGTCCACGCACCGCTGGTCATCGAGGACAATCACCTCTACGCCCCGGGACCGCAGCAGCTCGAATTCGCCGCCGAAGGTGCGGGCCTCCCCCACCACCACGCGCGGGATTTTGAACTGGATGATGGTGCCCGTGCACATGGCACACGGCGCGAGGGTCGTATAGAGGGTGGTGTCCCGGTAGCTCTTCTGCCGGCCGGCGGCTCGGAGGGCCGACATTTCCCCGTGCGCGATGGGATCGCCGTTCTGGACCCGTTCGTTGTGCCCGCTCGCGATCACCACCCCGCCGCGGGCGAGCGCTGCGCCGATGGGAATGCCGCCTTCGCGAAGGCTCTTTTGGGCTGCCTGGTATGCGGCTTCGAAGGCCGGATCTTGGGCGGCTTGGGCGTCAGACGTGGTCATTCGGAGCCTGCTTTCCGGGTAGTGAGGATTCCGCTACTTGTTCTATAACTTATATAATAAAGACGGAGGTGTGAGCCATGATCCTCAACGTAGACCTAGCCAGCGACATACCGATCTACCAGCAGCTGCGGGATCAGATCGTGGAGGCAATCGCCGACGGCGTGCTGGTCGAAGGCAGTTCGTTGCCGGCCACCAGGACCCTCGCTGCGGACTTCGGGATCAATTTCCACACCGTGAACAAAGCCTACGACCTGTTGCGCCAGCAAGGCCTGATCCAGCTCAACCGCAAGACCGGCGCGGTGGTGACCCCGGCGGTCGCGGACCCGCCGTTCGGCGCGGAATGGACCGCGAGGGCACGGACCCTGCTCGCCGATGCCGTCGCCCGGGGACTATCGGCCGACGAAGTCCTTGAGTCCTGCCGGTCGATACTCGATTCATTTGGAACCACGCAGCCTGAGGAAACACCATGACCGTTGCCATTGTCCTGAGCTCCGCATTGGCGGCACTGGTGCTCGCCATCGCGCTGGTCCTGCCCGCGATCAACAGTCCGACGGTGCCTTTCGGGGTCCGGGTACCGTCCCAGCGTGCCGACGACCCGACCGTGGTCAGGCAGACCCGCATCTATCGTTGGCGGGTTCTTCTGAGCGGGATCGTACGCCATAGGGGTCTGCCTTGCCATTTACGGAATGACAGGCGAAACCTTGCTATTGCCGCTGTCGGTGCTGGTGCTCGTCGGCTTCTGGTACGGCTGCTTCTTCCTGGCCAACCACGAAATCCGGGCCGCCAAAGCCGCCGGAGGTTGGTATGAGGGCGTCCGCCAAGTCATCGCGGTGGACACCGAATTGCGGACCGATCCACCCCGTTTTCCCTGGCTCTGGCTGGCGCCGGCATTGATCATCACTATCGCCACTGTGGTGATCGGCGTGATCAGCTACCCGTCCATGCCGGACGTGCTCGCGGTGCACTACGGCGCGAAAGGCATGCCCAATCGATTGGCCGCCAAATCGATCGGCACCGCCTTCTCACTGGTATTCGTGCAAGTCGGCGTGACCGCGCTGCTCGTGGGCATCGCGGCTGCGATCCTCTTCCGCAGCCGGCCCGACATCGACCCGGCGCACCCGGCAGGCTCCGCCCAATGGCACCGCCGGTACATGCTGCTGGGCGCCAAGGCACTCCTCGGATTGCTCGCCATGATCGACCTGGCAATGCTGGGGTCATCATTGCTGATGTGGACGGGCACGGTCACGCCATGGGCGCCGCTGATGGTCGCGCTCCCGATCCTGGCCGCCGTCGCGGTCGCCGTCGTTGTCTTCGCCGGGAACAACCGCGCGAGTGACGAGGGCGAGGAGGACACCGGGCTAACCCACCGGGAGGACGACAAATACTGGCGGAGCGGTTTGTTCTACGTCAACCGCGAAGACCACGCACTGATGGTTCCGCGGCGCTTCGGCCTGGGATGGACCCTCAACTTCGGCAATCCGAGGACAGCCATGATCCTGGCCGGCGTGGTCGCACTCATCGGCTTGGTGATCACCCTCCGCTTCGCCAGCTGACGCCACCGCGCTGACCCAGGGCTGCCTTACTGTCGGACCGCACTGATAGCTTGGCTTCATCAGCTCAACGGTCTGGGGGCACGGTGTTTTTTCTCGATTCAGTAGATGCAGGGCAAGCGCAGGACTTGGTGTTTTCCGCCAGCGACCTCGTCACCGCCTCCACCTGCGAGTACCAGTTGCTGCGCAAGTTGGATGAGAAGCTCGGCCTTTCGCAGAAGCCGGCCTTCGCCGTCGACGAAATGCTGGAACGGACCGCCGCGCTAGGCGACGTTCACGAGCACAGGGTGCTGGACCGTTTCGTGGCCGAGTTCGGCACCTGGGATCCGCTGACGCGCAAGGGCGTGTTCGACGTCGTTCCCGCCGATGCCATGGACCGCGCCACCCTGCAAGCCAAGCATGCGGAATCGATTGAGCCGCTGCGGTCGGGCGCGGATGTGGTCTTCCAGGCGGCGTTCTTCGACGGCCAGTTTCACGGACGGTCCGATTTCCTCGTCAAGCAGCCGGACGGCAGCTACGCGGTGTACGACACCAAGCTCGCCCGCCACGCCAAGGTCACAGCGCTGTTGCAACTGGCTGCCTACGGCGACCAGCTGCTCAAGGCAGGAATCACTCCGGCCCCGGATCTGACCCTTGTCCTCGGGGCTACCATCCAGCGGGACGCTGCCGGATCGGACGCTGGCGGCTTCGACTACGTGCACAGCGACCACCGGCTCGCCGATATCCTGCCGGTGTTCCGTGAACGCCGGGACCGTTTCCTCACATTGACGGACGCGCACCGTTCGCGGCTGGAGCCTATCCAATGGGGCGCGCCCGGAGTCACCGCGTGCGGGCGCTGCGACTACTGCAAAGAACAAGTGCGCCTCCGCCGGGATCTGCTGATGGTGGCGGGGATGAGGATCACCCGGCGCAAGAAGCTCATGGAAAACGGCATCTCCACCATCGATGCCCTTGCCGGGATGCCCGACGCCGCGGATTCCGCCACGCGGCGACTGCAGGAACAGGCCCGACTGCAAACCGGAACGGCCACACCCGATGGCACCGTCAATTACACCGACAAGGCGGGTACCGCGAAGAGCATCAGCTATTCCGTCCTGGAGTCCAACTCCCTGGCCCGTCTCCCCCGGCCCGACGCGGGAGACATCTTCTTCGACTTCGAGGGAGACCCCCTGTGGCAGGACCCGGTAACCGGCCGCTGGGGGCTGGAGTACTTGTTCGGGGTCGTGGAAAATCCGACGGAGCCGGGCGGATCTCCGGTGTTCAAGCCGTTCTGGGCACATTCCCGGGCAGAGGAACGGCAGGCGTTCATCGATTTCCTCGACTACGTGGAAGAACGCCGCATGAAGTATCCGGACATGCGGATCTATCACTACGCGGCCTATGAGAAAACCGCGCTTCGGAACCTGTCGGTCATCCACACCGTGGGCGAAGCCGCCGTGGACAACCTCCTCCGCGAAGGCGTGTTGGTGGACCTCTACGACACCGTGCGGCACAGCATCCGCATCTCTGAAGACTCCTACAGCATCAAGAAACTCGAGCCCCTGTACATGGGCGAACATTTGCGTTCGGGCGACGTGACCGACGCCGGAGCCTCCGTGGTTGCCTACGCCAACTACTGCACGGCCCGGGACGCGCACCGCGACAACGAAGCGGCAACCATCCTGGCGGGCATCTCCGACTACAACGAATACGACTGCCTCTCCACCCTGGAACTGCGGAATTGGCTGCTGGGCTTGGCAGCGGAACGCTCCATTGAACCCGGTCTTCCGGCCGCTTCGGGACCCGAGCTGCCCGCGGAGACCGAGCCGGACAAGTACGAGGCCGCGCCCGAGGAAACGGCCCTCCTCGACTACCTGGCCGAATTGCCGGACGATTCCCTCCGCTCCAACGACAACCGGGCGGTGGCCATGGTGGCGGCAGCGGTCGGCTTTCACCGGCGTGAGGACAAGCAATTCTGGTGGGGACACTTCGACCGCCTGGACCGGCCAGTCTCCGAGTGGGAAGACACCAGGGACTGCTTCATCGTGGAAAGCGGCGAAGTGCTGGAGGACTGGGCCAAACCAACTCCGCGCAGCAACCCGGCACGGAAGGTACGGCTGTTCGGCCACGCCGCCGACGGCTCCGGCTTTGCGCCCGGCAAGAAGTACTTCCGGCTGTACGGTCCTCCGCTCCCGGGGGCCTTCCTTGGCAAGAACGAAAGCACCCTCGGCAGGTCGGGAATGTCCGGCACCGAGGTGATCGAGGTTGGCGATCCCGAGGGCCTTGATGACGGCGGCGCGCTTTCGGGGCCCGACGACGGCGCTTCGGATGTCGTGACGATTTCGGAGCGACTGCCCAAGGGTGCCGAGGAATACTCGCAGCTTCCCATGGCCCTGACGCCCGATGCTCCGGTCACTACGGACGGGCAACGGAAGGCCTTGAGCGAACTGGCCATCAAACTTCGTTCCAGCCTGCCGTCGTGGCCCAAGGATCCGGCGTTGGACCTGTTGCGCCGGAACCCCCCGAGGCTGGCAACGCTCCCGGAACTGCCCGCCGTCGGGTCCGGGGACGATGCATATGTGGACGCCATCACCGCCGCAGTATCGGATCTGGACCAGTCATACCTGGCTGTTCAAGGGCCGCCGGGAACGGGCAAGACCTACGTTGGCTCGCAGGTTATCGCTCGGCTGGTGCGTGAAGGTTGGAAGGTAGGGGTTGTTGCGCAGTCCCACGCCGTCGTCGAGCACATGCTCCACGCCGCGGTGAAGGCCGGGGTGGACCCTGCCCTCATCGCCAAGGAAATGAAGCACGATGATCCCGTTCCCTGGGACCAGCAGGCCAAGGACGACATTGAGCGACTGCTTGCCTCGCCAGGAGGTTGCTTGGTCGGCGGCACGGCGTGGACGATGACAGGAAAGACCGTCTCGGCGCAGTCCCTGGACCTGCTCGTGATCGACGAAGCCGGTCAGTTCTCGCTCGCCAACACCCTCGCCGTGAGCCGGGCAACGAAGAGACTGCTGCTCCTCGGCGACCCGCAGCAACTTCCCCAAGTCACCCAGGGCAAGCACCCCGAACCCGTTGATGAATCAGCTCTCGGCTGGCTGGCCAACGGCATGCACACGCTGCCCGCGGAGCTCGGCTACTTCCTGGCGACGTCGTGGCGCATGCACCCGGATCTGTGCGCTGCCGTGTCAGAACTGTCCTACGATGGCCGGCTGCATTCAGCACCGGCTGCTTCGACGCGGCGGCTCTCCGGAGTTCGGGCCGGCGTCGAATGCGTCTACGTCCAGCACAGCGGCAACTCCACGCAGTCTCCCGAAGAAGCCGCGGAGGTAGTCCGCCACGTCAGGGCACACCTTGGCCTGGCTTGGCTGGACCCACGGGAATCATCCGAGGAGCGGCCACTGGCCGAAAAGGACATCCTCGTGGTGGCTGCCTACAACGCCCAAGTGCAGCTCATCCAGCACGCACTGAGGGCGGCCGGACTTCGCGGCGTGCGGGTCGGGACCGTGGACAAGTTCCAGGGCCAGGAAGCTCCCGTGGTGATCGTCTCGATGGCTGCATCCGCTGCCGCCGAGGTGCCCCGCGGCATGGAGTTCCTACTCTCGCGCAACCGGATCAATGTGGCGGTGTCGCGCGGTCAGTGGCGCGCCGTCGTCGTTCGCTCACCGGAGCTGACAAACTACCTGCCGACCCGGCCGGAGGGTCTGGAGCAGCTGGGCGGCTTTGTGGGCCTGTGCCAGCGCGGCAGCCCAACTAACTCGCATTAGTTGTCGTTTTGAGGGCTGAAAACGACATTAAATGCCACTCAGTTGGGCAAGCCCAGCGCTTCGTCGAGTACAGCCCCGAAATTCGCGGCGTCGTGGACGAAGCGGCCTAGGAAAAGTCCAGACACGCCCCGCAGTTCAGGCAGGAGCCCCGGTTTGGCGGAGCCACCGTAGATGATCGGCAGCTTGGCGAGGCCATGTTCGGCGAGCAAGCCCCGGAGGTGAGCGACGACGTCGGACACGTAAGCCGCGCCGGCTGGCTCGGCAGCGCCGATGGCCCACACCGGTTCGTACGCAATAACCAAGCGGGCCGCCGTCGTCCAGTCGTCCCGGACGGCGGCCGAGATCTGCCGGAACACGAACGACGCCGACACCGCCGGATCGGCGACGGCCTCCTCGCCCACGCACAGTAGCGGGATCAAACCCGCATCCACTGCGGCCCGGACCTTCAATGCGACGACGGCGTCGTCCTCGGCGAAGTGCCGGCGTCGTTCCGCGTGTCCGATCTCCACGAGCCGCACACCGAGCTCCGCCAGCAGGGACGGTGACACTTCACCGGTCCACGGACCCTCAGCCCAGCCACAGTTCTGGGCGCCCAGGCGCAGCGAAGAGCCTTCCAGAATCCGGACGGCGTCGGGCAACATGGGGAACGACGGGATCACAAACGGGACCACCCGCCCGGCCACAAGGGCCGGACGGGCGTCCACTTCACTTCGCACTTGCTCCAGCCAAGACATGCTATGCCGGTAGCCCATGTACATCTTGGTGCTGACCCCGATGTACAACGGGCTACTTGCCGAGGAGATCGTCGGCCTTGTTCCTGAATGCCCGGGTGCCGTACATCATGGCGGCCGCCAGGAAGGGCAGGATTCCCAGCGCGTAGACCCCGGCCGATCCGGTGGGGTCCGCCGTAGCGCTGTTGACCGCGGTCCGAAGGATCGGAGCCACGAAACCGCCCAGGTTGCCCAGCGAGTTGATGAGGCCGATGCCGGCCGCGGCTGCGGAACCGGCGAGGAATGCCGTGGGGTAGGCCCAGACGACCGGCCCGACGGCGAGGAAGCTGCATACCGCGAGGGTAATGAAGATCATCCCCAGCACCGGCTGGTGGTTGGTGCCGGCCCACGCCGAACCAAGGATGCACAGACCTGTCGATACAAACAGCACCGTGCCGAACATGCGTCGTTTGGCAACCGTGTTGGCTGCCCGGCCGATCAGGTAGCAGGAGAAGATTCCGAAGAACCACGGAACCGCGATCAGGAGGCCGACGGCGAGGCCCACCTTCTGGCCCGTCAGCGAAGAAACCTGCTGCGGGAGGAAGAAGGTGACGCCGTAAACGGCGATCTGCAGGCAGAAGTAGATGAGGGTGAAGTACCAAACCCGGCCGTTGCGCATCGCCGCGAACACGCCCCGCGGCCCGGTTTCATCCTTGACAGTGTCTTCCTCCGTCATGATCTCCTTGAGCGCGAACTTCTCGTCGAGGTTAAGGAACTTGGCCTTCTCCGGGCCGTTGATCAGGAAGAAGAAAGCCGCAATGCCAGCGAGCACGGCCAGGATGCCCTCGGTGAAAAACATGACCTGCCAGCCGCGGACGCCGGGAAGCTGATCGCCGATGTTGATGAGCCAGCCCGAGAGCGGGTTGCCGATCATTTGGGAGAACGGCTGCGCGAGGTAGAAGATCGCGAACATCTGCACGCGCACCTTGTTCGGGAACCACTCGGCCAGGTACATGATGACGCCCGGGAACAGGCCCGCCTCGGTCACGCCGAGCAGGAACCGCAGGATCACGAAGGACGTCTCGCCCTGCACGAATGCAAAGCAGGCCGAGACGATGCCCCAGGTGATCGCAATTCGGGCGAGCCAGATCTTCGCGCCGACCTTCTTGAGCAGCAAGTTGCTGGGGATTTCAAAGATCGCGTAACCGATGAAGAAAATACCGGCACCGAGCGCGAACGCCCCGGCCGAGACGCCTTTGTCAGCGCCGAGCGCAGCTTCGGCGAAACCGACATTGGTGCGGTCGAGGAAGGAGACCACATAGAGGATGACCAGCATCGGCATGAGCCGGAAGGCAGCCTTGCGGATCGCCGATTTCAGGACCGGCGAATCCAGCATCTCCTTCGTGGACGTTGTTACAGCGGACATCGAAACTCCTCGTTGAGTAATCAGAATTGAGAAATCAGTGTTGAGTAGTCAGGTTTCAGGCATTAGTGCATGTACAGGCCGCCGTCGACATTCAGCGTCTGGCCCGAGATGTAGCCGGAGTCTTCGCTGATGAGGAAAGCGATGGCGGCAGCGATGTCCCGGGTGGAGCCCACGCGGTTCACCACGAGGTCCTTGGTGAGTTCGTCCTTGCGTTCCTCGCTGAGGGTGCCGCCCATGATGTCGGTGTCGATGGGGCCGGGAGAAATGGCGTTGACGGTGATGTCGTACTCCCCCAGTTCACGGGCGGTGGCGCGGGTCAGCCCGATGACTCCGGCTTTGGCTACCGAGTACGGGGTTTTGGAGAACGTCCCGCCGCCGCGCTGTGCGGACACCGAGGAGATGTTCACGATGCGTCCGATCCGGTTCTTGACCATGGATTCGGCCACGCGGCGGGTGGCGTAGTGGACGCCGTTGAGGTTGATGCTCAGGACACGGTTCCATTCGGCGGGCTCGAGTTCCAGGTACGGAATCGGTGAGCTGACGCCTGCGACGTTGGCCAAGGCTACGATTTGCGGCAACTCGGCCTCGAGCGTGTCGATCGCCGAGCGCACGGAAGCTTCATCGGCCACGTTGGCGCCCACGCCATAGGCCTGCACGCCGTATTCGGCGGCGATTTCCTTGGCGGTGCTCTTGCAGAGGGCGTCGTCGAGGTCGATGATGCCGATGTTCCAGCCCTGTGCTGCGAGGTAGTTGACGGTAGCCCGGCCGATGCCGCGTTCGGAGACGGCGCCGGTGGCGATTGCGGTGCGTTCTGCGGGGAAGGTGCTCATGGGTATTCTCCTGTGAATGTCGGGACTAGTTGATGGGGGCCGGGCCGAGCTCGTCGAGGAGCTTCTGCATGGCCACGTAGGCCTTGTTCCGGTAAGCGATGAGTTCAGGCGTCCGTTCCGCCGGGACGTTGAGGAAGCCTGCCCCGGTCTTGGTGCCCAGCTTTCCCGCCTCCACGAGGTCGCTCAGGATCTTCGGCGTCGCAAAGCGTTCCGGGAATCCGGTCTGCAGCGACTTGTAGCAGAAGTTGTAGACGTCCAGTCCGGCCATGTCCGCGATCGCGAACGGGCCGAAGAACGGCAAGCGGAAGCCGAACGTCGTACGGACCAGGGTGTCGACGTCGTCGGCTGTTGCGATCCCTTGCTCCACCAGCTGCGCGGCCTCGTGGAAAAGCGCGTACTGCAGCCGGTTGAGCACGAAACCGGTGACGTCCTTGACGACGGCGGTCTGCTTGCCGGCGGCGTGGACCAGTTCGCGGGCCGCAGCCACGGTCTCCGGCGTGGTGCCGGCGTGGGGAATGACCTCGACGCCCGGGATGAACGGTGACGGGTTGGAGAAGTGCACGCCCAGGAATCGCTCCGGACCAACCACGGCTTCGGCGAGATCGGCAATGGAAATGGTGGAAGTGTTGGAGCCGATCAGCGCGTCCGGACGGGCAGCGGCACTGATCCGGGCCAGGGTCTGGTGCTTGATGTCGAGGATCTCCGGGACGGCTTCTTCGATGAAGTCGGCGTCCGCCACGGCCTCTTCAATGTCCTTGGCAGCCCACAGATTGGCCTTCAGGATTGCCGTGGAACCTTCAGGAAAGAGGCCCGCGGCCACGAATTCGTCCGACTCGACGAGTAGGCGGTCGTAATTCTTCTGCGCGATTTCCGCGGACACATCCGCCAACGCCACACGTGCTCCGCCGAGGGCCAGGACCTGCGCGATCCCGCCGCCCATGTAACCGGAGCCGACGACGGCGATCTTCCGGGCCGCGCTTCCATCGCCTGCGGCGCTGCTTGTTGATTCAGTCATGTCACATTGCCTTTGTGTAATCGGGCTCGTAGGAGCAAATGGCGTCCACCTTGGCGGCGGAAGATGATGTTTCGTCGAAGTGGTGGCCCAGCCATTCGCCCACTAGTTTCTTGGCCAGTTCCAAGCCGATCACCCGTTGTCCCAAGGTCAGGACCTGGGCGTTGTTGCTGAGGACCGAGCGCTCCACGGAGTAGCTGTCGTGCGCGGTGACGGCCCGGATTCCGGGGACTTTGTTGGCCGCGATGGCCACGCCCAGGCCCGTGCCGCAGATCAGGAGGGCGCGATCTGCCTCGCCCTCGGCAACTTTGCGCGCTGCATCCACGGCAACGTGCGGGTAGGCCGTGGAGTCGTTGGCGCCGACGCCCACGTCGGTGACGGACGCCACCCGGGGATCGGCCTCAAGCAGCGCCATGAGTGCCTGCTTGTATTCGACGCCCGCTTCGTCATTGCCGACGATGATCCGCCAGCCCTCTGATGTGCTCATGCTTGAACTCCGTTTCCTGCCGGGGACGCCAGCTGCGCGTCGATATGTTGTGAGATCCTTGCCGTGATCAGCCCGAAGGAGACCGCGCCAGGATCAGGGTGGCCCAGGCTCTTCTCAGCGAGCGGACGGGCTCTGCCCTTCAGCGGACGCAACCGCGCAGTCTCAGCCGCTGCGGACTCGGCCGCCGCAGCAGCGGCCGCCAGGGCCCGGTCAACCGGGGCTCCGGCGTCGAACTCTGTGAGGAACGCATCCCGGAACGGCAGCAGCGCGTCCACCATGGTCTTGTCGCCGGGCTCGGCCTTGCCAAGCTCGGTGATCGCGTCCACAAAACCAGTGACGGCGGCCGCGGCATCCTCGCTCGAGTAGCCCGCTTTGTTGCCGAGTGCCTGTCCGGCCGCAATGATCGCCGAGCCCCACAGCGCGCCCGAGGTTCCGCCGGCGCGTTCGCTCCAGGCCTCCCCCGCCGCCGTCAGGATCCGACCCACCGAGGCTCCGCTTGCCGTTTCGGCGGCGGCGAAGGCCGCTTCAACGCCGCGTCGCATGCCGATGCCGTGGTCGCCGTCGCCGGCAATCGCGTCCAGCTTGCCGAGTTCTTCTTCATGCTCGACGACGACGTCCCGCACCTGGGCGAGCACGGCTACGGCCTGCCGGCCGAGTTCGGCAGCAGCAGCGGTGGGCTGCTCGACGTCGGACGCGTCCACCGCGGTGACGGTCCCTCGCTCGCGGGGCCGGCGCGGCGCGAGGTTGCCCTTGCGGAACGCCGGGGTGTCCGCGGGTGCTGCCCAATACTGTTCGAGCTCCTCGTCCAGCCACAGCAGCGTGAGCGAAAGACCGGACATGTCCAGGCTTGTCACGAGCTCGCCGCACTCGGGCTCGACCACCGTCAGTCCTGCCTTGCCGAGGAGCTTTTCGATCTTGCCGAAGAGCAGGAAGAGTTCGTCGTACTTGACGGTGCCGAGGCCGTTGACGATGGCCACCACTCGGTTTCCGGCGTCGTCCGGTTTGTCGTTGAGGAGCTTGGAGACGAGCAGTTCGGCGAGCTCGGAAGCCGTGGGCATTTTGTGCTCGGAAATCCCTGGCTCACCGTGGATGCCCAGGCCGAGGGACATCTGGCCCGCGGGAACGTGGAACAGCGGATCCGAGGCGCCCGGAAGGGTGCAACCGTCGAAGGCCACCCCCAGCGAGCGCGTGCGGTAGTTCGTCTTGATGGCCAAGCGCTCGACGGCGTCGAGGTCCAGTCCCGCTTCGGCCGCGGCGCCGGCGATCTTGAAGACCGTGAGGTCGCCCGCGATCCCCCTGCGCTTTTCGATCTGGTCCAGCGGTGCGCTCGCGATGTCGTCGGTAACAGTCACGGTGCGGGTCTCGATGCCTTCGGCGTTGAGGCGCAACTGGGCCTGGCCGAAGTGGAGCACGTCGCCGGCGTAGTTGCCGTAGCTAAGCAGGACTCCGCCGCCCGCGTTGGCTGCTTTGGCCACGCGATAAACCTGGCCCGCCGCCGGGGAAGCGAACATGTTCCCGCAGGCCGATGCAGTTGCCAGGCCTGGCCCGACCAGTCCGGCGAAAGCAGGGTAGTGTCCCGAACCGCCGCCCACCACCAAGGCGACCTGCCCGGTGGGGACTTCGGTGGAACGGACCACTCCGCCGTCCACCCGGGCTACATAGCCGCGGTTGGCGGCGACGAATCCGTCCAGGGCATCGTCCGCGAAGTCTGCGGGGTTATCGAAAATCCTTGTCATGGTTCTAGACGCCAGCCAGTTGGGAGGGTACTGGCTGGTTGGAGCCGGTCCGGCCGGAAGGCTGCTGCCTGCCCTGGGCTACCTGGCTCTGGCCGAGGACGTAGTTCTCGGTCTTCGGAAGAACCTGCCGCCGGAGGTATTCCTGGTTGCTCGCCGTGATGCTGAGCCCGTCGCCGCCGTAGTGCTCGGTGCACAGGATGCCTTGGAAGCCTACCGAGAGCGCGAGTTTGAAGGCTTCGCGGTAGTTGATGAGGCCGCTCTCCATCGGTGCGGGCATGGTGATGTAGCTGTCGCGGGCCACGTCTTCGTCGCGGATGTAGTTCTTCATGTGCCAGTAGTTGGAGTACGGCAGGGTCTTGGCCACCATCTCGCGCCAGTCCTCGATGGGACGGTGGAGGCGGATGAGGTTGCCAAGGTCCGGGTTGAGGCCCACGTTGTCCAGCCCGATGTCCTGGACCAGCTGGACCGAGGAATCGGCGGCGCCGAGGTAGGTGTCCTCATACATTTCCAGGGAGACGAGAATGCCGGCATCCGCGGCGTGCTCACCAAGTTCCCGCAAGCGTGCGACGGCGTTGCCCCAGGCTTCCTTGTCCCCCACTGGATCCTTGTAGCCTTCCACCGTCCAGAACCACAACTGCTTTTGCTGCTCGGCGGTGATGGCCTGGTGTAGTCCGAACGAGACGACCTCGCAGCCGAGTTCGGCTGCGGCATCGATGGTTCGGTGGCTGTATGCCAGGTTCTCGGCCCAGTCGCGGGTGTGGATGATGCTGCGGCGGATGGCCGAGATGACCGGGATGCCAATGCCAACGTGCTCCGCGGTCTGTTTGAACTCGGCAAGGCGTTCCTTGCTGAGGTCGCCCGGACGGACCCAGCTGTCCGTGAGGTCTGCGTTGGCAAATCCTGCGTCTTTGACTTCCTGCAGGACCTCGGCCCAAGCGGAAGCATCGGCGTCGTTGATGTGCTGTCCCGTGGCGTCAGTGCCGGGGAACTGGAGCAGGGCCGCGGTGATGGGCCAGGTTTCGGCGGTGTAAGCCATAGTTTTCACTCCTTCGTGGAATCCTGTTTCCTATAGGATTCACTATCCGAGCAAGGCTGTCAACATATTTATTCGGACTTCCGCAGGCTGGCCCCGGCTTTCCGCACCCTTGCCCCGCGTCATCGAAGATCCTATATGTCTTACATATGTTTGTGAAGAGGGTCAGCGATTCGGCGGGAGTTTGAGGGGCCTAGGAAAGAGACTTGCCGCCCCGCAGGGCCGAGGCAAAGGCGGCCACGAGGCACGCTGCAATGGCAAAGGCGAACGCCACAGCCAGCCCTTCGGCGAACGGCCCGGAAATCAGGCTCGGGAAAAAGGATCGGCCTGTGAGGAAGGCGGCGTCCTTGGCCGGGAGGGTGTTCAGCACTTTCGGCCCGAGGAGTGTCTGCACGGGGTTGTAGCCCAGCAAAGACGAGAACAGCACAGACACCGGGGGCAAATGGGCGACCTTGGCGGCGTCGGCGGCGGTGACCCCGTGGGCCATCAGTCCTGAAGTCAGTGTCTGCGGCAGCGTCCTGGCCAGCCCGGTGATCATGAGCGAAAAGAAGATTCCGATGGAGAGCACCATGGCCGAGTTTTGGAATGTGGTGCTCATGCCCGCGCCCACGCCGCGACGGTTGGGTGGCAGCGCGTTCATGATGCCGGCCCGGTTAGGCGCGGCGAACAGCCCCATGCCCAGGCCGTTGACCAACAATGCCAGCGAGAACGGCACATAGCTGAAGTTCACCGGCAGCACCAGCAGCCACAGGAAGCTGGCCGCTGCCACCACCATGCCCAAGGTGGCCAGGAACCTGGCCCCGTGGCGGTCGGAGAGCCAACCGGATATGGGGCCCGCAATGAGGAACCCCGCGGTAAGGGGCAGCATGTAGATCCCGGCCCAGAGCGGCGTGATTTCGAAGCTGTAACCGTGCTGCGGTAGCCAGATCCCTTGCAACCAGATAATCAGGATGAACATCAGGCCGCCCCGGCCGATGCCGGACATCAGGGAGGCCAGGTTTCCGGCGGTGAAGGCACGGCTACGGAACAGCGCCAGATGGAACATGGGCTCGTCTATCCTCATCTCCACCCAGCAGAACACTGCCAGCACCGCGACGCCTCCTATCAGCGCCGTGAGCACCCATGGGCTGGTCCAACCCATGGTGTTCCCGCCGTACGGTTGGATGCCATAGGTGATGCCGACCAGCACGGCGACCAGACCCACCGCGAAGGTTGCGTTGCCCCACCAATCCAGTTTGGCCGGCTGCCTGATCCCCGTGTCATGCAGGCTCAGGTAGGCCCAGACGGTGCCCGCCAGCCCCACCGGCACGGAGACAAGGAACACGAGCCTCCAGTCCAGCGGACCCAGGAGCCCGCCGATGATCAGGCCCAGGAAGGACCCTGCGATGCCGGCAACCTGGTTCAGGCCCAATGCCAGTCCGCGCTGATTGACCTCGAAGACGTCGGTGATGATGGCCGTGGAATTGGCCATCAGCATGGCGCCGCCGACGCCCTGCAGGACCCGCATGATGATCAGCCAGAGGACGCCCGACGTGCCGGATAGCCACGTGAGGGACAGCAGCACGGAGAACACGGTGAAGATAGCGAAGCCGGCGTTGTACATTTTCACCCTGCCGTACATATCGCCCAGCCGGCCAAAGGTAACCACCAGCACCGCCGTGACCACCATGTAGCCCATGACCAGCCACAGCAGCATGCTCGTGTTGCCGGGAGCAAGCGGGTCCACCTGGATGCCGCGGAAAATGTCGGGCAGGGCGATCAGCATGATGGAGGAATTGATGGTCGCCATCAGCACACCCAGCGTGGCGTTGACCAGGACCGTCCACTTGTAGTGCGGGCTGGCAATCGCCCGCTCCATGCGGGCCTGGCGTTTGCCCTTGGCGATTTGGGTCTTTGTTTCCATGACAACCACCCCTTCCCGGCCCGGGGGTCGCTTCGGGATTGTTACTTCACTAAAAACCCTAAACCCGGAGGCAGCACTGGGAACCACCCCGGGTGACAACTTTGTTTCTCCCGGGGCGCCGGGTGCCGGGCGGCAGCTTACTCAGCGGGTGCGTCGGCGATAGCCCGGGCCCGGACCTTGTGCACATGGTCGGCCATGGCGGCCGCGGCCTGTTCCGGGTCACCGCTCGCCAGCGCTTCGAGTACAGCCTGGTGTTCCGCGATGGCCTGTTCTGCGTCGGTGATGCCCACTCCCCCGAACAACCGGAACCGCTGGACCTGGCCGCCCAGCGCGGTGTAGGCGGCAAGCATGAATTGGTTGCCGGACTGCTCGGCGATCAGCTTGTGGAAGCGCTCATCGGCGTCGAGATAGTCCCGGAATTCGACGAAAGACGGGCCTCGAGGAGCCGTCTCCAGGTCCTTCACAGCCTCTCGCAAATCCGCCAAATCCTCCGGAGTGATGCGGCTGCACGCCAAGCGGGCATTCACTGGCTCAATCGCGAGCCTGGCCTCCATGAGTTCGGCAAAATCCTCGCGGGTGAAAACCGGGGCCACCCTGTATCCCTTGAGCGCAACCCGGCGGACCATGCCTGTGTGCTCCAGCCGCGCCAGTGCCTCGCGCACGGGGGTCGGCGAAACGTCCAATTCCCGCGCCGTCCCGTCGATGCTGACCGCGGCTCCCGGTTCGAGCCGGCCGTCCATGAGCCACGCGAGAAGTTCCTCGTAGACGTGGTCGGCGAGAACCTGGCGGCTGACGGGTCGACCGGGCGCGCGGTCCCGTGAGGAAGCGAGTTTCATAGACAAATCCTATAGGAATGGTCACTTTGTGGCGGCTTCGGATGCCCTGGACAGACTCTGAAGCCTCTCCCGCTTGCTCGATGTGTCGGATTCTGCTGGATCATTCCTCCCGCTCGATGCGAATTCCCCGTGTTTCCGGGGTCTCGGGAGGGTGCAACCTCGAATGATCCAGCAGAATCCGTCGCCGCGGCACGGAAATCCGGCAGGACGGTGGCCGAGTGGGGATTAAACCGCGACGGCGGCACCTTTCGCAGGTGCCGCCGTCGGGGTTCGGGGGTTCTAGTTGGCGTAGAACGGGTAGTCGGTGTACCCCTTCGCGCCTTCGCCGTAGAACGTGGACGGATCCGGTTCGTTGAGCGGGAGGCCTTCACGCCACCTGCGCGCGAGGTCCGGGTTGGCGATGGCCGGGCGGCCGACCACCACGGCGTCGGCGTGACCGTCGGCCACGAGCGCCAGGGCTTCATCCCGCGTGGTCACGACACCGAAGCCTGTGTTCACGAGGAACGTGCCGTTGAAGCGCTCCCGCAGGTCCTTGACAAGCTCACCCTTGGGATCATGGTGGAGGATGCTGAGGTAGGCAAGGTTGAGCGAGGCGATGGTGTCCACCAGGACTTCATAAGTGGCGCGGACATCGGCGGGGTCGGTCTCGGCGATTCCCTGGACCGAGTGCTCCGGGGAAATCCGGATGCCGACCCGGTTGGCGCCCAAGGCTTCAACCACCGCGTTGACGGTCTCGATCACGAAGCGCGCACGGTTTTCCGGGGAACCGCCGTAGCTGTCATTGCGGACGTTGGTGTTGGGTGCCAGGAACTCGTGCAGCAGGTAGCCATTCGCCGAGTGGAGCTCGACGCCGTCGAATCCTGCCTCGACGGCGTTCCGGGATGCCGTGACGATTTCCTGAATGACCGAGGGAAGTTCATCGGTGCTCAGTTCGCGGGGAACCGGGTAGGGCTTCTTGCCGTTCGGGGTGCGGACTTCGCCGTCGATGGCTACGGCGCTAGGTGCCACGATCTCGTGACCGCCGGTGATGTCCGAGTGGGAAACGCGGCCACCGTGCATGACCTGGGCAAAAATCCGGCCACCCTCGGCATGGACGGCATCCGTCACTTTCTTCCAGCCGGCGATCTGTTCCTCGGTGACGAGGCCGGGCTGTCCCGGGTAGGACTGCCCTGCGGGCGTGGGGTAGGTGCCCTCGCTGACGATCAGCCCGAGGGAAGCACGCTGCCGATAGTGCTCCGCGACCAGCGGGCCCGGAACGCCTTCGACGCCCGAACGGAGGCGGGTCAGCGGCGCCATGACCAAGCGGTTGGGAATTTCAATCTCGCCGAGAGTCAAAGGGGAAAACAACATGGGCAGTGCCTTTCAAACGGGAACAGGTCCACTGGCGCCAACTGCCGCGCGCCTGCAACTATTCCTGTTGAGACGCGGATCACACGACGACGGCGGCACCCGCCTTCCGCTGAAAGGCCGGGTGCCGCCGTCGAACGCTGCGTTTTTCCTAGGGGTGCACGATGATCTTTACAGCGGTGTCGTTGTGATTGATCAGGGTGTCGAAGCCCTTGTCCACCAGGTCTTCAAGCGCAATGCGTCCCGTGATGAACGGCTTGAGGTCCAC
Organism: Arthrobacter gyeryongensis; assembly: GCF_039543785.1. NCBI lineage: Bacteria > Bacillati > Actinomycetota > Actinomycetes > Micrococcales > Micrococcaceae > Arthrobacter > Arthrobacter gyeryongensis. The sequence continues at coordinate 88,833 of NZ_BAABKK010000004.1, forward strand.
TTTGCCCTCCTGGACCAGGTGGATCGCAGCGGCATGATCTCCGCGATAGGCGATGGTTCCCCGAAGGTCGATCTCCTTGAGCACGATCTTCTGCATATCCACCGTGGCCGGCCTGCCCCAGATGGACACGTTGACCACCACCCCCGCAGGCCTCACGACATCCAGCATCGTGTCCAGGACGGCGTTCACGCCCGCACATTCGAAGGCGGCGTCCGCACCGGCCCCCTCAGTCAATTCCAGTACGCGCGCTTTGACGTCCTCTTCGCTGGGGTCAACAAGGTAGTCTGCAACGCCCGAGGACAGCGCTTTGTCCTTCCGGGCGGCGGAGAGTTCCGTGACGATCGTGGTGACGCCGAGTCCTTTCAGCACCGCCGCGGTCAGCAGCCCGATAGGTCCGGCACCCCCGACGACGGCGACCGTACCCGCCGTCAGCTCCGCTCGCGAGACGGCGTGATAGGCCACCGACAAGGGTTCAATGAGTGCGGCTTCGTCCAGCGGGATGTCTCCCACTCGGTGGACCCAGCGTGCGTCCACGACGATCTTCTCGCTAAGACCACCCCCTCCTCCAGCGAGGCCGATGAATCCCATCCGGGTGCACAGGTTGTAGTTCCCGGCTTTGCACGGTCCACACTCATCGCACACGAAATAGGGCTCCACGACCACACCGTCCCCGACCGTTAGGCCTACAACACCATCGCCCAACTCCTCGACCGTGCCGGAGAACTCGTGCCCCATGGTCACGGGCAAGTCCTCGCCTGCCAGCGGGTGCGGGTGGCCCGCGTGCGGAATGAAGATGGGACCCTCCAGGAATTCGTGCAGGTCTGTTCCGCAGATACCGCACCAGGCAATGCCGACCTTTACCGCGCCGGGCCTGAGGGTGGGTTCGGGAATGTCTTCAACCCGTATGTCCTTTTGACCATGGAATCGTGCAGCTTTCATGGGATATGGCCTTTCAGCGAGTGTGGTGCGATGGCTGGAGTTCGTACACGGGGGTCGGCAGGCCCTCCGCCCTGGCCTTCAGCTGCAGGGCCAGGTATGTGGAGTAGTGCCGGCTTTGGTGCAGGTTTCCGCCGTGGATCCAGAGGTTCTGCACGTTGGTGGGCTTCCACATGTTGCGCAGTTCCCCTTCCCAGGGGCCCGGGTCCTTGGGTGTGTCGGAACCGAATCCCCAGCATTTCCCGACGGCGTCCGCCACCTCGGGCGAGACGAGGTCGGCGAGCCAGCCGTTCATGGAACCGTAGCCGGTGGCGTAAATGATGACGTCGGCTTCCAGTTCCGTACCGTTGTCCATGACGACGGCGTTGCCCGTGATCTTGCTGACCTGGCCGTTCGCGAGTTTCACGCGTCCGTCGATGATCAGCTGGGACGCGCCGACGTCGATGTAGTAGCCGGAGCCGCGTCGCAAGTACTTGAGGAACAGGCCCGAGCCGTCCACTCCAAAATCGAGATCGAAACCGGCCGCCTCAAGCTGGGAGTAGAACTCGGCGTCGCGCTCCGCCATCTGCTGGTAGACCGGGATCTGGGCCTCTGGCAGGATCCGGTACGGCAAGGAAGCGAAGAGAAGGTCGGCTTTCTCGGTGGTGACTCCGTTGGCGAGTGCCTTTTCCGAGTAGAGATCGCCGAGTGCCAGGTCCATCAGGGACTCACTGCGGGCGATGTGCGTGGACGAGCGCTGGACCATCGTGACATCGGCACCGTGTTCCCAGAGGTCCGCGCAGATATCGTGGGCCGAGTTGTTCGAGCCGACAACCACGGCCTTTTTACCTGTCCAGTCTCCCCCGCCCGGATGCTTGGAGGAATGGTACTGCTGCCCCAGGAAGCTCTCGGCGCCGTCGAACACGGGGACGTTCGGGTAGCCCGAGACGCCCAAGGCGAACACCAGTTGCTTAGGACGCAAGGTGACCGGTTCGCCGTCGCGCACGACGCTGACTTCCCACTGGCCGCGATCCTCGTCCCAGCGGGCGTTGGTGCACTCGGTCTTGGACCAGTAGTTCAGTTCCATGATCCGGGTGTAGTGCTCCAACCAATCGCCGATCTTGTCCTTAGCCGCGAAGACGGGCCAGTCGTCCGGGAACTTCATGTAGGGCAGGTGGTCGTACCAGACGGGGTCGTGCAGGTGCAGCGACTTGTAGCGATTTCGCCAAGAGTCGCCCGGCCGCTCGTTCTTCTCGACGATGATGGTGGACACTCCGAGCCTGCGCAGCCGCGCTCCGAGGCCGATCCCCCCTTGGCCACCGCCGATGATGACAGTGTTCGGCTGCTCCTCGTAGCCAAGCTTGGCTTCCCGCTCTTCCTTGAGTTCGAGCCAGGACTTGCGGCCCTTGCTGATGTGGTGGGCCACTCCTTGGTCCCGGTTGGGGCCCTTCTTTTCCTCGAAACCCTTGAGTTCCTGCATGGTGGTGAGAAGGGTCCAGCACTTGCCGTTGCGCAGCCGGAGGTGCGCGTGGCCACGGGCCTGGGCGGTTTCAAAGTCGACCCAGGCTTCCGTGTTGGCGGCATCGCCAGTGGCATCTTCGGCGAGCTTCCAGTTGCTTGGCCGCACGTCCGGGAGCGTGGCGTCCAGCATGCGCTTGATCTCGGGCTTGCCCTCTAGGGTCTTCAAGTTCCACGTGAAGGAAACGAAGTCGCGCCAATACGATTCGTCCTCGAACAGTTCCAGCGCAGCCTCGGGGTTGTTGCTGCGCAGCGCTTCATCGAACTGCGCCAGCCAAGCCTCGGCTATGCCGTTTGCGGTCTCAGGCATTTCTCCTCTTTCCATCGCTGACGATGAGCCAATTCCCGGTTCCATGGCAGCTGTCCGGTGAGTGACTCGCATCACAAGTAGATGTCTCAGGGGGTTACAATCGGGTGACACGGGCTCCTCTCCTTGTTCCCACGCGGGTGAGGGCCGTTCGATCCAGCAATTCAATGGTGAGTTGGGAGTTTGCGCATGCGTCATGGCCCGAGCGCGCTGATCCCGGATCCGGGACTGCGCTTCTCCTCTCCGCTGGAGTACGCCAAGACGCTACGCACAGCCCACGAAGCTACGTTGTCCGGCGCCCCGCACCCCCTCCTGCCTGCCTCACTCGTGGAGTCTTGGCAGCGGTCCATCGCACTGGGCATCAACCCCGATCGGCACAGCCCGGCCCACCGCCACGAAGTTGCCGAAGCCCGCTCGCTCGGGGCAGGGCACCGCTTGGCCAGCGTGGTTCCGGCGCTCTCGCAGCTACTAGCCGATGAGTCCGCCGCGGGCCGGCACCTGCTGATCGTCACCGACCACTACGGCGAGGTGCTCTGGAGAATCGGCAGCGGTTCGGCGCTGCGGCAGGCCGATTCACTCGAATTCGTGGAGGGTGCCGATTGGTCCGAGGCGGGCGTCGGCACCAACGCCATCAGCGAGGCCCTCATCTCGGGGAACGCCGCCCAACTCTTCTCCGCCGAGCACCTCGTCCGGAGCCACCACGATTGGGCATGCACCGCAGCACCCATCCGCGACCCCTTCACCGGGGACATTGTCGGGATCCTTGATGTTTCGGGGCCGATCGATTCGGTGACGCCGGACAGCCTGCGGATGGTGCGTTGCGGCGTCCGCCTCGCGGAGGAACTTTTGCGTTCGGAAGGCGCGACGGCGGACCCGAGTCGGCGCGCCGCCGTCGGGCACCCCTGTCCCGGCTCAACTTCAACGCTGTTCTTGCGGCTGCTCGGCGACAAGCCGACAGCAGAGCTCGACGGCTGCGGTGCGCTCCCGGTGACCCTGCGCCGTGCAGAGATCTTGGCGTTGCTCGCTTCCAGGACGCAGGGGTGGAGCGCCGACGAGCTCGCCTATCAGCTGCATGGCGAAGATGGTGCCGCCACGGCCATCCGGACGGAGATGCACCGGATCCGTGCGTTGCTCGGCAACGTGGTGGAGGCGAATCCGTACCGTTTTGCCCCTGGCGTGACAGTGCTGACCGACGCCATGCTGGTCGCCCAGCATTTGCGGGCCGGGCGCGTGCACGATGCAGTGGCCGCCTACTCCGGGCGCATCCTGAACCGTTCAGCGACCATGGCCATAGAGCTGATGCGCGACGAGTTGGACCAGGCCGTCGCCGCGTCGGTTCGGGCAAGCGGCGACGCGGAGCTGATCAGCCGTTGGTGTTCCACAGACATGGGCTCGGACGATTCCGAAGCCGCGATGGCGTTGGCGAGGCTCATGACTACGGACGATTCACGGTTCCAGCTGGTGCGGGCACGAATGGACAGGATCGACAGGGAACTTCGGACGTAGGCACTTCGCTTTAGGGACCGCCCGGGCAGCCCTCGCCGCGTGGATTCACGATGCAATTGTCGGCGTAGTTGCGCGTGATCGACCGCCAGACGCTCACCTTCTGGGACGGCGACGCAAACTGTCCTGTGCCAGGAATCGGCATGTTCGGGCCACCGTTCACGGAATAGGTGCCGCGGAAGGTTGTGGTCACGGAGATCTGAAAGTCACCGGTCTGTTGATACACGTGGCTTGTTCTCGTCTTTTGGCCCCATTCCGCCTCCGGAAGCGGGCCGCCAGCAAACGGTGTTGGCCCGAGACTGTTGCCGTCCCCGTAGGCGTAGATGTACTCCACGGGGGTTGCGACTATGTGGACTCGCTGGCCGAGGAGTGTCACATCGAATTGCTGCTCAACGGCGTCCGCGAAGATGTTGGTTTCAGCGCCCTTGAGTGTGTGAGGGCTTGGCTGGGCCGTTAGCTCCGCCGGCTTGATGGGAAGGTTGCGGAAGTCGCTCTCAATTCTCGCCGAAATCCGCTTCAAGACATCTTCGGGCTTTTCGTCGTACAGGCAAGACGGACCGCTGTTGCCCGATTTCCAATCAATCCACGTGGGATTTGAAATCGCCTTAGGTGCTACCTTCCAGATAACCGGGGTTCCAGACTTCCCATCGGGCTCGCGGGGCGGGCATTGCACCTGTCCGGGAAGGCACTTCTTATCTAAGGCATCCTCGTCAACCTGGCATTGGAGCTCTGCCTTGTATTGGTTCGGGTCGTCGCTGACGAAGTTTGGAGGGGACGGGATAAATTCGCCGGTTTGGGGGTCACGGATCCAGTTTGCCGTGACTTCGATTCCACCTTGTTGGTAGCCCGAAGATATGCGGTCGTCGCCATTCGCTGTTGCGGGCTCGGCAGGACTGACCAGTATGCCAGACAGCGCGATTGCCAAAATTATCAACTTCCGCGGATTCATTCCGCTCTACCGAATCAGTCCGAGGTCTTTGACCTTCCAAGAACCTGACTCGAAAGCGGCAATCATGCCTGATGCGCTGTTCGATGGCGGCGTTGGAGTCTGCCCCACGCTTCCATCCGCATCGTAGTAGTCAATCTGGCTTTGGATCGTCTGAATCGTCACTTGCTGAGAAAGCGCCTCGGATTTGAAGTTTGCTTCAACTGACGGAGTTGTCATATTGCCACCGACAACCCATCGTCCTTTTACATATGCGGATTCGAGACCCTGTTTGATTCGATTACAGAAGACGCACTCCGCGGATGTCATGGCTGACCAAGCGGACAGGTCCCCAGTCTCATAAGCGTATGAAAGCGCCTGGAACCAGTACCTCGCAAACGCCTCCACGCCTTCCTTGCTGTTCGCTTTTGCCGCCTCCGGCAACACGGGAACCGGCACGTTCTCCGCTTTGCCCTTGGCGTCCGCGGGTTTATAAACAGCCGTCGGGGGCGGAGAGGGAGTAGCAGTGACGCTGGCTGAAACCGAGACAGTAGGTGACGCAGACTGCGGCTGGGTAGTGTTCACGCAGGCGGTCAGCGTCAACGCCATCGCAAGGCTGACAATCATGAAAAAGCGAGCAGAAACCGAGGTGCGTGGAGTCATGGTTTGCTATCCCCAAATAGGCTTCAAGACTAAACGTTTCCAAAAATGGTAGCTTAATCGCCCATCTTGGCGGGAAAGTTATCCACAGGTTCCCATTGACTACCCCGCATCGCATAACCAGCGCGGCTCAGCACAACCAGCGCGGCCCAACACAACAAACACAAGCCAAAGGCCCCGACGACGGGACCGCGGCCAGGCCGCCCATCCGTCGTCGAGGCCTATGGAACCTGTCGAACTCCCGCCTACTTATTAGCCGGCAGGACCAACTCCCCCGTCTTATCCGTCGACAAAGCGAGCGAAGAGATGAACTGCGGTTCGCCGTCGGGCCCGTCTTGAGCCGAGCGGATCATGTCCGGACGCTCGAACTCCAGTCCCGTGACGTGACACAAGAGCTTGGCGTCGCTCGGGTTGCCGTCGGCGTCGAACATGGGCAGATCGATTCCGTCGTCGGAGCGGCGCAGGTAGTACTTCCCGCGAGTCAACAAGGCCAGCGCGGGCGGCAGCACAAGCGCCAGCCCGACAGCGAAGATCGGCGAATATGGCTGCACAGCGAAGCCGAAAGCGCCGAAGAACACCGCAATCGAGACAACGGCCGAAACCAGCATCGAGATGAAGCCGACCGGGTTGACGGCGTAAAGCATGCCGCGGCGGAATTCGGGAACCTTGGGCGAAATTTTGAGCAAGTACTTATTGATTGCAATATCGGACGCAACGGTAACCACCCAGGCCATGGCGCAATTCGCGTAGAAGCCAAGGATCGTATTGAGGAATTCGAACATGTTTGCTTCCATCAGCACCAGCGCAATCACCAGGTTGACCACCACAAACACCATCCGGCCCGGGTAGCTCTTGGTGATGCGCGTGAAGCTGTTGGTCCACGCGAGCGAGCCGGAGTAGGCGTTGGTCACGTTGATCTTGATTTGCGAAATGACCACGAGCACCACGGCCAAAGCCATCGCCAACCAGGCCGGCATCATTTCCTGGTACACGCCAAGGAATTGATGCACGGGCTCATTTGCGTGGACGGACGCCGCCGGATCCAGCGTCGCAATGAGATAGATGGCAATGAACATGCCCACGATCTGCTTGATCGCGCCGAAGATCACCCAGCCCGGACCGGCCAGGATCACGGCCCGCCACCAGGCACCGCGGTTCTCGGCTGTCTTGGGCGGCATGAAGCGCAAGTAATCGATCTGTTCGGCGATCTGCGCCATGAGTGACAAACAAACACCGGCGGCCAGCATCACGGAGGCCAGATTGGTGCCTTCAGCGCCGGACTTGCCCGTGAAAGCGAAGAAGTCCCCGATGCTGTCCGGGTGCGAAATCACCAAATACCCCACGGGAACCACCATGAGCAGGAGCCACAACGGGGTGGTCCACACCTGCAGCTTGGACAGGGCCTTCATCCCGTAAATCACCAGGGGAATGACAATAAGCGTAGACGCCGCATAACCGAGCCACTGCGGAATCCCCAGCCCAAGTTCCAGCCCTTGCGCCATGATGGAACCCTCGAGCGCGAAGAAGATGAACGTGAAGGTCGCGAAAATAACGTTCGTGACCACCGAGCCGTAATAACCGAATCCGGAGCCCCTGGTGATGAGGTCAAGGTCGATGTTGTAGCGCGCCGCGTAATAGGCCAAGGGAAATCCGGTGGCGAAAATGACCACAGCCGCCACCACAATTCCGAAAATAGCGTTCACGGTGCCGTACGAAATACCGATGTTCGCGCCGATCGAGAAATCAGCCAAATAGGCGATTCCACCGAGCGCACTCGTCGCCACCACGCCCGCACCCCACTTGCGGTAAGACCGTGGCGCGAACCTGAGGGTGTAGTCCTCGAGGCTCTCCTTCGCTGCGCTCATCGCATCGGCATTACCCGTCGCGCGGCCCCCTGCGCCTAGCGCCTCGGAAGGTTCGACGACGGCGACCCCCACCGGGGAGCCACCCGCCGTCGGGGGTTCAAGCACTTGAGTTGTCTTCGAATCGTCAGTCATCCCCGCAACTTCCTTTGTCTGGACATGTTTCCCCTCTGAACATGGCCTTGACGCTATCGGCGGGATGAAACCACGGAGTCTCCACGATGTTTCCGGGCTGTAACTTATCCAGCGAGCTGGCCGCCAAGATTGCAGCGTCGGGTTTGTGGACGTCCAACAAAATCACGTCCACACAAGCCCACTACCGTCATGAAGGAACGCACCATCCCCCGCAAGTAACGGCCGAGGAGCATCATGACCACCCAGCCAAACCCAAGGCGTACGTCCACATATCCGATCCTGGAAACAGCGCGCGAGCAGGTCCTCGCGAAAGGCGAAGGCCTCAGCGAATCCCAACTGCTCGAGATCCTGGAGCTTCCGGACGCAGCAATCCCGGAGGCCCTGCAGCTTGCCCACGAAGTCCGACTCGAGCATTGCGGGGAGGACGTGGAAGTAGAGGGAATCATCTCCATCAAGACCGGAGGATGCCCCGAGGACTGCCATTTCTGCAGCCAATCGGGCTTGTTCGACAGTCCGGTCCGCGGCGTCTGGCTCGACATCCCCGAGCTGGTGAAGGCCGCCAAGGAAACCGCCGCCACCGGGGCCACGGAGTTCTGCATCGTCGCAGCCGTCCGTGGACCGGACATCAAACTCATGAACCAGATCAAGTTCGCGATCGACCGCATCAACGCGGAAGTGGACATCAACATCGCCTGTTCCTTGGGCATGCTCACCCAGCGCCAAGTGGACCAACTCGCCGAGTGGGGCGTGCACCGCTACAACCACAACCTCGAAACCGCGCGCAGCTACTTCCCCGAAGTCGTCACCACCCATACCTACGAGGAACGCCTCGAAACCTGCAACATGGTCAAGGCGGCCGGCATGGAACTTTGCTGCGGTGCCCTGATCGGCATGGGTGAAACCACCGCCCAGCGGGCAGAACTCGCGAGCCAGCTCGCGGCCCTCGAACCCCACGAAGTCCCGCTGAACTTCCTCAATCCGCGCCCCGGGACTCCCCTCGAAAACCAAGGAATCATGGACGGCAAGGACGCCCTCCGCGCGATCGCGGCGTTCCGCCTCGCCATGCCGCGGACCGTGCTGCGTTACGCGGGCGGACGGGAACTGACCCTGGGCGACCTCGGCACGCGCGAAGGCCTCATGGGCGGCATCAACGCCGTGATCGTCGGCAACTACCTCACCACCCTGGGCCGTCCCGCCGACGCCGACCTCAACCTCCTCGTGGAGCTGAACATGCCCATCAAGGAACTCCAGAAGTCGCTGTGAGCACGATTGAGACGGCAAGCTTCTGCGGCCACTGCGGTGAGCCCGCCTCAGAAGGCGGAACCCGTCAAGGTGAGCGCCCGACGTCGGACGCTCACCAGGGCTGCCAGCAGCGCCTCGCGATGGAGCCTCCCCGCTATTGCGCCCAATGCCGCCGCCGCATGAAAGTCCAGGTCACGCCACTCGGCTGGACCGCCGAATGCTCGCGCCACGGAAGGCTGACAACATGAGCCTCATCCAGCGAGACCGGGAGAGCCTCTGGCATCCGTACGCTCCGGCGTCGGGAACGCTGCCGTTGTGGGAAGTCGAAGACGCCGACGGCGTGACGCTGCGGCTCCGCGACGAAACCGGCCAGCGCCATGAGGTGCTCGATGCCATGTCCTCCTGGTGGGCAGTCATCCACGGGTACCGGAACCCCGCCCTGGATGCCGCGGCGAAGCGCCAACTAGCTACATTCAGCCATGTGATGTTCGGCGGCCTCACCCATGAGCCCGCCGTCGAACTGGCCGAACGGCTGGTCGCCATGGCCCCTTCCGCGGCGGACCGGCCACGGCTGGAGCGGGTTTTCCTCGCGGATTCGGGATCGGTGTCCGTCGAGGTGGCGCTCAAGCTCGCGGTGCAGTTCCAGACCGCTTCGGGGTTCCCCAACAGGCAACGGTTCCTCAGCATCCGCGGCGGCTACCATGGCGACACCTTCGCGGCGATGGGCGTCTGCGACCCCGTGGACGGCATGCATTCGACGTTCCCCGGGCTGCTGGCCGCCAATGTGTTCGCAGCGAGGCCACCCGCCGCGGGCGCGCCACCCGAGGAAATCGCGGAGTGGTGTGCGCACGTCGAGGACCTCGCGGCGCAACATGCCAACGAACTCGCCGCGATCATCGTGGAGCCGGTGCTTCAAGGCGCCGGCGGCATGTTCATCTATGCCGCCGAATGCCTGCGCATCCTCCGCGACATCGCCGACAGACACGGGATCCTCCTGATCCTCGACGAGATTGCCACCGGCTTCGGCCGCACGGGTGAGCTGTTCGCCGCGCAACATGCCGGCGTGGTACCGGACATCATGTGCGTCGGCAAAGCCCTCACCGGTGGTTACCTCACGCTCGCCGCGACGCTCTGCACGGGCGAGGTGGCGGCCCGCGTTTCGAGCGGCGGCGCGGGTGCCTTGCTGCACGGCCCGACGTTCATGGGCAATCCGCTTGCGTGCTCAGTTGCCAACGCGAGCCTGGGAATTCTCGACGACGGCACCTGGCGCAGCGATGTGGCCCGGATCGGCTCGGGGCTCGCGGCCGGTCTCGAAGCCGCCAACGCGTTCGACGCCGTCAAGGAGGTCCGCACGATCGGTGCGGTGGGCGTCATCGAGTTGAATACGGAAGTGGACGTCGCCGCAGTGACGAGTGCCGCCGTCGGGCACGGCGTTTGGGTGCGGCCGTTCCGGAACCTTGTTTACGCGATGCCGCCCTACATCAGCTCCGCCGAGGAGGTCCGGCGGATGGCCGAAGGCATGGTGGCGGCCGTGGCCGAGGTACACGGCCCATGAGCAGCTCCATGACTGCGTGGTTGGAACAGCAGGCCGCGGTCCGCGAGCGCCGGGGCCTCGTCCGCACTCCCGTGACGCGCATCGGCGAGGACTCCGCGGTGGACCTGGCGAGCAACGACTATCTTGGACTCGCGACGGACCCGAGACTGGCAGAGGCCGCCCGCGAAGCGATCGGCCGTTGGGGAACCGGTGCCACGTCCTCGCGACTGGTTGCCGGTACCACTGCGCTGCACCTGGAGCTCGAATCCGAGCTTGCGGGCCTCACCGGCATGGAATCGGCGTTGGTCTTCTCGTCCGGATACCTGGCCAATCTGGGCGTCATCACCGCGCTCGGCGGCCCCGGGACCCTCATCGTGGCCGACGAACATTGCCACGCTTCGCTGATTGACGGTTTCCGCTTGAGCCGATCGAGGGTGGAAACGGTCCCGCACAACGATCTCGGCGCAACCGAGCACCATCTGCGGACCCGCGCGGAACCCCGGGCCCTGGTCGTGGTCGAGTCCATCTACAGCGTCTTCGGCGACGCCGCCCCGCTCCCCCAGCTGTTGGCACTGGCCGAAGAGCACGACGCGACGCTCATCGTGGACGAGGCCCACAGCCTCGGCGTTGCGGGCCACGCCGCGTTCGAGGGCCACGGCTCGGTGGCGGGAACGGACCTCTCGGGCCACCCCAACGTGGTGCTGACCGCGACCCTTTCCAAGTCCCTCGGCAGCCAGGGTGGTGCCGTGCTTGGCAGTTTCCTGCTCCGCGAACACCTCCTCAACAGGGCCCGCAGTTTTATTTTCGACACCGGGCTCGCACCAGCCTCGGCTGCCGCAGCGCTGGCCGCCGCCGGAATCATCCGCGCTGAACCTTGGCGTGCGGCGGCCGTCCATCGGAACGCGGCCAGCCTCACAGCGGGACTGGCACCCGCGCTACACGCGCCAACACTACAGCGGCGGGGCCCCGCCGTCGGGCCCGCTGGCGCGTCGCTTGAAACAGCCGGTGCCGTGCAATCCATCCCCATGTCCTCGGCCGCTGCCGCGCTTGCGGCGAGCCAGGCGGCACACGTGGCGGGTGTCCGCGTCGGCTGCTTCCGGCCGCCATCGGTTCCCGACGGCGTCTCGCGCCTCCGGCTGACGGCCCGCGCCACCCTCACGCCCGACGACATCGACTACGCGTGCGCAACGTTGCGACGCATCCTGGAGGAAACGCCATGAAACTGCCACACATCGTGCTGGTCACCGGAACGGACACCAGCGTCGGCAAGACCGTCACGACGGCGGCGCTTGCGTCCGCACTGCAAGCGGACGGCCGCTCGGTGGCCGTGTACAAACCGTGCCAGAGCGGCGCCGGGGCGGGCGACTCCGACTGTGCCGAAATCACCCGCCTGGCCGGACCGCTCACGTCCGAGGCCGGCGTCGTGCTCCGAGAACCCCTCGCCCCTGTGCCCGCAGCGGCGCTGGACGGAGTCACGTTGCCGCCGCTGTCGGCGCATGCAGCGCGCGTCCGCGAACTGGCCAGCACGCATGACCATGTCCTCGTGGAGGGTTCCGGCGGCCTCCTCGTGGAGTTGGCCCCCGACGGCGGAACGCTGGCAGATCTGGGCAGTCACCTTGGGAACGATGCGACTTTTGTGGTGGTTGCCCGTCCCGCCTTGGGAACCCTCAACCACACGGCACTGACTCTCGAGGCCCTTGACCGCAGGGACCTGGCCATCCATGGCGTGGTCCTGGGAACCTGGCCGGACAACCCGGGCGTACTGGAACACGGCAATCGGGCGACCCTCGGTGCATTGCGGCCGCTCCTTGGGGTGCTCCCCGAGCGCGCCGCGGACCTCCCGCCGGTGACGTTCCGGGCGGCGAGTGTGCACTGGTTGAGCGGTTTGGACTTCCTGGACGGTTCGGACTTCTTGGACGGGGCCTGGTCATGAGCGCCGCTCCTGCCGGCGTCCAGACGTGCCCGTATATGGTGCTGCGGGAGCCTGCTGCGGTGCGGGAGGTCCTGCACCGGCCCGAAGACTTCAGCCCGGCGAACGCCCTAATCGCTGTAACGCCGTTGTCCGGACCGTCATTACGCGTCCTGCAGCGTGCCCGCTTCGCCCTGCCGCCCGTGCTGGCCAGCAACCACAGCGATTCCCATGCAAGCATCCGCAAAGTGGTGGCCGGGTACTTTACCCCCGCAACGGTGAATGCTTTCGAGCCACGTATTCGTGGCATCGCGCGGGATGCTGCAGGGACGGCGGCCGAACTTTTGAATGCGGGAGGGCAGGTGGACCTCGTGCAGGCCGTAGCCGCATACCCGCCGGCGATCGTGATGTTGGAACTTCTGGGTCTCCCCGTGCGCGACCTTCCGGAGCTCAAAGCCTGGAGCCTGGACTCCCTGGAACTCTTCTGGGGCTGGCCGGATCCCGAACGGCAACTGGAGCTGGCACACAGCGCAGCACAGTTCTACGGCTGGCTGCGGGAACTCGTCCTCGAGTCGGTGGCCTCACCCGGGCGGAATCTCTTCAACTCCTTAGCGGAACACGGTCTCAGCACTCCAGAGATCTGCTCCCTCGGCTACTTCCTGCTCATCGCGGGGCAGGAAACCACCACTCAGCTCATCAGCACGGCACTATTCCGGCTTGCCGAAGGATCCACAGGCATTGCCTGGAGAGACGCACCTTCCGGCACCACGGCCCGGGATCTCATCCGGCACATTTTGGCCACGGAATCTTCGGTTCCGACTTGGCGTCGGGTCGCTGCAGAGGACACCGTGCTCGACGGCAAGCACATCCCGGCCGGTGCCGAAATCGTCTTGGAGCTCACGGGGAACCACGAGCCATCTGAACAGGGCGCAACGGCCTACGGGCTGGCGTTCGGCTCAGGGATTCACCGTTGCCTTGGTGCGAAGCTCGCGGAACTGGAGGCCGCCGTCGTCGTGCAGGAAACAGCGGCAGCGCTGCAAGGCGTCCGTTTGGCAGAGCCGAACCCCGAGTGGCTCCGCCTGTTGTCCTTCCAAGCGCCGCGGACGGTGGTGGTCGGCCGCTGACCCAAACCCCAGACGCTCGCTCACATATGACCCCAAAATCCCGGACGCTCGCTCACATCATGTGAGCAAACGTCCGCCACAGACCTCAGTCCGTACTTTGGGGCGTGACCCGGAGACCGTGACCCAGGCCCGCCACGCGAGAAATTCACGTTCTTGCCGGAGCCAACCGATAGCCGACGCCGCGCACTGTTTGCAGCCAGCGCGGGTTCTGCGCGTCGTCGCCGAGCTTGCGAACAGCGCGCGTTCACCACCAGCGCGCGGTCCATGAAGGACTGCGACGGCAGCTATCTGGGTTCAGTGGTCGTTTTCGGCGAGGTCACGGCACTTGTGGACGCTCTCGCTGCGAGTGACGACTTCGTCTCGAACGTTTCCCATGAGTTCCGCACCCCGCTGACGTCCATCACAGGGTACGTGGACCTTGTGCTGGAGGAGGCTGAAAACCTCCCGGCGTGGGCGGTGCAGCAACTTGAGATTGTGCAACGAAACGCTGACCGGCTCCTCTCCCTCGTCTCCGACCTGTTGGCAGTCCGTTTGGGCCGCATGATCGTCCAGCCACACGCGGTGGACGTATCCGAGCTGGTCAAGTCGAGCGTCGCCTCGGCCGAGCCGAAAGCGAACGACGGCGGCGTGCGGCTTCACATCGACGCCCCCGAACGCCTCGAGGCGCACGTGGATGCCAACCGTATTTCCCAGGTGCTGGACAACCTCATCTCCAACGCCATCAAATACTCCCCCGACGGCGGCGACGTCCGCGTCACGCTGCTGCAGGAGGAGGACGCGGTGGTGTGCCACGTCAAAGACACCGGAATGGGTATGGACAAGCGGGACCAAGCCGATGCCTTCACCCGGTACTTCAGGGCCGGAAGCGTGCGCAATTCGGCCCTTAACGGCGTCGGATTGGGGCTTTCCATCTGCAAGGCAATCGTCGATGCCCACGGCGGGACCATCGGCCTCGAGAGTATCCCCGGCGAAGGAACAACCTTCACATTCCGCGTTCCGGCTTGACCCTCGCTCACCTATGGGCCCTTTCCCGCCAACGCCCGCTCACAAACAAGCCACCCCCGGCCAACGCTCGCTCACAAACAAGCCACCCCCGGCCAACCCCCGCTCACCTATGGGCCCTTTCCGGCCAACCCCCGCTCACATACGTGAGCGAGCGTCCAAGGAAGTGCCCACATACCTGAGCGAGCGTTGCAGGGTGCGCTGCGTAGACTGAGGATATGGGCGAGAGCCGCGACCTGCTGACGCCTGAGCAACGCAGCCTGAACATGTCCAAGATCCGGGGCAAGAACACCAAGCCCGAGCTCTTGGTCCGTCGGCTCCTGCATGCCAAGGGTTACCGGTACCGGCTCCATGGCCGGGCCTCGGGCGGGAAGTTGCCCGGCAGCCCGGATCTCGTGTTTGCCGGCCGTCGCAAGGTGATTTTCGTGAACGGATGCTTCTGGCACTTCCACGATTGCAAGGCCGGCCAGCACGCGCCGACGGGCAACGCCGATTTCTGGGCAGCCAAGCGCAACCGGACCCGGGAGCGCGACGCCGGACAGCGCGAACTGCTGAGAGCCTCAGGATGGGAGGTTCTCACCGTGTGGGAATGCGAACTGCGGGACCGTTCGGCTTTGGAGAATCAGCTTACGCAGTTCCTCGACGGCGGCCGAACAGGAAGTAGCTCAGCGGCCCGAAGAAATTGATGAAGCTCGCGGCCCGCCATACAGCTTTGTTTCCCCTGATTTGGGCCGCAGGTGTCTTGGAAATGCTGCGTTGTGCCGCGATGAGCAACGCCATCTGTCCCGCACCCACCACAAGCACGCCTACCCGTTGCCCAGGGGTCATGTCCTTCCAGGACTTCTTCTTTTTCTTGCCGTGCATGATGCCTCCATCTGCAGTGACTTGCTCTCTCAGGCTAGTCCGCCTGCCGCCCGGACGGAACTAGAACCAGCACCTCATAGTCGGGCCTGGCGCACCACTTCTCCCCAGGACTGCTGGGCCAGGTCCGTGACGGCGGCAAGGATCTCCGCCGGTGGCCGCGACAAGTCCAGCGGGTACTCCACAATGTCGATATCCGTGTTGAGGATCCGTCGCAGCTTCATCTCTCCCTTGCCTGCATAGACCAGCCACGCCGTGGGCACTTGCAGCGCGGTGCAGTAGGCCAGGAGTTGGTAGTGGTCCGCGTTGAGCGAGGCCCCGGAATCCGTGGCCGAGGCGTATTTGGAGTCGTAGACAACTACGGGCCTGCCTCCCAGGAAATGCACGGCGTCGGGGCGCACTGTGAGCCGGTCCGAATCCCGCACAGCTTCGTTGAGGGTGGCGCCGTATTGGAGCCGCATTTCACCCGGATGTGCCCGCATGGCCGCCCGCAATGCCACGCCCACGAATTCCTCAAACACAGTGGACATGTCCACTACAAACGAGGCCGTCTGTTGCTTGCCCTCGCCCGCTTCGGCGGAGGCGTTCCGCAGGATGAGCTCGGCCAAGCGGAGGACGGGATGGTAGCGGAGGTTCATCCGGTTGGCCTGCCACCGCGGGAGGGGCGCTCCGGACTGGAGCCGCGTGACGGCGTCGAGCTTTCCCTTGAGCTGCCGCAAGCGGCTCAGGACGTTCTGCCGCACTCCGGGAACCTTGCCCATCCGCTCAAGCGCGGCACGCAGGATGCGGTTCTCGGCAATGTCCTCGGTGAATTCGTCATAAGAGACTTCCAGCGGAACCAGCATCCCCGGGCGGCGGGAGATCTGGTCCGAGATCCGGATGCGGCCCTTGACCGTCCTGAGGGACTCGTCCACGGTGAGGTACCCCTGCAGCGGACCGCGGCTGAGGGCCCGTTCCGCCAACTGGGCGAGGGACTCCGCGAGGGCGCTCCACAGATCCTTGTGCTCGACGGCGGCCACGGAATCCTCGCGGAATCCCTGGTCCCCGGCGTAGCTGAGCAGAAAGAGCAGCCGGTTCAACCCCAAGCGGTCCTTGGGCCGTACCTCGAACTGGACGGTCGGCGTCCGCACAGACCCGACCTTGCCCGCAGGCTCGATGCGGTAGAGGCCCATTCCCATGGGCGAGGCCTTCGCGAGCCCGCTCGAGTTGAGGAGGGCGGCGGCGTCTGGATCAAGCTTGTCCACGATGCCACCGGAGAGCTCGTCCATGACGATGTGCCGCACAGCCGGAGCCTTCGTGGAAGCGCGGACCGTTGGCTTTCCGATGCCCGGCGCGCGGGCCGGCCGCGGTGGCGCGGTCTTAGCGGACCGCAAGTCGACCCAACAACTGGTCCAGACCGAAGCGCTCCTCCAGCTGGGCCCGGTTCAATTGACCATGGTAATGCTCCTCCAGGAGTGGCATGAGTTCGTACTTCCAGATCCTGCGCAGCCCGGCAGGGTTCTGGGCCGCGTTCTTCATGAAGTAGGAGGGGCCGATCATCAGGTCCCGGTCCCAGTCGTCGATGGAGTCGTTCAGGGCGTCAAGCAGGTCCGCGTTGAGGGTGTCCAGGCCGCGGGCCGTGAGGAACCGTCGGAGGGAACCGCGGATCGGTTCCACCTTCGGATGCAGCTCCACGAACGCGAAGCGACGGCGGATGGCCGCATCCATCATGGCGATAGAGCGGTCCGCCGTGTTCATGGTGCCGATGATGTAGAGGTTGTCCGGCAGGCTGAACGGTTCGTTGGGGCTGTACTGGAGGTAGATGCGGTCGTCGCGGTATTCCAGCAGGAAGTACAGCTCACCGAATACCTTCGCCAGGTTGGCCCGGTTCATCTCGTCGATGATGAGGAAGTACGGCTTGTTGGAGTTCCCGGGCTTCGCAGCTTCTTCGGCGAGGCGACGCAGCGGTCCGGCCACGAGCTTGAACGACACCTGCCCGTCGTCGGTCTTGTCCGGCCGGTACCCCTCGAAGAAGTCCTCGTACGCGTAGGACGGGTGGAACTGGACCAGCTTGACGCGCTCGTCGGTACTGTCGCCGGCGAGCTGGGCCGCCAAGTGTTTGGCGAGGTAGGTCTTTCCCGTTCCCGGAGGGCCGTAGAGCACTAGTTGGCGGTTCTCCTCAAGGAGTTCTGCGATCTCGGTGAGTGGCTCGAGCTCCATGTGGAGGGAAGCTGCGAACTCTTCAGTGAGGGGGCGGAACCCTTCAATCACGGGCTCGACGACGGTGTCCGGGGCGGCGGTTTCCTCGCCGTCGGATTCGGCTTCGGCTGGCAGGAGGGACTGCAGTGACTGGATGACCCTGGTGACGTCCACGACGATCCCCGAAGTGGAGAGCTGGCGCTGGACGTGCCGCGGGGCTTCGGCAATCGGGTGGGTTTCATCGAACCAACGCACCTTGCGGCGAAGCCTGCGGTTGTCCTCATTGTGTTCCGGTTCGCCCAGGACCACGCCGATCCTGATAGCTCCTGAGTTCTGGAACAGTGCGAGGTCGCCGGGCTTCATCACGGTCAGGAACGCGAAAACAGCGGTCTTGGTGTCTTCCCGCTCCACGTAGCCGAGGTGCTTGTAGTCCTCGTCCACGGCATGCTGGACCAGGCCTGCTGTCACGCCGGGGGCGAGTTCGCGGAGGTGTTCGACGTCGAGCGTCGCCTTTTCCTCGTCCCGCCACGCGGCGAGGAGCTCGGCGGAGTCCTGGTGCGTGCGCAGCAGCCACGCCCGGCGGCCGGGATCTCCCACTTTGCGCCACTGGCTGACGAGCTGGCGGTCGTACCAATCGATGCGCTGGCCGGCCTGTTCGTCCAAGTGCAGCCGGATGCGGTGGACGTCCGCGGTGATGTCGGTTTCCGTTTCGCCATGGGCCCCGCCCACGAGCGAGGCGAAGGCGTCCCGGATTTCGCGCCGCTCAACGTCCGCGACCACGGGCTCGAAGTAGCTGGGCCACGCCAAGTATTCGATGCTGCGCCGGATGGCCGGCTGGTCCTCGGGGGTTGCGGCCGCGAGTTCGTGGAATTTCAGTGGGTCTTTGAGGGCTTTGTTGATGCTCGCGTTGGACTGGCCATCGACGTGCGCCACGAACCGGCACAACCAGGTCAGGTGGTCCCAGATGGTCCAGTTGAATTCGGCTGTCCTGTCACGGATGACGCCGTGATCGGTCATCCCCTGGTAGAGCTCCTTGGGGAGCTCGAGTTCGGGATCGAGCCAGGACGCGGCTTCGGCGACGCGGGCGCGCTTCACCTTGAGCGATTTGACCTCGTGTGCCAGGGGCAGGGACTGGAGGAAGAGGAGCTCGACGGCGAGCAACTTGGCCTCGCGCGAGGCCCCTTCCAGGTTTTGGCGCAGGTTGGTCATCATGGGCGCTTTGGAGTCTCCGACGCCGCGTTCGAGGCGCTCCAGGAGCTCGCCGGCGGCGTCCACCGTCCAAGTGCGGGTACTGGCGTCGAGCGCCGAAGCTTTGCCTTGCAGCCCCGGGCCCAGCACGAACCAGGCCGCATCTTCGATCTCCTTGGAGATACCGGGGGCACGGGTCAGTGGGGTTTTGGTGGAGGGAGTCACCATGCCAACTTACATGGTTTGTCTTGGTGCTGGCCAAGCAAAGTCGGCACCCCCGCCACATGCGTCCCGCCTCTTGCGTTCTGCCACATGCGTCCCACAACTTGCCTCCCGCCGCACGCGTCCCGAGCTCGTGAACCCCGGAAGGTCAGTGCATTCCGAAGCGGTAATTGGCTGGCACCGGCTCCTCCGGGCACACTTCCTGCCACAGCTCGGCGATCCCGTCCTCGCCTTCCCGGATGTCTGGTATTTCGACGCCGTCCCGCAACATCCGTGCGGCCTCCTGGCCTTGGCCGACGCCCGCGAGGGCGAGCGCCGTCAGGAAGCGGACGCGCCCGACGTCGGACATTCCGGCAGGTGCCTCGCTCGCCAGGGCGAGTGCTTGGGCGGCGTTTCCGTGCCGGATACTGAGGGTCATCGCTTCGCTCAGCAAAGGGAGGTTGGAGGGCTCCAACCGGCTCGCTGCAGCAAGCTCAGCCAGGCCCTCGTCAGTCTTGTTGCTGGCAAGCAGCGCTAGGGCGTGGCCTCTTGTGGCGAGGACCTTGGAACGGGGCGAGAGGTCCTCCGCAATCAGCGCGGCGCCGTATCCGGCGATCGCACCGCCAAGATCCTGGCGGGCGTGCTTCATGGTGGCCAGGTGGAACTGTGCCTCCGCTCCGCCATCCTTTGCCAGCAGTTCTTCCCAATCGGCTCCCGCCACGAAGGTCCCGGCGCCCAGGAAGCTGGCCCCGTCCAGCAGGCTGTGCCACGGACCCGTTT
The DNA here is from genome assembly GCF_039543785.1 of Arthrobacter gyeryongensis. Lineage (NCBI taxonomy): Bacteria > Bacillati > Actinomycetota > Actinomycetes > Micrococcales > Micrococcaceae > Arthrobacter > Arthrobacter gyeryongensis. The sequence goes on from NZ_BAABKK010000004.1 coordinate 108,677, forward strand.
CCTCGATGGCCTCAGGGGTTGCGTCATCCGCGAAGGGAGTACCGATTTCGTCCAGCCACCCGCGGCCTGAGTGCCGCCGTCGGGCACTTTCCAAAGCACCCCAAGCACTGCCGCGGACCAGCATCTCGTCCGGAGGCAGGGCATAGTTCCGCGCGGCTTCGGCAAGGGCGACTTCGAGCTCCGCGTCCGGGACGAGGTCTTCGAGTCGGGCGCTGGCGTGGGTCACGGCCGCATCCCAATCCTGGCCGTGGGAGGTTGCGGGATCCAGCTTCGCGTTGCCGTAGGCCTCTACCCAACTCCACTCGGCGCCGGCAGGCATGGCCACATGCTCGAACTGTGTCTGCGCGAGCCCAGCCTGGATCTCCGCGTAGGGGCCAGCGCCGGGGCTGAGCCATTCCTGCCAGCGCTTCCCGCCGTCGCCCTGGCCCCAGACGAACAGCTTCTTCCCCCGCAGGAGGCTCGTGGACAGCATGGCCAGGCCGTCGCCGTCGTGGTCTACCGCGGCGATCCAATGCCGGTGCCCAGGCTGGATGTCGAAGAAGAAATCCGCCGCGTGCGGGCTGTTGACCAGCCATGTGGCATCCAAGCCTTGGTGTTCCGTGGGCCGGACGCGGGCGATGTCGGTGGTGTAATCGCTGCCGAAAGCCTCCGTCGCGGGCGCGATCACGCGCGTTTCCGGCGTCTCGGGAACGGCTGCGTTGCTCCACCAGTACATGGGGACCTCGTGGTCATGGGGGTTCCGGATCCGGACCGCCGTGAGGAGGACGTCCGAGTCCTCCGGAAGCCACATGTCCACTTGGAAAACCACCTCGCGGAGGCGTTCGAACTCCCACATGCGCAGGACGTCGTGGCCTTCGGGAGTCTTGACGATGGCCGTGTGCACCGGATCGCAGGTGGTGGGCGAGTGCCCGCGGGTGCCGATGTTCCATTCGAGCCCGCCGGCGAACCAGGCCTTGCGCAGGGCGATGTTGGCGAATTGCAGGGTCCCGTGGGTGTGGAGGAGTTGCTTTCCCGACCCTTTGTCGAAGAGCTCCCACAGCCGGCCGCCCAAGGTGGGGAGGACAACGGCGCGCAGTTTGCTGTTCTCAAGCACGACGGCGGGCACTTCGTGGGCGGTCCGCTCGCGCGAGTAGCCGTCCTGCATCAGGTACGGGAACATGTTCGGCACCTGGCCGTAGCGGGCCGCGGCCTGCAGCTCTTCCGGAACCCCGTCGCCGATTCTGTAGGGCTGGTCCAGTTCAGCCGTGACCACGGGCAACGGGCTATTGGGGCCCAGCTCCGCCATGTTCAGGGTGATGGTGGAGAAGCTCAGGTTTTGCATCTTTGTGACTCCTGGAGGCTATTTTCGATCGCAATGCTTCACCTATCTTTGACCCAAGTCGCCGCTGTGTAAAGGGAGTCACCCAACCGACTCGCAGTTAATGTCGTTTTGAGCGCCCAGAACGACATTAACTGCTAGCTAGTTGGGGATGTCACCGGGAGGCGGCGCGTGCGGCCCTCACCAGGTCGCGGTTGGTGACCATGTACGCCGTCGGGTCTGAGGCGTCCGGCGAACCGAGCTCAGCGGCCCGGTTCTTCAACGTGGAAACCGTGGCCTTGGCTGATAAGTGGACCGCACTCAGTCCTGCGGCGTGCAGGGCGGGGATATCGTCCAGGGCGAGTCCGCCGCCCGCCATGACCTCAAGCCGCCCCGCTGCCCGCTGGACCATGCGCTCGAGCGTCGCGATCCCCGCCCCCACCGTCGCGGCGCCGCCAGAGCTGAGCACACGCGTGAACCCAAGTTCCACGAGCTGCTCGACGGCGGACGCCGGGTCCGGGGTCTGGTCGATGGCCCGGTGGAAGGTCAGTTGGGCGTTGGGGTTCGTCTCTAGAGCCGTGTCGGCGAGCTTTCGCGTGGCTTGGACGTCGATGTCACCGGCGGCCGTGAGGACTCCGATCACCACGCCGTGAGCCCCTTGGGCGAGGAGAAACCGGATCTCGCGGTCCATGGTGTCCACATCTGCGTCGGAGTACAAGAAGTCTCCTGGCCGGCTGCGGATCAGCGGGTGGATCTCCAGCCGTCCTTTGGCAGCTTCCTGCGCGGCTTCCATCAGCCCTTGGCTCGGGGTCAGTCCCCCGAGCTCCAAGGCGCTGCAAAGTTCAATCCGGTCCGCGCCTTCTTCGGCGGCAACGGCAGCGCCCTGGGCACCGACGGCGACGATCTCGAGTTTCATGGGGAAACTCTACGGCCACCCGGATGCACAGGGCGCTGCTGCAATGCTTCACTTAGGCCCGATAGGGCTCCAGCTGCTCCTTCTGCTCGGGAGTGAGCCTGCGGACACGGCCTGTGGACTCATCGACGAACGCCAGATGGGTACTCGCGTTGACGCAGTCCTGGCCGGTCACGGGATCCTTGATGACGTAATGGAGGTCAAAACTTGCCCCCTTCACGGCGCCTACCCAGATCTCGACAACAGCCGGAATGTTCCGGTATTCCAAGGTCCGGACGTACCGGACCTTGTGCTCCACTACAAGGGTCATGACCCCGTCTTCAACCGAGTCGAAGACGGAGACCGGCGCTTCCACTCCGGGAAGTCCTGCACCGCGGGGCGGACCGAAAGCCGCGATGCGGGCCTCTTCGAGCATGCGCACGATCTGGACGTTGTTGATGTGCCCGTACGCGTCCATGTCTCCCCAACGCATCGGCACTTGGACCGTAATTCGCTGGCTCAGCTGTGCACCGCCGTCGAGTCATCCACAACGGCTTCCCCGGCATCCTCACCAGCAAACTGCGACATGTAGAGGCGGTAGTAAGCGCCCTGCAATGCAAGCAGTTGGTTGTGGTTGCCCTGCTCCACGATGCTGCCGTTTTCCATCACCAGGATGGTGTCGGCGTCGCGGATGGTGGACAAACGGTGGGCAATGACAAAGCTGGTGCGATCCGTGCGGAGGGCAGCCATGGCCTTCTGCAACAGCAGCTCGGTACGGGTGTCAACGGAGCTTGTGGCCTCGTCGAGGATCAACAGCGAGGGATCGGAAACGAAGGCCCGCGCGATGGTGATGAGCTGCTTCTCGCCCGCGCTGACGTTGTTGCCTTCCTCGTCGATGATGGTCTGGTAGCCATCCGGCAGGGCACGCACGAAGCGGTCAACGTACGTGGCCTTGGCCGCCTCCATGATCTGTTCCTCGGTGGCGTCGAGCTTGCCGTACTTGATGTTGTCGTAAATGGTGCCGCCGAACAGCCAGGCATCCTGGAGCACCATTCCCACCTTGGAACGAAGCTCGGAACGGCTCAGCTCCTTGATGTCCACCCCGTCCAAGGTGATTCGCCCTGAATTGAGCTCGTAGAACCGCATGACGAGGTTGACCAAGGTGGTCTTGCCCGCACCGGTTGGTCCGACAATTGCCACGGTGTGTCCAGGCTCTGCGCTCAGGGAAAGGTTCTCGATGAGCGGCTTGTCGGCAACGTAGCTGAAGGACACGTTCTCGAACTCGACGTGGCCGTCCGTGCGCGGGGGCAGGTGACGGACCGCGTTCTCGGGCATTTCCTCATCGGCATCCAGGAACTCGAAAACGCGCTCAGCGGAAGCCACACCGGACTGGAGCATGTTGGCCATGCCGGCGATCTGGCCGAGCGGCTGGGTGAATTCACGCGAGTACTGGATGAACGCCGTGGCGTCGCCGAGGCTCATGGAACCGGAAGCTACCCGCAAACCACCGACGACGGCGATGCCCACGTAGCTGAGGTAGGAGACGAAGTTCATGGCAGGGAAGATGATGCCCGAAACAAACTGTGCCCCGAACGAGGCCTTGTACAGGGCTTCGTTGCGTTCGTCGAAACGCTCCAGCATGTCCGCGTCACGCCCGAAGACCTTGACGAGCTCGTGGCCGGAGAACGATTCCTCGATCTGGCCGTTGAGCGTGCCGGTGTTCTTCCACTGGGCGGCGAAGAGCTTCTGGCTGCGCGAGCCGATCACGCCGGCAAGGACACCGGAGAGCGGCAAGGCAACCAGCGCGATCAGGGCGAGCTGCCAGGACACGATGAACATCATGATGGTGATGCCGAAGACCGTCAGCACCGAGCTGACCAGTTGCGCGAACGCCTGCTGCAGCCCTTGCTGGACGTTGTCGACGTCGTTGGTTACGCGGGAGAGGATGTCGCCGCGCTGGCGGGTGTCGAAGTAGTTCAGTGGCAAGCGGTTGAGCTTGGCCTGGACATCGTTGCGGAGCCGGTTGATGACCTTCATGACGATCTTGTTCAGGATGTAGCCCTGGGCCCACAGGAAGATGTTGGCCACGAAGTACATCAAGAGCACGATCGAGATCAGGAACGTGAGCTTGGAGAAGTTGATCCCGTTGGTGAGCTCCATCTTGGAAACCATGTCCGCGAAGTTGTTCTGGCCTGCTTGGCGGAGACCTTCGGCGAAGGCCGCTTGGCTCACTCCGGGAGGCAATTGCTTGCCCATGACGCCGCCGAAGATGACGTCCATGGCACTGCCGAGGATCTTCGGTGCGATGACGTTCAGGACGACCGAGACCACCACGAGGCCGATGACGAAGACCACGCCGGCGGCCTCCGGCTTGAGCAGCCCGAGGAGCCGCTTGGCCGACGGTCCGAAAGCCTTGGCTTTCTTGGCCGGCAGGTTGCCGAACATGCCGCCGTCGGCTTCGCCCGGGGTGTATTCGGTTTCCTCGATGTCGTCATCTTCCACGGCTGTTACGGCACCCACTGCGGCTGCATCCTTTGCTTCCGCAGCTTCGCGGGCAGCCTTCGCTGCTTCGGCCTTCGCGGCCCAGCCGCGCTTTTGCTGATTCTGTTCGCTCATGCAACTTCCTCCGCGCTCAGCTGGGATTCGACGATCTCCTGGTACGTGGGTGACGTTTCCAGGAGTTCTTCATGCGTGCCGCGGTCAACGATTCTGCCGTTGTCCAGGACCAGGATCTGGTCCGCGTCCGCAATGGTGGAGACGCGCTGGGCCACGATGATGACCGTGGCATCCTGCGTCTTTTCCTTCAACGCCCTGCGAAGGCGGGCGTCCGTGGCCACGTCCAAGGCCGAGAAGGAGTCGTCAAAGAGGTAGACCTTGGGCTGCGTCACCAGTGCCCGGGCGATGCAGAGGCGCTGCCTCTGGCCACCGGAGACGTTGGTGCCGCCCTGGGCCACCCGACGGTTGAGGCCGGAGGACTTTTCCATGACGAAATCCTTGGCCTGTGCGGTCTCCAGCGCGTCCCAGAGTTCCTGGTCCGTGGCGTCGGTCTTGCCGAAGCGCAGGTTGTGCTCGATGGTTCCGGAGAATAGGTACGGCTTCTGCGGCACGGTGGCCACGCGGCTGGTGATCTCGTCGCGGTCCAGGCTGGTGACTGGAACGCCGTCGAGCAATACATCGCCGGACGCGACGTCGTACAGGCGCGGAAGGAGCGACACCAAAGTGGTCTTGCCTGCGCCGGTGGAGCCGATGATGGCGAGGGTCTGGCCCGGCTCCGCGGTGAAGGAGATGTTGCTCAGCACGGGAGCTTCAGCGCCGGGGTATTTGAAGGTGACATCGCGAAATTCGACGCGCCCCTTCTTTTCCGCGGGCGCCACGGGCGCCTTCGGATCGTGGATGGAGGGTTCGACGTCGAGGACCTCACCGATGCGGTCCGCGCACACGGAAGCGCGCGGGATCATCATGGCCATGAAGGTACCCATCATGACCGCCATGAGGATCTGCAGGAGGTACTGCAGGAAGGCCGTCAAGGAACCCACCTGCATGTTGCCCGCGTCCACCCTTTGGCCGCCGAACCACAGCACCGCCGCCGTGGAAAGGTGCAGGATCATTCCGATGGCCGGGAACATCAACACAAACAGGTTGCCGATCTTGACCGAAACCAGGGTGAGGTCCTTGTTGGCGTCGCCGAAGCGCTTGGCCTCGTACGGTTCGCGAACGAAGGCACGGACCACGCGGATGCCGATGATCTGTTCGCGCAGGACGCCGTTGATGGCGTCGATCTTCTTCTGCATGGAGCGGAAGAGCGGCATGAGCCTGACCACGAGGTAACCAACCACGGCCACGAGGACGGGCACGGAGACCCAGACGAGCCACGAGAGGCTGAGGTCTTCGCGCAAGGCCATGATGATGCCGCCTACGCACATGATGGGCGTGGACACCATGAAGTTCAGGCCCATGAGCATGAGCATCTGGACTTGCTGGACGTCATTGGTGCCGCGGGTGATCAACGTGGGAGCGCCGAAGCTGTTGACGTCCTTGGCCGAGAAGCTGCTGACCTTGCGGAAGACGTCCCTGCGCAAGTCACGCCCCATGGCCATTGCCACGCGGGATCCGAAATAGACCCCGGCGATGGCCGCGATGACCTGGCCGAGCGCGACCGCGAGCATCAGGGCTCCGGTTTGCCAGATGTAGTTGGTATCCCCCCGGGATACCCCTTCATCGATGATTTTTGCGTTGAGGCTTGGAAGGTAAAGGGTGGCAATGGTAGACGCCAACTGGAAGATGATGACGGCCAGTATCTGCGGCAAATACGGCTTGGAGTAGCGCCGTATCAGGGTGACAAGCATGCCCACGGATCCTTAATGAGAGTGCGCGAATGAATTAATGCGAATGACTTAATACTGCGAATGACTTAATACTGCGGCTGACCAAATACATGGGTAGCAGCAGGCGCTGACAGTATTAGTCCCTCAACTCTACGAAATCCGTTGCCTCAGCGAAATATCGATAGCCGAATATCATCCTTGCGGCGTAGCTGAGCCGCTGCAGCGCTTCCAAACTCGCTGCAGCGGCTCCTGCCACTCATCCCGGGCGGTTGCCCGCCGGCGCTTAGCCCGCGTGCCGCCCGGTTTCCCCAGCCCTGGACGCATCACCGGCAAGGAGTAGCAAGGCAGCCCTTTCCTGGCGGCGGCGTTCCCGCTTGAGTTCCTTGCGCAGCGCGGCCAACTCCTCGGCGATCCGGGACTGCTCGACGGCGGTGGCAAGTTGTTCCTGCACGCGCACCTGGAGCTCGCGCTGCGCCTTGCTCAGCTGAAGCTGTTGTTCGGCCAGCAGCCGTTGGGTGCGGGCAAGCTGGTCCTGGACCTCGCGCAGGCCAGCTGCCGGATCGGGCCGTTCCTGCGTCAGGATGCGGGCGAACTCAAGGTCCAGCTCATCGTGCTCCTTCTCGGCTGCCGCTCGGGCGCGGCTGGCACCCAAGGGGGTGCCGGCGTCGTCGGCTGCTGGGACAAACTCAGCGGATTCGATCACCGGCAGGGTGGAGGTGTCCAGAGTCATCCCGGCCTCGCCGGAAGCGTTTGCCAGCAATTCCCTCTCAGGCGTTGCGTCCACGGTTCTCCGCAGTGGAACTTCCTTGATGAAGAGCACTGCGATGAACGCGACCAGGGCAATCGCCGCGGAGATCATGAAGATCTGGGCGGTGGCATCGCCGTAGGCGGCCCGCATGATGTCGCGGATCGGGGCCGGCAAATCCGTCAGGTCCATGCTCGCATTGCTGGAGCCGCCGCTCACCGGGATGTGGGCCGCGGCGAGGCCTTGGGTGGCAAGGTCCTTGACGTGCGTGGCCATGATGGCACCGAGCACCGAAACACCGATCGCACCGCCGACGGAGCGGAAGAATGCCACGGACGCGCTGGCGGTGCCGATGTCCTGCGCGCGGACGGTGTTCTGGACCGCGAGGACCAGGTTCTGCATGAGCAAGCCAAGGCCCAGCCCGAAGACGGCGGTGTAGCAGCAGGTGATCCACAGTTCGGTGGTGTGGTCGATGGTGCCGGTGAAGGCAAGGCCACCGGCCAGGAACACGGTACCCGCCAGGAGGAAGCGCTTCCACTTTCCGAAGCGGCTGATCAGCTGGCCGGATGCCACCGAGCCCAAGAGGTTGCCCGCAATCATGGGCAGCGTCAGGAGGCCGGCCTCGGTAGGCGTGGCGCCACGGGCTACCTGGAAGTACTGGCCAAGGAACGTGGAGGAGCTGAACATCGCGATACCGACGGCCACGGAGGCCAGGATCGCCAAAGCCGTGGTGCGCTGGGAGATGATCTTCAGCGGAATGATGGGCTGGGCCACCTTGGATTCGACCACTACCAGCAGGGCCAGGAGAAGCACGCCGCCGCCTACCATGAGGGCGGACTGCCAGGAGATCCAGTCGTAATAGTCCGGGTTGCCGGCGAAGGAAACCCAGATCAGGAGCAGGCTCACGCCCGAGGTCAGCAGGATGGAGCCGAGCCAGTCGATCTTGGCGGGGCGCTTGATGTGCTGGATCTTGAGGGTCACCTGGAGCAGGATGAGTGCGACGACGGCGAGCGGCACGCAGACGAAGAACGTCCAGCGCCAGCCGAGCGGGCTGTCAACGATGAAGCCGCCGAGCAGCGGGCCACCTGCGGTACCGACCGCCATGACGGCGCCCATGTAACCCGAGTACTTGCCGCGGTCCCGCGGCGGAATCATGGTGCCGATGATGGCCTGGGCCAGGGCGGTGAGGCCGCCCATCGCGATGCCCTGGATGACGCGGGCGGTGAGCAGGAAGGGAATGCTCGTGGAGAAGCCCGCCATGACCGAGCCGGCCACGAAGACCACGATGCTCAGCTGGACCAGGAGCTTCTTGTCGAAGAGATCGGCGAGCTTGCCCCAGATCGGGGTGGTTGCGGCGTTGGCCAGCAGTGCGGCCGTGATGACCCACGCGAAGTCCGTTTGCGTGCCGTGGAGATCGGACATGATGGTCGGGAGGGCGTTGGCCACGATGGTGCTGCTCAGGATGGCGGTGAAGAATGCCGCGAGGAGGCCCGTCAGGGCCTCCATGATCTGGCGGTGCGTCATGGGCGCGGATGACGCCGGCACCGCCGTCGAACGTTCTTGTATTCGGGTTGCCATTGCTGCTGCTCCTAAGCTGTGTGGTTCAAGTGGTGGGAGCCGGCCGCCGTTGCCCGGACTGAGTGGTTGAGTGATGTGGTCAATTTCTCCAGGACCTGCCCTGCTTCCAAGGCGTCTTCCTCGCTCCACTCCGCGAGGTAGGCCCGCAAATTGAGGCTGCGCTGTTCTTCGAAGTTCCGGACCTTTTCGATGCCGGCTTCGGAGAGGGCCACCAATTGGGCCCTGCCGTCGGCAGGATCGGGACGGCGGACCACCAAACCGAGTTCCTCCAGTTCGGCGATGTGCCTGCTGAGGACCGGTGGGCTGACGCCGAGCCGGGATGCGAGCTTCGTGGCCCGGGACTCCCCCTCGCCTATGAAGCGCATGACGCCCTGCAGGGCGAAGCCCACATCGGCATCTTTCGCGATGTTCGCGGTCACGATGCAACGCAACACCCGCTGCAGATCGAAAATCTGATGGACGAGTTCGGTTGCCGTGCTGGATGCGACAGCCATGGAAGACACCTCACTTTTGTTTGCCTAAAGCAACTATACGCCAGAATGATTGCTTTGGGAAACTAATGATGTGTGAGGTGCGTTAAACACCAAGCGCGAGCTGGCAGGTAATGCCCTCATCTTTCGAAAAAGGGGTCATCATCTGCCAGCTCGCGCTGGGGTTTGGAGGGTCCGGAGTGTCAGTCGCCCAAGTGCGTCGGGCCGAACATCTTCAGGAGGGTTTCAACCACGACGACGTTGGGGCCGTCCGCGGCGAAGCTTTCCTTGAGCGCGTCCCCGACATCCTCGGGGGCCACCCTGCGGGCCGGGACGCCGAAGGCCTCGGCGAGCTTGACGAAGTCCGGGCGGGCGAGCTCGGTGGCCGTGGCCTTGCCGAAGGCACCCACCATGTATTCGCGCAGGATACCGTAGCCGCCGTCGTCCACGATCAGCCAAGTGACCGGGACGTTGTGCTGCTTGGCGGTGGCCAATTCGGAGATCGAGTACATCGAGGATCCATCGCCGGAGACGGCCAGCACGCGACTGGGTTTGCCCACGGTTTCCAGTCCCACGGCACCGCCGATGGCCGCCGGGAAGCCGTAACCGAGGCCGCCGGCGCCTTGGGCCGAGTGGAACTGGCCCTCGCGGGAATCCCAGCAGCTCCATCCCCAGTACGCGGAGATCGTCATGTCCCAGAAGGTCTGCATGTCCGCCGGAACGGCTTCGCGGATATCGGCCATGAACTTTAGTTCCTTGCCGAGGTCCTGCTCTTCAAGGCGAGCCTTGACCTTGGCCAGGGACTCTTTGACAAGGTTCTCGGGCGTAGTGCCGTGCCAGTCCGGAGCCGCCGCGGTCGCAGACAAGGCCTCATCCAAGGCAGAGTCGAGCGCGGTAAGGGCCTGGCCGGCGTCGGCGCGGATGCCCAGGCCCGGCCGGTTGGACTCGAGGACCCGGGGTTCGGCGTCGATCTGGATGATGCGACCGCGCGGCTCGAAGGTGAAGTAGTTGGACGTCACCTCGCCCAGGGAGGAACCAACGACGATCAGCACGTCGGCGTCCTCGAGGACATCCGTCATGTGGCGGTCTTCGATCCAGGACTGCAGGGACAGCTCGTGGGTCCACGGGAACGCTCCGTTGCCACCGGGAGTGCAGATCACCGGGGCTCGGAGTTTCTCTGCGATCGACAGGAGCGACTTCTCGGCCCGGCCACGGCGCGTGCCGCCGCCGGCGATGATGGCCGGACGTTCCGCCGTCGAGAGCCATTTAACCGCTTCCCGGATCAACTCCACACGCGGCGGGTTGTCGGCGGCTTCGGCGAGGGCGTCCTCCACCGGCGGGACCATGATGGGGTCCAGGAGAACGTTCTGCGGAATCTCGATCCACACCGGCCCCTGCGGAGAGGAAATGGCCTCGGTCCATGCGTCCTGGATGGCCGAGGGAATCCCGGACGCGTGCTGGATGAGGCGCTGGCTCTTGGTGACGTTCGCGGCCGAGGCCTTCTGGTCATCGAGCTGGTGCAGCATTCCCTTCCGGCGCGCCCCCAGACCCTCCAAGGGGATCTGGCTCGCCACGACCACCATCGGCACGCCGCTCGCATACGCTTCCTGCAGACCGGCCAGGGACGTCAAAGCGCCCGGACCTGTAGACAGGAACAACACGCCGACCTCGCCCGTGGCACGGGAATACCCGTCCGCGGCGAAAGCAGAGTTGTTCTCCACGCGGGAGGACACGAAATGCAGATTGCCGCGGCCCATCGCGTCGAACAGGCCCAGGGCGTGCTGGCCGGGGATCCCGAAGACCGTCTTCGCACCGAGCGCCTCGAGAGTCTCGACGACGAGGTCCCCGCCGTTGCGCTGGTCCGTCACTTCGTGACCGCCGCGGCGAAACCGGCCGGGCGCCGGGATTCCTGGCCAAGGGCCTGTGCGGCATAGCCGTTCGGGGCGCCATGGCGATTGCCTTCGACGGCGTTGTCAGCCAAGAGGGTGACGAGCTCGTAGGCAACGTGGCTGGCCGCGACGCCAGTGATTTCAGCGTGGTCATAGGCCGGAGCGACCTCGACAATGTCTGCGCCCACGAGGTTCATGCCGCGGAGACCGCGGATGATTTCGAGGAGCTCGCGGCTCGTGATGCCACCGGCTTCGGGCGTGCCGGTGCCCGGGGCGTGGGCCGGATCCAGGACGTCGATGTCCACGGAAATGTACAGCGGACGGTTGCCGATGCGGTCCCGGATCTTGGCCACGGTTTCGAGGACGCCTTGGTAGTAGACATCCGCCGAGGTGACGATGCCGAAGCCGAAGCGGTGGTCGTCGTCGAGGTCCTTCTTGCCGTAGAGCGGGCCGCGGGTACCGACGTGGCTGATGGCCTCGGTGTCCAGGATGCCCTCTTCGACGGCGCGGCGGAACGGAGTGCCGTGCGTGTATTCCGCGCCGAAGTAGGTGTCCCAGGTATCCAGGTGGGCGTCGAAGTGCAGCATGGCAACCGGCTCGCCCGCGCGTTCGGCAGCGGCGCGGAGCAGCGGCAGGGCGATCGTGTGGTCACCACCGAGCGTCACGAGCTTGCTTCCGTTGGCGGTCAGGTCCAGGGCGTTCTGCTGGATGGTCTCGATGGCCTCGTTAATGTTGAACGGGTTCACGGCCATATCGCCGGCGTCGGCAACCTGGATGTTCTCGAAGGGGCTGACGTCCCAGGCCGGGTTGTACGGGCGCAGCAAACGGCTGGCTTCTCGCACATGATTGGCACCGAAGCGGGCGCCGGGGCGGTAGGAAACGCCGGAGTCGAAGGGGACGCCGACCACCGTGACATCGGCCTTGGAAACCTGGTCCAGTCGCGGCAAGCGGGCATAGGTGGCAGCACCGGCATAGCGCGGGATTCGGGCCGAATCAATGGGACCAAGGTTGCCGTTGGCCTCAATACGAAGCTCTTCCAAAATGCGCCACTCCTTTGTGAATAGGTGGATCGGACAGTGACTGTGACACCAATCATACACTCAAAGTTGCCTTATATGCATCACTTGTTTACATGAACAAATCCGCCAAAGTCCCCCACAACAAGCTGGGCCGGGCTCCCCGGCGCCCGGCCCAGCTTGTCACTTCATGTCCCCTTCCGGGCTATTTGCTCCCGAAGGGCGTCACTTGGAAGTCTCCGAATGACACTTGACGGCCTTCCGAGTCCAGCACAACGAGGCTGTCCATTCCGTTTTTCACATCGTTGGGGAGAACGAAGGAAAGGGTGTTCTGCTGTGTTGGGAAGAACCAACCCAGACGGTAGCTCCGCTTGTTCAGGTAGACGTAGTACCACTGGCCATACTCGACGTTGTGGACCGTCACGGTCTGTCCAGTGCGGTATTTGTCCGTTCCGAGCCCCAAGTCCAGCGGCGGATTCGTGCCGATAAGATCCTGGGAAGCCAAGGCAGGCTCCGAGCCGGGCATTGCGGGCTTGACCTTCAGCGCGAGCGCTTGCCTGGCCAATTGAAGGGACGCAACCTTGGCGCCGTTGCCGGCACTGACCGGGATGGTCATCGCCGGGAGTTGCTTGGCCGCGATGTCGGCGTCGGTCAGCGTGTAGGTGGAGGTGAGGTTGACCGACTCACCCACGGCAAGGGTTGGCTTGGACAGCCCAATGGCTGCAGCCGAAAGGTTCGTCAACGCCACATTGCCACTGTTGGTGACCGTGTAGGCAAAAGTCACCGTATCGCCCGGACCGGCGAACCCGTCTCCGTCCACATCGTTGAACGTGGACACCACCGATCCGCTCAACTGGGGATTGCGGACGAGGAGGTCCACCTCGTCGCCCGTAACGGTGTAGTTCTGGGTGGCAGCCCCACTCCCCGTTACCTGCCAGACGGTGCTGGGGACGAAGAATCCCTGGGCCACTTCGTCTGCCGTCACGGTGTGCTGCGGGGTGCCGCAGAGGTAATTGCCCCACACGCCAAGGGCGCTGAACCGGCAATTGCCCGAGCCTGGCGGCAGGAACGGTTGGAAGTTGCCGGACTGCGGGACAACGGATTCCGTGACGTTGCCGGTGCTGTACACCCGGAACTTGTACGGCACCGCGCTGCCCACGGCGTACGGCTTGGTTGCCAGGTCCCTCCCGGCGTCATTGCGGGTGCCGAAAATGTAGGCGCCCACCACGTTGCTGGCAGAACCACCCGAAACCGTCACTGAGACGGGTGCGGTAACCGATGACGCACCGACGTTCAACCTTGCGGTCAGGGGCACCGCACCTGCCTTGGCGTACGACGGCGCAGCGACAGTCAGCTGGACAGTCGCCGAGGCACCCGGATCCAAGGAGGCGAGCTGCGCCGTCGTCGACGTCCAATCCTGCAGGGCGTCGAGGCTGACGGTCGAAGCGGGAAGCGGCGAACTGTCCTTGTTGGTGACGGTCACGCTGAGCTGCGTGCTGCCACCGTTCGTGACGGTGGCGGCACCGGAAACAACGACGGCGGCAACCGGATTAAGCCAGGCCGTATCGAATTTCCCGAAGGTGATGGTGTTGCTGTCACCTTCGTACAGGACGCCGAAAGTACCGTCCGACAGGGCGCTCACGGTGGAGTAGGACATGCTTCCGGGCTTGAAGACGCGCGACGAGCCCCACGTCTTGCCGTCGTCAGCGGAGTAACGGATGGTGCCGTCCACCCGCGCGCCGCCGGCGGTTGGAGTGGGCGAATTGGAGAACAGCAGCTTCTTGGCATCGGCCGATCCGGCATCAGCGTCCGGATACATCCTCGTGATGGAGCCGTTGTTGCGCGGATCCGGGAGCTGCGTTTCGGCAACCGGCGTGCTGTACGTGACACCGCCGTCGGAGGAATATGCCACCTTGCGGAAGTGCGGATTGGCGCCGGTGCTGTCCCGCGAGTTCAACATGACACGGCCGTCGGAGAGTTCCACGGTCTTGTTTTCGTCCATGCCTGTACCCGTGGGCGTACCCATATTCCACGTCTTGCCGTGGTCATCGGAGTAGACGCTGTAGGCCTGGATCTGGCGGCTTCCATCAGGCTGGACAACGGTTCCGGCAAATTGCTGGATGAGCCTTCCGGCGTGCGCTCCGTACTTGAGCTGAATGCCCTCGCCGGACGAGGCGAACATGCTGACCACGCCGCCGACATTGGGAACGCCGTTGACGGTGCTGCCGTTTGGCTTGACGGTACCGGTGACGAGCGGACCTCCGAACCCGGCGTAGGCCGAACCCGCAGGATAGCTGGACGGCACCGGCAGGGTGGGCTGATTGGCCGGATCTGTGGACCAGGTGAGTCCGCGGTCGGTGGAGACGGACACTTGCGAGCTGATCACGTTGGGGTCGGAATCGTCGTTGCCGAGCACACTGCCCGCGAATCCCTGGTTCTTGGAGTAGACGTGGAAGTTGAATACCGTCCCGGTGACCTTATCCACGACGTAGCTGGGGTCGCTGAAACCGTATTTCTGCACGCCCGCTGAGCCCACCTGTCCCCGGGCGATGAAGGTGGGACTGCCCCACGTCTTTCCGCCGTCGGTGCTGCGCCGCTGGACGATGGAGTTGGCAGAAGGAGAATCGCCCCCATCGGGACGGCCGTCGTAGGAAGCCAGGAGGACTCCGTCGCCCAAATCCGCGAGCGCGACGATTCGGTAGTACTTGCCCAGGACGGGATCGATGGCGTTGTCACCGTTGGAAGCGAGGACCTGCTCGGCGTAGTTTCCCGGAGGATTGGACGGAACGTTGGGACTCGGGAACGGATCCAACGCAGCATAGGCGGGCAAGACGGTTGACGTCACGAGAACTGCGGCGGCTGCCATGGAGACGGCAAGTCTGCCCCGGCTCCATCCCGACCGCCTCCTGACCCTGTCACTGAGTAGCGGGTTATTCATGCGTAGACCTTTCGAATTTTGGTCACATCCAACATAGGACGTTCTATATGCTACGTGATGTCACTCACATGCCAAGTGCTTGAATGCGTCCTTCCAGGAAGTGACCCGCCTCACATGCGGCGTAAAGATTCCATAAAGACGGGCATCCGGCCCCCGCCCCACCCGTACGCTCCATCTGGAGCAGCTTCCACGCTGCGCGCGAAAGGACCATGTGACAACGCTGACCAGGCCACCTGCCGAACCCTCTGACAGGCCCAAACCCGCGGGCGACATCAAACAGGGGCAATTCAAGCGATGGTTGCTCGACGGAATGCCAGAGACGTCCGGAAAGCGCCAAGGTCCGCACGGCAAACCGGACCAGGACCACACGCCGCAGGCCTGGTGGAAAGTCATGTGCCTCACCGGCGTCGACTACTTCTCCACCCTCGGCTACCAGCCCGCCATTGCGGCGCTCGCGGCCGGTATCGTCTCGCCGCTCGCCACGATCGTCCTGGTCGCCGTCACCTTGCTCGGCGCGCTGCCGGTCTACCGCCGGGTCGCCGCCGAAAGCGCACGCGGCGAAGGCTCCATCGCGATGCTCGAGCGGCTCCTCCCCCGCTGGGGCGGCAAACTCTTCGTCCTCGCCTTGCTGGGATTCGCCGCCACGGACTTCATGATCACCATGACCCTCTCCGCCGCCGATGCGAGCGCCCACGCCATCGAAAACCCCTTCGCCCCGGAATGGCTCCACGGCCAGGAAATCACTATCACCCTGGCGCTCATCGCCGGACTTGGTGTGGTGTTCCTCAGGGGATTCAAGGAGGCCATCAACGTCGCCGTCGTGTTGGTGGGCGTCTATCTGGTGCTGAACGCCGTCGTCGTCGCGGTCGGCTTGGCGCACGTGGTGACCGAGGCGCATGTCGTGACCGATTGGTGGGCAGCGCTGAACCAGCAGCACGGAAACCCTTTGATCATGGTGGGCATCGCCCTCCTGGTCTTCCCCAAACTTGCCCTGGGCCTCTCAGGGTTCGAGACCGGCGTCGCGGTCATGCCACAGATTAAGGGCACCCCGGGCGACACGGAGGAAAATCCCGCGGGCCGCATCCGCGGCACCCACAAACTGCTCACGACGGCGGCACTCATCATGAGTGCCTTCCTAGTGGCTTCGAGTTTCATCACCACGTTCCTGATTCCGGCCGCCGAATTCCAGCCGGGAGGGAAGGCGGACGGGCGAGCCCTCGCATTCCTTGCGCACCAGTTCTTGGGTGACGGCTTCGGCACGGTCTATGACATCAGCACCATTGCCATCCTGTGGTTTGCGGGCGCCTCTGCCATGGCCGGCTTGCTGAACCTCGTGCCGCGCTATTTGCCGCGCTTCGGCATGGCCCCCGCGTGGACCAAAGCCGTCCGCCCGCTGGTCCTGGTCTTCACCGCAGTTGGATTCATCATCACGTTGGTCTTCGAGGCAAACGTGGAGGCCCAAGGCGGCGCCTACGCCACCGGCGTCCTGGTCCTCATGACCTCGGCTTCGATCGCAGTGACCCTGTCCGCCCGCCGGAAGAAGCAGAAGGCCAAGACCATCGCTTTCGGTGCGGTGGCGGTCGTCTTCGCCTACACCACCGTGGCCAATGTGGTGGAACGCCCTGACGGCATCAGGATCGCGGCCCTGTTCATTCTTGGCATTGTCCTGGTGAGCTTCGCGTCTCGTATACGCCGGTCCTTCGAGCTGCGGGCTACGCACATCAAGATGGACCAGATGGCACTCGAGTTCACGGCCGCCAACGAGGAAGGGCCCATCCGGATCATCGCGCACGAGCCCAAGCGGCTGAGTGCCGACCGGTACCAGTTGAAGCTGCAGCATGCGCAGCAGGCCAACCACTTGCCGATAGACAGCGACGCGATCTTCATCGAGATCATCGTGGATGACAGTTCCGACTTCGAGCAGGAACTCTTTGTGGAAGGCAAGGTCCGGCACGGCTTCAAGATCCTGGAGATCCACAGCAACAACGTGCCCAACACCCTGGCCGCGGTGCTCCTCCACATCCGGGACGTCACGGGACTTATGCCGCATATCTATTTCCGCTGGACCGAAGGCAACCCCATCGCCAACCTGAGCAAGTTCCTTTTCTTCGGCGAAGGCGAGATCGCCCCGGTAACCCGCGAAGTGCTGCGCGAAGCCGAACCGGACATCACGCGCAGGCCCTGGGTGCACGTGGGCTGAGCATGGCAGTGTGGGTGCCGCTCCTCATGGAGCGGCACCCACACAGTTTTTTCCAGCCGATCGCCCTAGCTGATCGCAGACGCGCCGCGCTCCCCTGTCCGGACTCGCACCGCCTGGGAAACCTCGATGGTCCAGATCTTGCCGTCCCCGAATTGGCCGGTACTGGCGCCGGAGATGATGGCGTCCACTATTCCGTCCACCAGCTCGTCCGTCGCCAGGACCTCCACCCGGATTTTGGGAAGGAGATCGGAGTTGTATTCCGCGCCCCGGTACACCTCGATGTAGCCCCGTTGTTGGCCATATCCGTTCGCTTGGCTCACGGTCATCCCGTTGACTCCAAAGCGTTCCAGGGCTTCCCGGACCTCGTCGATCCGCTCCGGCCTCACGATGGCCGTAACCAGTTTCACGTCGACGCCTTGCTGCGCATCCGATCTGTTTTCCCGTTAGAGCTAGCTTCCGGTTCGCCGCTGGAACCCGACGGAGTTTTGCCGTTCTGTGGTTCTCCGGGATTGAAGGATCCGCCGACCATGGCCAACTCGTAGGCGGTTTCCGCGTGCTCCGTGATGTCGATGCCCGCCAGCTCTTCGTGCTCCTTGACGCGCATGCCCACAGTCTTGTGGATGGCCAGCCCGATGAGCGTCGTCATGATCGCCGTCCACGCGGTGACCACCAGCGCCGTCAATATTTGGGGCCAGAACTGGGTCAGGCCGCCGCCGTAGAAAAGGCCGCCTTCAGTCTTTGCCGAGGGTACGGCGAAGAATCCGAGGGACAGGGTCCCCCACAGGCCGCCGACAAAGTGGACGGCAACAACGTCCAAGGAATCATCCAGGCCGATCTTGAACTTCAATCCGATGGCCAGCGCGCAGACGGCACCTGCGATGACGCCGATGACGATCGCGCCAATCGGATCCACGAATCCACAGGCCGGGGTGACTGCCACCAAGCCCGCGACGGCGCCGGATGCGGCGCCGAGGGACGTCGCGTGGCCGTCGCGGAGCCTTTCGACAAGCAGCCAACCGAGGAGCGCTGCGCTTGTGGCCAGGAGGGTGTTTGTCCAGGCGAGCGCGGCGATTCCATCAGCGGCCAGTTCCGAACCGGCGTTGAAGCCGAACCAGCCGAACCACAGCAGGCCAGCCCCGAGCATCACGAAGGGGAGGTTGTGCGGCCGGATGTTGGGATCTTTCATGAATCCGAGCCGTTTGCCGAGCACGACTGCCAGCATCAGCCCGGCCATGCCCGCATTCATGTGGACGACGGTGCCACCGGCAAAGTCGAGGGCTGAGATCTTGCTGCCGATGATCCCGGTGGAACCGAAGAGCCCGCCGCCCCAGACCCAGTGGGCGATGGGAGCGTAGACGATGGTGACCCAAAGGCCGGCAAACAGCAGCCATGGGCCAAACCTGACACGTTCAGCCACAGCGCCGCTGATCAGCGCGACCGTGATGATGGCGAACGTGGCTTGGAATCCTATGAAGACCATGTCCGGTAGCCCGGGGGCTTTCCCGCCAATGACGCTGGCCAGTCCGCTGAGTCCGAAGTTCGCGAAGGGATCTCCGATGAAGCCGCCCAGGGTATCCGGGCCGAACGCGAGTCCGTAGCCCCACAGGGCCCAGACCACCGCGACCACGCCGATGGCACCGAAGCTCATCATCATGATGTTGAGGACGGACTTCATCCTGACTAGGCCGCCGTAGAAGAACGCCAAGCCTGGCGTCATGAGAAGGACGAGGGCGGAAGCTGCAAGCATCCAGGCTGTTGCGCCGGGATCGAGGGTCTGGGGGTTCACATCCAGCCCTACGCTGAAGAATACTGGGTTCATTTCGGGAGCCTTCCTGCATATACGGCGCTCCATGGCGCCCGCACGGCGAGACCATTTTTAAAACGAACAGGTCCTGGTACCCCACGGGTTACCGACCTTGACAAGTTGCGTTGACTCGAACGTACCGTCGCCCTGTTTCAGCATTCGGCACCGTTCATTTCAGGCACGTAACACCAAAGACCCAAGGGTTAAATCCTGAAGTCAGTCATATTTCAGGCGTGTTACACGCCGCGTGTCGGCCTCGTACGGCGGTTGGGCAAGGCGCCAGTGTCAGCGGCTGGCTGCCGGCACCAGGATCCAGAGCACCTCGACGGGCTCGTCCGTCGGATTGACCCAGGTGTGAGGCTCGCGGCCCGGGAAGGACAGCGTGTCTCCCTCTTCGAGCTCGTACTCCTCGTTGGTGAGGATCAATTTGATCCGGCCCTTGACGACGTGCAGGACATCGACGTCACAATCGACGGCGTAAAGCTCGGCTTCTCCGCGGCCGCGTGGCTCGATGGAGGCCTGCAGGATCTGCAACCGCCGTTCCGATCGGGCAGTCAGCAGCCGCTCCACGATTCCCTGGCCACCGAGCGAAATCCGCGGCCCGTCGTCGCGCCGGGTCAGGTGCGTCTCCGGTGCGGCGAAAAGGTCTCCAATGGACACTGAAAGAACTTGGCAAAGGGTCACAAGGGAAGCGACCGACGGCGATGTCAGGTCACGCTCCACACGGCTCAGGAACCCCTTGGTGAGGCCAGTGGCGTCGGCAACCTGCTCGATGGTGAGCCGCTGCGATTGGCGGGCGGCACGGATTCTGGAACCGATGGCAACGGGGACATTGCTCGGTTCAACGGGGAGAGCCTTCATTCACGAACCTTTCAGGCCGTTTATGCGGCCCTGTCATTGCAGCAATAGTAGCCGGATCGCCCGCGTGGCAGGGCCTTTGGCTAGCCGGGGGGCCGCCGATGAGTCCGCTGTGCAAGACAGCGCCTTGACTGTTACTCGCATCACTACGTATCCTCATAGGCAACAAGTGTTGCTTGTGAGGCACACATCACAGGCTACTCTCCCCAATCACCAGCGCAGAGACCTTCCGCAACCCCGCACGAACCCCCGCGGACCGGCGTCGGATTCCCCCAGAGCTCTGCGCATCACTTTCAGGAGCCAACCGTGGACTCTTCGTTCATCAATATTGCGATCGTGGTGGTGTATTTGCTCGCCATGCTGGCCTTCGGCTGGTGGGGCAAGTCGCGCACCAAGAACAACAGCGACTTCCTGGTGGCAGGACGCCGCCTCGGTCCGATGCTCTACACCGGCACCATGGCCGCAGTCGTCCTTGGGGGCGCATCGACGGTTGGCGGCGTCGGTCTCGGCTACAAGTTCGGCGTCTCCGGCATGTGGCTGGTGGTCGCGATCGGTTCTGGCGTGCTCCTCCTGAGCCTGCTTTTCGCCGGTACTATCCAGCGGCTGAAGATCTACACGGTCTCCCAGATGCTGAGCCTGCGATACGGCCAGCGCGCCACGCAAACCTCCGGCATCGTTATGCTGGCCTACACCCTCATGCTGTGCGCCACGTCCACTGGCGCTTACGCCACCATCTTCGTTGTCCTTTTCGGCTGGGAGCGCTGGCTTGCCATCGCCGTCGGCGGCGCCATCGTCCTCGTGTACTCCACGATCGGCGGTATGTGGTCCATCACCCTCGCCGACCAGGTGCAGTTCATCATCAAGACAGTGGGCATCTTCTTCCTCATGCTCCCGTTCGTCCTCAACGCTGCAGGCGGCTTCGACGGCATCCGAGCCCGCGTTGACGCCAGCTTCTTCCAGTTGGACGGCATCGGAGCGCAGACCATCATCACCTACTTCGTGGTCTACACCCTGGGCCTGCTGATCGGCCAGGACATCTGGCAGCGCGTCTTCACCGCCAAGACCCCCAAGGTGGCCCGTTGGGGCGGCGCCACTGCCGGCATCTACTGCGTCCTGTACGGCGTCGCCGGAGCTGTGATCGGCCTTGCCGCCCGCGTGGCCCTGCCCAATATCGACGTAAAGGCCCTTGGCAAGGACGTTGTCTACGCCGAGGTAGCCACCCACATCCTGCCGATCGGCATCGGCGGCCTCGTCATGGCCGCGGCAGTCGCGGCCATGATGTCCACCGCTTCCGGTGCCCTCATCGCCGCAGCCACCGTTGCCCGCGCCGACGTAGTCCCGTTCGTGGCCAGCTGGTTCGGCAAGACAATCAACACCGACGACACCGAGAACCCCGAGCACGACGTCAAGGCCAACCGGTATTGGGTCCTTGGCCTGGGCATCGTGGCCGTGTTGATCTCCATGGCGGCGCAAGACGTCGTGGTGGCCCTGACCATCGCCTACGACATCCTCGTGGGTGGACTCCTCGTTGCCATCCTGGGTGGCCTGGTCTGGAAGCGCGGCACCGGTATTGCCGCGGCCTGGTCCATGGCGGTCGGATCCGTACTGACGCTGGGCCTGCTGATCGCCTACGCCACGGGAATCATCCCCAGCGAAGACGGCGTCTACGCCAACGATCCCATCTACTGGGGCCTCGGAGCCTCGCTGCTGGTGTACGTTGTGGTCTCCCTGCTGACGCCTCCCACCGAACCCGCGGTCCGCGAGGCATGGGACCGCCGCGTTGCCGGAGCGGCCGTGGAGGAACTCCCCTTGGAAGCCCACCCGGTGGCCAGCCACTAAACTTCACAGAATCAAGTACGACGGCGGCGCCGCACCTTCTCCTTGAGGGCGCGGTGCCGCTGCCGCATGTACAGTAGGAAGAGCTTCAAGAGATGTGGTGCCAAGCTCCGACTTGCCACACGCCAACCCCATGTTCACGGGTGGTTCGGATGAAGAAGCGGCCCGGCTCGGACCAGAGACAACCGAACGGGCAAGAGCAACTCCACGGGAGAAGGCCATGCCTTTCGAAAACGGCGCCGCCGCCGACCGCACCACCCAGTCCGGCACCCTATTGTTGCCCCGGCCCCGGCGGGTGGACGAGTTCGTCCGGGTGATTCCCGGCGTCGACCTGTCCCAAGGCTCCATCACGTTCGTGGTGGACGGGAACTTGGAACGCTATTGGCATCATGAGCCGCGGCTCATCACCGAAGCACTTTCGAGAGCGGTGCAACCCGCCCGCTGGTTCCCGGCGACACGGAAACTCACCCTCACAGTGGCGGCAACCGGGCACCGGGCAGGCGTGCAGAAGCACTTCATCCTGAGCGCGTTTTAGCTACCGGGGCTTAGCAAGTCGGTTCAGCGAGCCGGGGCTATTCGATATCTTCAGCATCACGGTGTTCGTCGGCATCGAGGGCAACCGGCCGCTCGTCGTCGTCGAGAACCTCGGATTGGTCCTCCCAGTCCTCGTCCACCGCCAGGTCCTCGTTGTAGTCATAGGCGGGATCGGCCTCGACCGTGGGACGGTCGGGGTGGCGGGCGTGGGTCTCGGTGCTGTCCATGGTGCAACCTCCGTTCGACGTGCCGCTGAGCCCATCGCACAGGCATAGGAGGCAGCCGTCCAGCGCTACCCCGCCAATTCGTGGACCCTGTCCATCCATCCCAGCACTGCCCCTTGCCGCGGTCAAGGCTTCCCGGGAGCCTCCTGTTTTTGAGGCTGACCTAAATTCTCCAGTGAGGATTACCGGCCGAAAAGCCGCGGAAATTGGCGATAGAGTGGAGCCGCAATGAGGCGATGAAGCCCGCCCCAGCAACCCAGGAGTCCCGGTGCACCCGCACGCAGATCCACAGAACCCGACAGATCCAGACAACTCGCATTCACACAATCCGCAGGACTCAAGCAGTCCATCGCAAGACGTAGCTGCCCCCAAGACTCCCCCGTCGTCGTCGGACATCAAGCGCTGGCGGCAGTACTTGGCGGATGAGCGAGCCGAGGCCGCCGTTTACCGCCAACTGGCGCAGCGCCGAGACGGCGAGGAACGCGAAATCCTTTTGGCCCTCGCAGAGGCTGAAGGCCGCCACGAGGCACACTGGCTCAAGCTCCTCGGCGAACATGCCGGCATGCCGAAGGCGGCCTCGGTCCGGAGCCAAATGCTCGGCTTCCTGGCCCGGAACTTTGGATCGGTGTTCGTGTTGGCCCTCGCCCAACGGGCTGAAGGCCGCTCGCCTTACGCGAAGGATCCAGCAGCGACCCGCGCCATGGCGGCTGACGAACAGATCCACGAAGAAGTAGTCCGTGGCCTGGCGACACGCGGCCGCAACAGGTTGTCAGGCACGTTCCGCGCCGCCGTATTCGGCGCCAATGATGGCCTGGTCAGCAACCTTTCCCTCGTGATGGGCATGGCGGCCACCGGCGTTCCCGCCACCGTGGTCCTGTTCAGCGGTATCGCCGGCCTGCTGGCGGGCGCACTGTCCATGGGTGCCGGCGAGTATGTCTCGGTCCGCTCGCAACTCGAGCTCCTCAAGGCCACCCGCCCCACCCAGGCCACGCTGAGGGCCGCCCCGGCCCTGGACATTGAGCACAATGAGCTGGTCCTTGTGTATCTGGCCCGGGGCATGTCCCGCGAAGCTGCCGAACACCGGGCCGCCGAACGCATGGGCCTCTACAGCTGCGATTGCGATCCCAGCCTCTCGCTGCACCCCGAAGTGGAAGAAACCGTCAACGAGCACGAGGCCGTAGGCTCCGCCTGGGGCGCCGCGATCTCAAGCTTCTGCTTCTTCGGTTCGGGCGCCATCGTGCCCATCCTGCCGTTCATCTTCGGCATGACGGGCTTCGCGGCGCTTGCTGTGGCCGGTACGCTGGTGGGCATCGCGCTTCTGTCGACCGGCGCCGTCGTCGGCTTGTTGTCCGGAACCTCGCCGCTGACCCGCGGCCTCCGGCAGCTGGCCATCGGGCTCGGTGCGGCCGCGGCAACGTATGGGCTGGGACTCGTCTTCGGCGCAGTCATCGGTTAGTAGCGCCGGCCCGATGGGGCGCCGGCGCACGGACTTGGGGGAAGACTTGCATTCAAATTACGGGTACGACGGCGGCCCGCCGCCCAAGCGCCCCAGTACCGCTCTGGCGCTATTCCGAAACTTGATGGTGGTGGCGGTCGTCGCCGCCGTGGCCGTGCTCGTCAGTGGATTCCTCCGGGGCGACCCCGGCATCACCGGCTTGCTTCCGAACCTTGGCCCCTCCGCCCATGCCACGGCAAGCACCCCCGGGCAGGACGGGGCTCCCGGGCAGGCGCCCCAAAAAGCGGCCCGCGCGCCGGATACCCCGCCGCCTGGACTGGAGGAAGCCGGGCACCCGCTCGGCTCCCCCGCGAAGCCTGCCGTGGCCAGCAGCTCCTACAAGTTCCTGGCCACCAACGCCGACGGCACCCCCGTGGGCTACTCTCCGTGCCGGCCGCTGCACTACGTAGTCAACGCAGCCCTCGCCCCGGCCGGATCCGAGGGGCTCATCGCCGACGCCATCGCCAAGATCGCCGCCGCCACCGGCCTCAAATTCGTTGACGACGGCCCCAGCACGGAAAACCCCTCCGAGAAGCGCAAGCCCTACCAGCCCGCGCTCTACGGAGATCGTTGGGCGCCCATGCTGATTTCCTGGACCACTCCCGAAGCGGCTCCGGCGTTGGCAGGAACCGTCATCGGAACCGGCGGCAGCACCATGTACAGCTTCGGCACCGGGCCTAAGAGCTACGTCTCGGGAAGCCTGGACCTCGACGCCCCGCAAATCACGGAACTGCTGGGCGTCCCCGGGGGCGCCCATTACGTCTCCGCCGTGATTCAACACGAACTTGGCCACGTGGTGGGCCTTGACCACATAGAGGACCCCATCCAGCTCATGTACCCCGAGATCGGCGCCCCCGATGGTTTGGCAGCCGGAGACCTGAACGGGCTCTACAAACTCCACACCGCCCCGTGCCGGAGCGATCTGTAGCCCAGTCCAGGCCCTGGGCTTAGTTGGGGGCGGTTTCCAGCAAACGGGCAGGCTTGAAGCTGGCTCCTGCGCCTGGGTAGGAGGGCACCTCGATCCGGGCGTGGCTGTGGATCTCGTTGACCGTGGCCTTGGTGTGTTCGGCGATCCGCTCCAAGGTGGTCACCCACATCCCGTCCAAGGCCTTGACGCGGTCGATCAGCTGCTCCAAGGCAACGGCCTTGGATGGACGGCCGGAGATGAACGGGTGGTTGGTCAAGACGAAGCAACTGCCTTGGGCGTGGTGGGCTTCGGCTTCGAGGGTCCACATCTCCAAGACCTTGGCCGGACTCTCGATGACTCCGCTTCCGGTTACTCCCGGGTAGAACGCGTATTGTTCCCAATCGTCCAGGGCCCAATCGACCGGGATCTCCACAATGTCCCGTGAATTGCTATGCCCTGAATCACCCCGGGTAACCGCCATGCGATAGGGGGCATCGCCGTCGAGCAGGCTTGAATCGTAGAGGAAGCCACGGTCCGCGAGGAGCGCAGGCGAATGCCAGTTCAGCTCCCACCACGGCGCCCTGTAGCCGACCGGCCTGACCCCGGCTACCTTCGCGAGGGCTTCGAGCCCGCGGTCCAGATAGTTGGCCTCGGTGGCGGCGTCGATTCCCTGCATCGGTTCGTGCAAGTAGCCGTGGTGGGCGACTTCATGGCCGCCGTCGACGATCCGCCGCACCACGTCGGGGTAGCTTTCCGCCGTGAACCCCGGGATGAAGAACGTTCCCTGGATCTCTTGTCGCTCGAGGATCTTCAGGAGCCGCGGAACCGCGACCCTCGGGCCGTAGGACTGGTGGCTCATGAGCGACATGCGCCTGGTGCTTGTGGGATCGTGCGCAATGGTGCACGATTCGGCGTCGACGTCGAACGTGAACGACGCCGCCGCCTTGAAGTTTTCGGGCCACGTGATCAGGTGTGCCTCGTCAGGAAAAGTCATCGGGGTTCCTTTCAGTCGTTGACCAGATTGGCGACGGCGTCTTCCGCAAGGTGCTGCGACGTCGCGGTTGCGGAGGAAACTGCGGCTGCGGACGGCAGCGGAAGGTATCGGGCATGAACCCGTGGGCCCAGTGCGCCGTAAACTGCCGCGGCAACGAGCCCGCCTGCCAGCCAGGACAAGTCGATCCCGCCCATGGCCGTGGCAATGGGGCCCTGCATGATCGGCAGGACGCCGTACATGAACAGCCACGTGGCAAAGATGCCCACCAAGAGCGCGGTGATCCCGGCCCAGTTGACTGCCGGGAGCCGACGGGTGCCCACGGGGTCGAAGAGTCGATCGACTGCCACGGGGCTACGCTTGTCCACCCAGAAGTAGTGCACCAGCATGATGCCTCCCCACGCGGCTACCCACGCCACGAGGCCGCCGAGCCACGTGCTCAATGTGGACGCGAAATCCTCCTGCAGGATGAAGAACACGACGCCGACCAGGGCCAGGAGCCCGACAAAGAGATTCAAGGAACGACGCTTGGCTTTGATGTCCAATGCCTGCGCGGCCACCGAAAAGGTATAGATATTCAGGATGTTCGTCGCGATGGGACCGTGTAGCACCAGGAACAGGACCGGGATGGCCAGGACGCCGAAGTTGTCGACGATGAGGTGGCCGGGATCGGCCGTGCCGCTCTTCGTTGCCAGGCTGGCGCCGAGGATGCCGAGCCACACTACCGGGAGGAACTGGCCGAATACCGAGGCCAAGTAGACCTTGTGCTTAGGGACGGACTTGCTGACGAAACGTGAATAGTCCGCCGCGTAGGTGAACCAGGTGATGCCCCAGCCGATGCCGATGACCGTCATCACGGTGGTCATGGCCGCGATCCGCGCGCCGCCTTCAAGGACAGCACCGGGAGGGCCCGCGTAGCCCCAGTCGATGTTCATGCCGAACCAGGCCACGGCGGACATGGCGATCAGCACCACGATGGTGGGCGGGACGGTCCACTTTTCAAAAGCCGCGATGGCCTTGTAGCCGAACCAGGCGATGGTGACCTGGGCGGACATGATCAGGAGAGCCACCAGGATCTTGGGGCCTACGTTGGGCTGCTCCGGATCGACCATGCCGAGCTTGCCAAGAAGCGCCATCACGAGGTCCAGGATGATCCAGGTGTTGACGGCGCACCAACCGATTCCGAGCAGTGCCTGGATGGCGCTCGGAAGGTAGTTGCCGCGGCGGCCGAAGACGGCCCGGGCCAGGACCATGCCGGTGGCACCAGTCCGTTGCCCCAGGAGGACAAACAGGCCAAAGAGTGCCATACCGATCAGGTTTCCCACCACGAGGACAGTGACGGTATCGGCAAAGCCCAGTCCGAGCTGGACGCCGAGGGCCCCAAGGACCCAGTTGATGGGGGCAAGGTTCGCGCCTGCCCAGATCCAGAATTGGCCCGCTACGCTGCGGGTACGCGCTGATTCGGGAATGGACTGCAGGTTCTGTTCGACGTCGGTCTGCGCCGTTGCAGCCCCAGGCGTCGCAGTGGATAAGTTCTCGTGCATTGGGGGGATCCTCCGTGTAGGAAAGGGACTACTCCAATGTATGTGCCCCAGATCACAGCAACAAGATACGATGTGTACGATAGTCCCCCGAAATTAGTTACGGAGTGTCATGTCCCTATTCCTTGCCGACGCCTTCGAACACGAGAGCCTGAGAGCCGCTGAACCAGTCCTGCGGACGGATGTGCCTGGGGCACTGTCCCGGCAGCTCCGCTGGGTCCACTCGAGCGAAGTGCTGGACATCGCTCCGCTGCTGCGGGGCGGCGAGCTGCTTCTGAGCGGCGGGCAGGCTCTCGCCACTGCTTCGGACGAGCGGCGGGTGGACTACGTCCGCCAATTGGCGGCCCGCGGCATCACCGCTTTGGCCATCGAGACTGGCCCCGAGCTGCCCGCTATACCGGAGTCCATGCTCGACGCCGGCCAGGAGGCCGGGCTTCCCATCATCGAGTTGTGCAAAGTGGCTCCCTTCGTCGGCATCATGCAAGCCATCAACTCGCTGCTGGTCAGCGAGTCGGTGGCGCAATTGCAATTCGGCGACGAAACGAGCCATGCCATGGCGGCGGAACTCGCGCACGGAGGCGGACTGGATCAGCTCCTTGCCGTGCTGGCCAGCCGCACGGGCGCCGGCGCGAGGCTCGTCTCGCCGTCGGGCATCACTTTGGGAAGCGCGACGGCGGCTGTGCAGCCCGAGTCCTGCACCGTCACGACAGTCGATGTGCCCGTCCGCGGCGTGCTGGCCGCCCGCCTGGAGTTGGAAGTGCCCGACGACGGCGACGCCAACCTTGCGCGGGTGGCCGGGGAGCGGTGCGTCGATATCCTCGGCCTGGCGTTGCTGCAACGCATGCCACCCGGGCTCAAGGAACTTGCGGGAATCGAGCTCATGCGGGCCATCAGTTCGGGCACCCAGTCATGGCGGCTCCAGCAATTGGGGCCGGCCTCAGGATTTCCCGCCAGCGGTCCGGTCGCCGCCGTCGTGGTGCGTTCCTCGGCCGCTGGACAGCTTCGGACACGGCTCGACAGCATCCTGGACCACGCGGTTCCGCAAAGTGCAAGCTACGCGGACAACGCCGAGTTGATCGCCTTGGCCGCTCTCCCCCACGCCACGGCAGTGGCTTCGCGCATTGCGCTCATCCAGGCGCTTGGGGCCTTGGAGGTCCCCGACGGCTCGGTCATAGCCGTCGGTCCACTGGCGCAGGGAATCGGCGAGGCGCCATGGTCGCTGGCAGAGGCGCGCCGGACGCTTGAGCTCTTCCCGGGGTCGGAAACCCGGAACGGTGTGGTCGATGCCGAGGACTTCGCGGTCGAGCGCCTGGCGGAAGCAAGCCTCGACGCGGCCGTCCGCGAGGGATTCGTGCGGCGGCAGCTCGGCGCCGTCGTCGAGCATGACGAGCAGCGGCGCTCGGAGCTGATGCGGACGTTGGCGGTGTGGCTGGATTCCGGGTGCAACACCGCTCAGGCGGCACGCGAACTGCACTTGGAAAGGCAGTCGATGCACCACCGGCTCCAGCGGATTTTCGAGTTGTGCGGCGGGGATCCCCGGGGTACGGGCCGGCTGGCCGCCCTTCACTTGGCAACCCGCCTGGCCCGGCTTTAGCTTGCCAGCCCGATCATGCCCTGTTCGGCTTGATCCCGGGGTGCTTCACTGGAAGTTACGACGGCGGCCGTGTCGCCTTTCGCCGCACGGGAGGTACTCGAATGCGCAAGATCATCCTGATGATGTCGGTCTCTTTGGATGGATTCTTCGAGACGATCGACCGGGACATCAGCTGGGGCCTCGTCGACGACGAACTCCTCGGCTTCTTGAACGGGGAGTTCCGAGGGATGGGGGCCTTCATGTTCGGGCGCATTACCTACGATGTGATGGCCGATTACTGGAACACGGCCGCGCCGGATCCGGACGTCTCGGCGCCCATGTTCGAGTTCGCCGGGATCTGGCGCGAGATGCCTAAGTTCGTGTTTTCGCGGGCCCGCACACAGGCAGGCTCGAACACCACGGTGATTCACGACGTCGTGCCTGAACAGATCGCGGAACTGAAGGCGCAACCCGGCGGCGACATCGTCCTGAGCGGCGCCAATCTGGCTTCCGCGTTAATGCGGCACGGCTTGGTCGACGAATTCCGAATTCGCGTAAATCCCGTGGTCCTGGGGCGGGGCCGGCCGCTGTTCGAGGACCCTGGTGTCCGGATGGACCTCAGGCTCGAGGGGACGCACACCTTCAGCAATGGCGTGGTTTTGCTCCGCTACTCACGAAGCAGCGCCTGAACGGCCCACCGTTGGGTGGGCCGTTCGAGCACTACTTGAGCACCACGGTCCTGCTGCCTTGCAGGATCACGCGCCCTTCGCAGTGCCAGCGGACAGCGTTGCTGAGTGCTTTGCACTCGGTGTCGCGACCGGCCGCCACCAGGTCGTCCGGACCGAAGGTGTGGTCCACTTCCACCACTTGCTGGGCGATGATCGGCCCCTCGTCCAATTCGCCGTTGACGTAGTGCGCGGTGGCACCCACGGTCTTGACGCCCCGCGCGTAGGCCTGGTGGTACGGCTTGGCCCCTTTGAAGCTGGGGAGGAACGAATGGTGGATGTTGATGGCCCGGCCATCGAGCTTGCGGGCAAGATCGTCGCTGAGGACCTGCATGTAGCGGGCCAGGACCACGAGTTCGACATCCAGGCGATCGATGAGGTCAAGGAGTTGGCCCTCTGCCGCCGTCTTAGTGTCCGGGGTGACCGGCACGTGGAAGAACGGAATGCCGTGCCATTCGACCGTGCGCCTGTGGTCCGGGTGGTTGGAGACTACCCCGACGATGTCGATGGGAAGTTCCCCGATGCGCGCCCGGAACAGGAGGTCGTTGAGGCAGTGCTCGAACTTCGAGACCATGATCAACACCCGCCGCTTGGCACCGTGGCGTTGCAGCTGCCAGCGCATGCCGAACTTTTCGGCGACAGGAGCGAAGGATTCCCGCAGCGAGTCGATGGTCGACTGATCCCCATCCGATGCGAAGTGGATCCGCATGAAGAAATGGTGATCCAGTTGGGAGTCGAATTGCTTATTGTCGATGATGTCGCAGCCGTGTTCCAGGAGGAAACCGGAGACAGCGTGCACGATCCCCCGCGTTTCCGGGCAATCGAGCGTGAGGACATGCTCAACGGTGGTAGCCGGCAGCGCCGAACTAACGGATTCATTCTGTGTGACAGTCATGGCTAGCACTCCACTACGTTGACGGCGAGGCCTCCGCGGGAGGTCTCCTTGTACTTGCTTTTCATGTCCGCTCCTGTCTCTCGCATGGTTTTGATGGCTTTATCAAGGGACACTTTGTGGCTGCCGTCGCCGTGCAGTGCAAGGCGGGCAGCGTTGATGGCCTTCACGCTGGCGATGGCGTTGCGTTCGATGCACGGAATCTGCACCAGCCCGCCCACGGGATCGCAGGTGAGGCCGAGGTTGTGCTCAATACCCACTTCGGCGGCATTCTCCACTTGCTCGGGAGTACCCCCAAGGACTTCGCACAGACCGGCGGCAGCCATGGAACAGGCAGAGCCCACCTCACCCTGGCAACCGACTTCGGCGCCTGAAATGGATGCGTTGATCTTGAACAGGATCCCGACGGCGGCCGCCGCGAGCAGGAAGCGGACCACTCCGTCGTCGTCGGCTCCCTGCACGAATTTCGTGTAGTAGTGCAGCACCGCCGGCACAATGCCGGCCGCACCGTTGGTGGGTGCCGTGACGATGCGGCCGCCCGCGGCGTTTTCCTCGTTCACGGCCAGCGCGAACAGGTTCACCCATTCCATGGCGAGCAGCGGGTCTGCCGAGCTTGAACCCTGCAGACCGGCGTCGGTTGCCTTGAGCGTCTTGAACAACGACGGCGCCCGGCGCCGCACGTTCAAGCCTCCCGGCAGGATTCCTTCCGCGGCGCAGCCGTTGTCCACGCATTCGCGCATGACGGCCCAGATCTGCAGCAGGCGCTCGCGAAGTTCGGCTTCGCTGCGCCACACGAGCTCGTTGGCGAGCATGACATCGGAAATGGACATGTCCTCCCGTGCGCAGATCGCCAGGAGCTCGTCCGCGGAGGTGAAGGGATAGGGCAGCACTGTGTTGTCGGCGACGACTTTGTCGCTCCCAGACGCATCGCCGTCCACCACGAAGCCGCCGCCGATCGAGTAGTAGCTGCGTTCGCGTAGCACTTCCCCGGTGTGGTCCAGGGCCCGGAAAGTCATGCCGTTGGGGTGGGCGGGCAAGGATTTGCGTCGGTGCAGGACCACGTCTTCGTCCCAATTGAAGTCCACGCGGTGGTGTCCGGCGATCCGCAATTCGGCGTCGAGGGCTGCGGCGGCTACCTGGTCGTCGGCGGTGGACGTGTCCACCGTTTCCGGCGCCTGGCCTTGGAGCCCAAGTACTACGGCTTTGTCCGAGCCGTGGCCGCGGCCGGTGGCGCCCAGCGAGCCGAAAAGCTCTGCCTGGACGCGCACCGTTGCCGCGAGTTGCCCGGAGGATTCCAGGCCGTCGGTGAACTGCTTTGCCGCCCGCATCGGGCCGACCGTGTGCGACGACGACGGCCCGATGCCAATGGAAAACAGGTCAAGCACACTCAGTGCCATCAGGGAACCTCGGGAGAAGCGAATTCCCTCATGCCGTCAAGCAGCCAGCGGCCCAGGAACTCGGCGAACGAAGCCCGTGGGAAGATCCGGAAGCTGTCCTCGCCGGTCTTCAACAGCATCGCCGGGATGTTGCCGATTTCCGTGGCCAGGGCCGTCCCTGTGCGGAAGGCGCGGGGGTGCAGGTCCAGCGAGCAGCCCTTTTCAAGGACGTCCCGGGCACGGACGCCGGACAGCTCGAACGTGGTGCGGTTGGCGGACAAGTCCACCACCTGGCCCGGGTCGTCGCCCAGGGCCTCCACCAGTGCACGGACCAGGTCTCCGCCCAGGGAATCGTGGGCAGATTCCGGTGCGACCACCAGGAATTCGTCCGGCCCAAGCCAGAGGGTGGTGACCCTCTCATCCCCGCTGATCTCACCGCACGCGGCCGGCAGTCCGCTGGTCACGGACGCGAGGCGGGCTCCGGCGTCGGACGCCCGGTCAACCCGGACGCCCACCATGGTCTGGAACGGGATCTCCTTCAACGCCACGATTCCAGGCATGGAACCGGACTCAAAGGTCGGTGCAAGGTGCGACGCCGGGCTGCGGCGTGCCGCACGGAGCGTCTCGGGGTTTGCGGGTGTTGCTGTTTCAGCCATCTTTACGGGTCCCTTCAGCGTCGAAAAGTACGGTTTCTCCCACAACGACGTCCAGCAACTGGTCGCCGACGGCGGCCACCAGGGTCTCGCCGATCCGGTTGCGGCCGTTGGTGATCAGTGCCAGGCCGAAGGACCGGCCCAGAGCGGCACTGTGGTAGCTCGAGGTCACGAAGCCCTGCATCGGCACGGGGCCGTATGCCGGGTTGACCGGGATTCCCTTTTCCACGAGCTGGGTGCCTTCCGGAAGACGGAACGAACCGTCCGCCGGCAGTACGCTGACCAAGTGCTTGCGGTCCGTGCGGACCGCGTCCTCGCGGCTGTAGGAACGCTTGCCGATGAAGTCCTTGGCCTTGGAAACGATCCACTCCATCCCGGCGTCCTGCGGGGTGACCGTGCCGTCCGTGTCCTGCCCGACGATCGGGTAGCCCTTCTCGGCACGAAGCACGTGCATAGTCTCGGTGCCGTAGGGGGTGATGTTGAACTCGGCCCCTGCCGCAGCAACGGCTTCCCAGGTGTTGAGCCCGTACCAGGACGGAACATTGATTTCGTAGGCGAGCTCACCCGAGAACGAAATCCGGCAAACCCGTGCCTGGACTCCGGACGCCAGCGTGGTCTCGCGGAACGTCATGAACGGGAACGCTTCGGCGTCCAACCCGCCGTCGGCCGCCAGTTGCGGGGCGACCTTGGCGATCACGGCGCGGGACTTGGGTCCGACGACGGCAATCGTCGTCCACTGTTCAGTCACCGAAGTGCACACCACGTCCAGCTCCGGCCACTCGGTCTGGTGCCATTCCTCGAGCCAGTCGAGGACCTTCGCGGCGCCGCCGGTGGTGGTGGTCATGAAGTAGCGGCCCTCGTCGAGGCGCAAGGTCACGCCGTCGTCGAAGATCATGCCGTCCGGGGTGCACATGACCCCGTAGCGGGCGGAACCCGGGGCGAGCTTCTTGAATGCGTTGGTGTAGATGCGGTTCAGGAACTCGCCGGCATCCTTGCCACGGATCTCGATCTTGCCGAGGGTGGTGGCGTCCATGAAGCCCACGGATTCCCGCACAGCGGCGCACTCGCGAAGCACGGCAGCGTCCATATCCTCGCCCGCTTGCGGGTAGTACCACGGGCGCTTCCACTGCCCGACGTCCTCGAAGAGCGCTCCCCGGGAAACATGCCAGGGGTGGATCGAGGTGACGCGGGCGGGATCGAAGAGCTCGCCGCGCTGGCGTCCGGCCAACGCCGCGAAGGCCACCGGCGTGAAAGGAGCCCGGTAGGTCGTGGTTCCGATGTCGCCGATACTGCGGCTGCCTCCGGCGACGGCTTCGCCGGCTTGCTTGAGTGCCGCGGCGATCACGCCGATGGCGTTGACGCCCGACGTCTTGCCTTGGTCGTTGGCGGTGCTGATGGAGGTGTACCGCTTGATGTGTTCCACCGAGCGCATGCCGGCCCCGGTGGAACGAAGCACGTCGGCCACGGACTGGTCGCGCTGGAAGTCGACGAAGTGGTGGTGCCACTCCGCCGCGTTTCCGCTCTGGCCCGGCACCAGCCACAACTGGCGGGTGGGGGCGGAGGCTTTCGGCGCCTTGATTTCGGTGGGCACCGCCTGGGAGCTGAACCCCGCGGCGATGGCGGCCGCGGCACCCGCGGATACGCCTTCGCCGAGGCAATCCCCCAGTTCGTAGCTTCCGCGGCCTGAGCCGACAACCTGCTGATCCCTGACCACGGAGCTCGGCACGAAGCCGGCCAGCTCGTCGTCCCAACGCAACTTGCCTTGGCGCTGGCTGTGGAGGTGGACCACAGGACTCCAGCCGCCGGAAACCGCCAGCAGATCGCAAGCAATCCGTTCGACGCCGGAGGTGACTTCGCCGTCGTCGTTGAGGCTGCGGATGGTGACGCCGTCGATCCGGCCGTTTTCCCCCGCGCCGGAGGTATCGGCGACGGCGCTGCCGACGAGGACGCGGATGCCGCTTTCGACGGCGGCTGCGGCCTTGTCGCTGAGCTTCGGACGGGCGTCGACGACGGCGGCGACCTTGACACCGGCAGCGAGCAGATCCGCGGCTAGCAGGTAGGCCGAATCGTTGGTGGTGCCGATGACGACCCTCCGCCCGGCAGCGACTGCGTAGCGGTTGAGGTAGCTCCGGACCGCCGAGGCCAGCATGATGCCGGGACGGTCGTTGTTCTCGAAGACGAGCGGACGCTCGTGTGCGCCGGGGGCGAGGACTACCTGCTTGGCACGGATGTGCCAAATACGCTGGCGGGAGACGCCGTCCGCGGCCGGGCTGCCGAGGTGGTCCGTACGGTTCTGTGCCGCGATCACATAGTTCGCGTCATAGGAGCCGAACGCCGTGGTGCGGTTGAGGACGGTGCATTCGGCGGCGGAGACGAGCTCGGCCTCAACGTCGGCGATCCATTCCAGGGCTGGCTTGCCTTCGATCGTCTCGGCGAGTTCCGGGGCGGTGGAGGCGGAAAGCAGCGAGCCGCCGAGTTCGGGCTGGTCGTCGATCAGGATGACCCGGGCGCCGGTGCGGACGGCTTCACGGGCTGCCGCGAGGCCGGAAACGCCGCCGCCAACCACCAGGACGTCGGTGTGGACGTATTTCTTGTCGTACTCGGCACGGTCCTCGTTGGGATCGAGCTTGCCAAGGCCGTTCAGGAACTCAACGCTGAGCCCGTCCACGAGGGACACGGTGGTCGCGGGAAGCATCGACTCGGCGACATGGCCGGGGAAGCGGGCAGCTACCTTGACCAGGGCGTTGGATTCTTCCACGCCGGCGGACATGATGCCGCGGGCCCGATGCTCATAGAGCGAGTTGCCGACGTTGATGCGGCCGCTGGCCAGCAATGCTGAAGCAACGGTGTCTCCGGGGTGCCCGGTGTATTCCTGGCCGTCCACGGTGAACCGCCAGGAGATGCTGCGGTCGATGCGGCCGCCGGTGGCGAGGCGGGCGTTCTGCGGGATCACTTCGTGGCTCCTTCCGGAGTGGTGGCTGCTGCGGTGTTCACATCGGGGCGCGGTTCGCCCATTTTGTAGATGGCCTGGATGTCGTAGCTGACGGTGTCGCGGAGCATGTTGAACCATTGGCGGCAACCGGTGCTGTGCACCCAGCGTTCGGCGAAGGCGCCTTTCGTGTTGTCGCGGTAGAACAAGTACTCGGCCCACTGGCGGTCCGTCAGCGCGTCCGGGTTTTCCGGGTAGGCAACGTGGGCCTGGCCGCCGTAGTGGAATTCGGTTTCGTCTCGTGGCCCGCAATTGGGGCAGCTGATGAGCAGCATGGTTGGTCTCCTAAAGGGCTGCGGCTAGTGGGCGACGGCGGCGGCGCCGTGTTCGTCGATTAGGGCACCGGTCTCGAAGCGTTCCAGCGCAAAAGGCTTGTTGAGCTCGTGAGGAGTACCCGTGGCGATGGTGTGGGCGAACGTCAGGCCGGCAGCGGGCGTGCCCTTGAAGCCACCCGTTCCCCAGCCACAGTTGACGAACATGTTCTCCACCGGCGAGAGCCCGACGATCGGCGAGGCATCCATGGTGGTGTCCACGATTCCGCCCCAGGTCCGGAGCACGTGGGCCCGGGCGAAGATCGGGAAGAGTTCGACGGCGGCGGCCATCTGGTGCTCGATCACGTGGAAGGAGCCGCGCTGGCCATAGCCGTTGTAGGAGTCCACGCCGGCGCCCATGACCAGTTCGCCCTTGTGTGCCTGGGAAACGTAGACGTGCACGTGGTTGGACATGACCACCGTGGGGTGGACGGGCTCATGCAGTTCGGACACCAACGCCTGGAGGGGATGCGACTGGATCGGGAGGCGGAAGCCGGCCATTTCGGCGAGGACCGAGCTGTGGCCGGCCGCGGCGAGGCCAACTTTTTCGGTGTGGATGGTTCCTTGGTTGGTCTTGACGCCCACCACGCGGTTGCCGTCCTTGAGGAAGCCCGTCACTTCGCAGTTCTGGATGATGTCCACGCCCAGTTCGTCGCACTTTCGGGCGAAGGCCCAGGCGACGTGGTCGTGCTTAGCGATGCCGGCCCGGGGTTGGTACGTGGCGCCCATGACCGGGTAGCGGATGTTGTCGCTGATGTTCAGGATGGGACAGAGTTCCTTGACTTGCTGCGGGTCCAGCCATTCGGCGTCGACCCCATTGAGCTTGTTCGCGCCGACCCGGCGGACGCTTTCGCGGACGTCGCCCAGGGTGTGGGCCAGGTTCATGACGCCTCGCTGGCTGAAGAGGAAATCGTATTCAAGTTCCTCAGGCAGGATCTCCCAAAGCTTCAAGGCGTGCTCGTAGATGGCAGCGCTCTCGTCCCAGAGGTAGTTGGAACGGATGATCGTCGTGTTTCGGGCCATGTTGCCGCCGGCCAGCCAGCCTTTTTCCAAGACGGCGATGTTGGTCATTCCGTGGTTCTTGGCCAGGAAGTATGCGGTGGCGAGGCCGTGGCCGCCACCGCCCACGATCACGGCGTCGTAGGAAGCCTTCGGCTCCGGGTTACGCCACAGGAAATCCGGGTGTTCGGGGAGTTGGTCTGCGCTCACTGGGCTGCTCCAATCATTTCTGCCTCAAGTTCGGTCGCAGCGGCATCGTTGCCGCTGCCGCTCTGGGAAAGATGCGCGTAAAGCGGGAATTGTTCGGCGAGCGCGGTAACCCTCGCACGGAGTTCGACGGCGGTGTGGTCACCTAGAGTGCCGTCGCTCGCTGCGGCGATCAACGCCGTCGCGATGATGTCCGCGACCTCCGCGAATTCCTTGGCGCCGAAGCCGCGGGCGGCTAGTGCCGGAGTGCCGATCCGGAGTCCGGAGGAAACCATCGGGGGACGCGGGTCGAACGGGACGGCGTTGCGGTTCACGGTGATACCGATGCGGTGCAAGGTGTCCTCGGCTTGCTGTCCGTCCAGTTCCGAGTGGCGCAGGTCAACGAGGACCAGGTGGACGTCGGTGCCTCCATTGACCACCGAGATCCCTGCTGCGGCCACGTCTTCCTTCAAGAGCCGTTCGGCAAGGAGCTTGGCGCCTTCCAGCACCCGCACCTGGCGTTCCTGGAATTCGGGCTCTGCTGCCATCTTGAACGCGACCGCTTTGGCCGCGATCACGTGCTCCAGTGGGCCGCCCTGCTGGCCGGGGAAGACTGCGCTGTTGATCTTGCGCGCGTATTGTTCCTTCGACAGGATCACTCCGCCGCGCGGACCCCCGAGGGTCTTGTGGGTCGTGGTGGTCACGACGTCGGCATACGGGACCGGGTTGGGGTGCAGTCCCGCGGCGACGAGGCCGGCGAAGTGGGCCATGTCCACCATGAGGTAGGCACCCACGAGGTCGGCGATGCGGCGGAACTCGGCGAAATCCAAGTGGCGGGAGTAGGCGGACCAACCGGCAACGATCAGCTTCGGGCGGTGTTCCAGGGCCAGGGCTTCGACTTCTGCCATATCCACCCGAAGGTCGGATTCGCTGACGTGGTACGGGATGACGTTGTACAGCTTGCCGGAGAAGTTGATGCGCATGCCGTGGGTCAGGTGGCCGCCGTGTGCGAGGTCGAGGCCCATGATGGTGTCCCCCGGCTCGAGGAGCGCGAACATGGCTGCGGCATTGGCCTGGGCGCCGGAGTGCGGCTGGACATTTGCGGCTTCGGCGCCGAAGAGAGCCTTGACGCGGTCGATCGCCAGCTGCTCGATGACGTCCACGTGCTCGCAGCCGCCATAGTAGCGCTTGCCCGGGTAGCCTTCCGCGTACTTGTTGGTCAGGACCGAGCCCTGTGCCTGCATGACGGCTGCAGGGGCGAAGTTTTCGGAGGCGATCATTTCCAGCGTGGACTGCTGGCGGATGAGTTCCTGGGCGATCGCCTGTTCAACCTCCGGGTCCGCCTGGGCGAGCGGACGGATCAGCGGTTCAACCATCGTGTTCTCCTTTTGAGATACTTATATTTACTGACTAATCAGCAACTGATATATTAGAACTGTTGCCATAGTATGTTGGAGATCACACAAACGTCAACAGTCCGGCAGCAACTGATCCGCCAGACTTGGAATTGTGGCAAACGGGAGAGGGCACATGAGCACTGCACTGGAAGCACTAGATACAGGCACGCAGGGAACGTCCCTGGCGGAAAACGCCTATCTGCTCCTGCGCGACCGGCTCATCATGCTGGACATCAAACCCGGCGACCCCATCAACGACGGTCAGATTGCCGCGGAGCTCGGTATCGGACGTACACCCGTGCGCGAGGCCATCAAGCGGCTCGAAAGCGACCACCTCGTGGTGTCGTATCCCCGCCGCGGTACCTTCGCCACCGGTGTCGACATCACCCAATTGGCGGATGTGTCCGAAATCCGGGAACTGCTTGAGCCCTTGGCCTCACGGCGCGCTGCCCGCATGGCCAGCCCCAAGCTGCGGGAGGAACTGCGCGAGGTCGCGGCAGCCATAAGCGGCCTGGAAGCGCACGACGCCGGGCAGCAGGAACTCATGCGCTACGACATCCAGGTGCACCGGCTCATCTACAAGGCCGCGGCCAACCCGCACCTCGAGGACGTGCTGATCCGCTACGACAACCTGGCAACACGCATCTGGTGCCACATGCTGGACAAGGTGCCTTCAGTGACGGGCCACGTCGCAGAGCACGCTGAGTTGCTCACCGCAATCGCCGACGGCGATGAGGACAGGGCGGCTGCACTCGCCCTGCACCACGTGGTGAGTTTCGAAGAAACGATCCGCAAGGTGCTCTAGGTTCGAGGACCTCAGGCGTCATCTCTTCCAGTGCCTAGGCCACTTCACGTTCAACAGCAGCAATCCCAGCAAGAGCGAGTCAACTGCGATTATTCCCGACATGAAGTAAGCCCAACCGATGATCATGGCTCGATCACCGCCAGCCGGCGGCCCGAGGTGCGCGGTTGCATCAGAACACACATACCAATCTCCTGACCCGGATCCCCCAGTCAATCGATAGTCCACCAAGTGTGGCACGACGGCGCCCAAGAAGGAACGGCCCAGGCGATCCACGCCGCCCAGCACCGAAGGAATTAACAACGACGGCGACGTGTCCTTTCCGGGGCGTGTCGCCGTCGTGCGCGCCTGAGAGCATTGAACAGCGGGAGCTACACTTTCGAGACCTCGCCGCTGTGGGGGCCAATTGTTCCTGTCTGCAGGCTCAGGAGCGTCAAGAGGATGACCATTCCGAGCAGCACGACGGCCGTGGCCATGGTGACGGTGCGGTTCCGACTCGGCGTTTCTCCGGCTGCAAGAAAGAGGGCAGATCCTGACAGGACAGCAGAGATAGCTGTGAACGGATAGTTTGTGATGGCCCGCGTGGTTGACATGGTTGCTACCCCATGGTTCATTGCGAAGGCAGTCAGCGCGGGGGACGATGCGTTGCTGCGCAATCGCATCAGGCCAAAAGAAACGCGTGTCAGCTGTCTTAGATCCGTCAGCCCGGGGTGAGGACGCAGAATTCGTTGCCCTCCGTGTCGGCGAGGCACACCCATGGCACATCGCCCTGGCCGACGTCGGCGTCCGTGGCGCCCAGGGCCCGCAGCCGGGCCACCTCTGCCGCTTGATCATCGCCGCGGTACGGCCTCAGGTCGAGATGGACCCGGCCACACGCGGCATTCGCGGCGGGTGTCCGGACGAACTCCAGATACGGCCCGACGCCCTTGGCCGAACGCAGCCGCGCAAGATCGTCGCTTACCTCGTGCAGGGTCCAGTCCATCGCCCCGCTCCAGAACCGGGCCATGGCCCGCGGATCCGCACAATTGACCACCACCGCGGCGATCGGGCCGGTGTCCCGGTAGATCGGCCGGGGCTCCAGCACGCAGAACAGGTTGCCCTCCGGATCGGCCAGGACCGTCCATGGCACATCGCCCTGGCCAATGTCGGCGGGCGTCGCGCCGAGCTTCAACAGGCGCGCCACAAGCTCCGCTTGATGGGCCTCAGAGGTGGTGGCGAGGTCGAGGTGGGCGCGGTACCTCACCGTTTCGGGATCGGGGACGGTGACGACATCGACGCAGACGGCAACGGGGTCCGGCCCGATGAAGCCGACGGGTTCAACATTGCTCACACCGGGTCCTTCGCTGGAAATATCCCAGCCAAGGACCTCCCCCCAAAACCTGCCGAGAGCCGAGTCATCCCGGGCCTTGAAATTCACTTGAACAAGTCGCAGTGCCATATCGCCCGATCCTATATCCAGGCAGGCGAGACAGACCGAAGTACCCCAAGACACGCTGTCCGGAGAGGCCACTCATTTGACCGCGTTTGAGACGATGAACCACATGGACGCTGATGCAAGCATTGCCAACGACCCCGATACCGATCCCGCCGCCGCGCAGCACGCCGGGGTGCAGTCCGTGGACCGGGCCATCACCGTGCTCGAAATCATCGCCCGCAACGGAGCTGCCGGCGTGAGTGA
This sequence comes from Arthrobacter gyeryongensis, assembly GCF_039543785.1. Lineage (NCBI taxonomy): Bacteria > Bacillati > Actinomycetota > Actinomycetes > Micrococcales > Micrococcaceae > Arthrobacter > Arthrobacter gyeryongensis. The sequence continues at coordinate 149,798 of NZ_BAABKK010000004.1, forward strand.
GATCGCGGAGGAAATGGGCGTCCACAAGTCAACGGCGTCGCGGCTGCTGAGCGCCCTGGACGCCCGTGGCATGGTGCAGCAGAATCACGAGCGCGGAAAGTACCAACTCGGTTTCAACATCCTGCGCTTGGCCAGTGCCATTCCGGCCCGACTCAGCTTGGTGAAGGAAGCCCGGGAAGATCTCGAAGCCCTGGCGGAGAAGTTCGCGGAGACTGCCAACCTGGCCGTGCTGCGGTCAAATTTCGCGGTCAATGTGGATCAGGCCATCGGCCCCAACACGCTTGGCACGCAGGACTGGATCGGTGGGCTCACCCCGCTCCACGCGACGTCCAGCGGCAAGGTCATGCTTGCAGCGCTGCCGCCTGCGACGCGTGACCGCGTTCTCAGGGAATCCGGCCAGGCGCGATACACGCCTCAAACCATCACCGACCGGGACGAGCTGGAGCGGCAAATGCCGGTCATCGCGGAGGCCGGGTACGCCGTCACGTATGAAGAACTCGAACGCGGACTCAACGCCGTCGCCGTTCCGGTCCGCAACCACAGCGGCACGGTGATCGGAGCTATCAGCCTTTCCGGGCCGGCCTTCCGTTTTGAGCCGGAAAAAATACCCGGCCTGCTCGATGCGCTCAAGCAAGCCGGGTATTCAATCAGCGTCAAGATGGGTTACACCGCAGCCAGCGGCGCCTAAACGCCGTCGACCTGGCGATCGAGCGCTGCCTGGGCGAGGTTGTCCCCCTCGGCTTTGATGGTGGTGTCCCCGCCATGACCGGTCCGGACCACGGTTTCCGCGGGAAGCGTCAGGAGGCGTTCCCGGATCGAGGCCAGGATGGTCGGGTGGTCGCTGAACGACCTGCCCGTCGCCCCTGGACCGCCGTTGAAGAGGGTGTCGCCCGTGAACACCGTGCCTTCGCTTTCCAGGTAGAAGCACGTGGAACCCGGTGAGTGGCCCGGCGTGTGGATGGCTTGCAGGGCCGTGCCCGCCACTTCGAAGACGTCGCCGTCTGCAATGTAACGGTCCGGCGCGGCATCCGGGTACACCTTCTCCCACAGAACCATGTCCGCCGGGTGCAGGTGGATCGGGGCGTTCACGGCCTTCGCCACCTCGAGCACTGCTCCGATGTGGTCATTGTGCGCATGGGTGAGCAGGATGGCCCGTACCTTCCGGCCACGGACTTGGTCAATGATCGCCGACGCGTCGTGCGGGCAGTCGATGACGACGCATTCGTCGTCGTTGCCGACGATCCAGACGTTGTTGTCCACGTCCCACGTGCCGCCGTCGAGCGAAAACGTGCCCGAGGTGATGAGGTTTTCAATGACGACGCTCATGCGATTTCCACCACCGAACGGAGCACTTTGCCCTCGTGCATCTTGGCGAAAGCCTCTTCCACCTGGTCGATCGTGATCCGTTCCGACACGAACGCGTCCAGGTCAAGGTTCCCCTGCTTGTAGTGCGCCACGAGCATCGGGAAGTCGCGGGAGGGCAGGCAGTCCCCGTACCAGGAGGACTTCAGCGAACCGCCCCGGCCGAAGACATCCAGCAGGGGCAGTTCCAGCAACATGCCCGGCGTCGGGACGCCCACCAGCACCACGCGGCCGGCGAGGTCGCGCGCGTAGAAGGCCTGCTTGAAGGTCTCGGGGCGTCCGACGGCGTCGATCACCACATCGGCACCGTTGGCGCCGGTCAGTGACCGGATGGCCTCGACGGGGTCTTCCTGGCTGGAGTTGATCCCGTGCGTGGCTCCCAGGGACTTGGCCATCTCAATTTTGTTGGCGTCGATGTCCACGGCGATGATCGTGGTGGCGCCGGCGAGCTTTGCCCCGGCAATGGCGGCGATGCCGACGCCGCCGCAGCCGATCACGGCCACCGACTCGCCCCGCTTGACCTCACCGGTGTTGATGGCGGCGCCGATGCCTGCCATCACACCGCAGCCGAGCAGCCCGACCGCGGCGGGATCGACGTCGTCGTCCACTTTGGTGCATTGCCCGGCGGCCACGAGGGTCTTCTCGGCGAAGGCGCCGATCCCCAGGGCCGGGGTCAGTTCCGTGCCGTCCTCCAAGGTCATCTTCTGGGTGGCATTGTGCGTGTTGAAGCAGTACTGCGGCTGGCCCTTGGCACACGCCCGGCATTCCCCGCACACGGCACGCCAGTTCAGGATGACCCGGTCCCCGGGCGCCACTTCGGTGACGTCCGGCCCGACGGCGCTGACCACACCTGTGGCCTCGTGGCCGAGCAGGATGGGGAAATCATCGGTGATGCCGCCCTGCTTGTAATGCAGGTCGGTGTGGCAAACGCCGCAAGTGAGGATGTCCACCAGCGCCTCGCCCGGACCGGGGTCCGGCACCAGGATGGTCTCCACGGAGGCTGGAGCGTTCTTTTCCTTGGCGATGACCGCCCGTACTTTGTAAACCATTAGTTGGTGTTCCTTTTCCTAAGTTCGCGGTAGCTCGTCACAAGACACACATTCTTCAGGCTAGCTGTCGGAGGGTACGTCGGCGATCTTGTTGGTGACCCAGCTGTGGAACGCCTCGATGTGGTGCTCGCTTGGTACCAGGACGCCGCCCTTGGCGTAGATCTTGGAACCCATGGCTGGCTGGCAGCGTTCGCAGGCGTCGAAGTCCTGCTCGTTGACCCGGTGGAAGAGCTCTACCGATGCGCTCACGTCCTTGCCGGATTCCACCACGCTGGGAAGGTACAGCCAGTCGCATTCGACGATCGTGCGGTCGGCGGCCACCGGGAACATGCGGTGGATGATGACATGGTCCGGAACCAGGTTGACGAAGACATTCGGCTTGATGGTCACTGCGTAATACCGGCGGTCCTGGTCATCGCCCACTCCGGGAATTCGATCCAGGCCTTCGGAACCGTCAATCGTGAAACCCTTGATGTCGTCACCGAACTCGGCGCCGTGGCCCACAAAATACTGTGCCGCCAGACCGTCGGCGAACTCGGGCAGGACTTCGGTGAGTTCGGGGTGGATCGTGGCGCAGTGGTAGCACTCCATGAAGTTTTCGATGATGAGCTTCCAGTTGGCCTTGACGTCGTACTTGATGCGCCGGCCAAGGCTCAGGTTCGCGATGTCATAGTCGTCAACAGCCCGCAGGTCCCCGAGGCGTTCCTCGATCGCCCCCATGACGTCTTCCTCGAAGGACGGCGGCTCATCCGCGAGGCAGACCCAGACGTAGCCCATGTATTCGCGGACATGGACCTTGACCAGTCCGTATTCGTTGCGATCGATATCCGGCATCTTGGTGAGGTTCGGGGCCGCGATGAGCTTTCCCTCAAGATCGTAGGTCCAGGCGTGGTACGGGCACTGGAACGAGCGGTTGGCCTCGCCGGACTCCTCCATGCACAGCTTCACGCCGCGGTGCCGGCAGATGTTGTAGAACGCGCGGATTTCCCCCTTGCGGGTGCGGTTGATGAGTACGCTCTCGCGGCCTATCTGCACCGTTTTGAACGAGCCGGCCTTCTCCAGGTCCGCCGTCCGCACTGCGCAGAACCACATTTGTTCGAAGATGTGGTCCTGCTCGGCGCGGAAGATGTCTTCACTGACATAAGTGTGGCCGGGGAGAGTGGGGATCAGGCTGGGGGAAACAACTTCAGTGGTCATGCTGACTCCTATTCAGTGATGAAAGCGGTGGGGCTTGAGGGTGTCTAAGGGGTTGCCAGGACGGGCGGGGCGTTGCGGGCGTTGAGTTGCCGGCGCCAGCGGGTGAACAGTCGCGGCTGGTTCACACCCAGAACGCCCACCGGTTCCTCGCCCCGGTAGTACACGGCCAGGAAGCTGTGGTTCTCGAGCTGTCCCGCCTCGATCTCGACGCGCTCCGCGTCACGCGCATGACCGACGAACTGGAGCGTCACTCCGTACTGGTCAGACCAGAAGTACGGCAGGTTGAGCGGTTGAGGTGCGGCTGAGTGATCCAAGAGCCCGGTCACGGCAAGGGCGGCACGTTCCTGGGCGCCGCTCCAATGCTCCACGAGGTGGTGGCGCCCGACGCGTTCGTCGAACCAGGCCGCACAGTCACCCACGGCAACCACACCGGGGACATTGGTCCGGCCCATCGAATCGCACGTGACGCCGTCGTCGATCGCCAAGCCCGAACCGGCCAGCCACCCGACGTTGGGGACCGCGCCGATTCCAAGGAGTACGACGTCGGCGGAGCGGTACTGTCCGTCGCTGAGCCGGACACCGGTCACATTTCCTTCGTAGCTGTAATACGAGTCGATTCCCGCGTCACAAATCAGCTCCACTCCGTTGATCCCGTGGAGCGTCGCCATGACGGCAGCCATCTCCGGACCGAGCGGAGCGCTAAGCGGCACTTCGCTCTTGCAGACAATGGTTACGTCCATTCCCAGACCCTTGGCTGTCGATGCGACTTCCGCTCCGATAAAGCCGGCACCCACAACCAACAGGCGGCTGCCGGCAACGAGCTCCGGAGCCAGATCCTGCGCATCCTGAAGTGTCCGCAGCGTAAACACATTGGACAGGCCCGCTAGTTCGGGCAGTGTGCGGGCCGAAGCTCCCGTGGCAATGACGACGCCGTCCGCCACCACAGTGCGTCCATCGCCTAGCGTGATGGTCCTGGTGGCGGCATCAAAGCTTCGTGCCGGCGAGCCCAGCAGCCAATCGGCCTGGAGCGGGTCGTCTGCTCCCGCCTCCTCGGCTTCCAACATGACGTGCTTAATACCAATCTTTCCTGCCAGGAACTCCTTGGACAGGGGCGGGCGGTCATACGGCCGCTGTTGTTCATCGCCAATGATGAGCAACCGGCCGGAAAAACCCTGCGCCCGGGCAGCGCGGGCGGCGGAAAGACCCGCCAATGATGCACCCACGATCGCCAATGTCTCCATGGCTTCCTCCTCGCAGAGCCGTTGGAAAGCATATTGCGCAATACGCAACAAACCTCATTATGCGAAAAAGCGTGACCGACTTCACATCGCGTGTCAAGGAATCCGCGCAAGAAATTAAACCCCTTGACAAGGCACTGTGAGGTCAATCACTCTGTTGCGTATTGTGATCAGCGTTGATTATGAGACAACCGCCCCGCAGGTTTCGGTCAGCCCGGTGAAAGAAGGTTCATGAGATGCACAGTGCTTGCCCGCTTAGCTCGTTGGCTCCGGGGGACGCGATTCGACTTGAGACGTCTCCGCCCATTGCCGTTTTTCACACCGAAGAGGGCGAACTCTTCGCCCTTGACGACACCTGCACCCACCAAGACGCCTCACTTGCCGATGGCTGGGTAGAGGACTGCTGGGTCGAGTGCCCCCTTCATGCTTCAAAGTTCAACCTCCGCACGGGAGCCGCCGACGCGCCTCCCGCGAAATTGCCCATCAGGGTCCACGAAGTCCTGGTAGTGGACGGCCAGATCATGGTCAAAGAATCCGAAGACGCACCCAACCTCCCACCCGGGTTGACCGTCGACGGCCACGCCTAGCTTCCGGCGAGCCCCGAACTTCCATACGACTTACCTCAGGAGCAACACGCATGTCCACAACACCCCGCGTCGTCATCATCGGAGCCGGCATTGTCGGCTCCAATCTTGCGGATGAGCTGTCCACCCGCGGCTGGACCAACATCACCGTGGTCGAGCAGGGACCGTTGACGTTGGCGGGTGGCTCAACCTCGCACGCCCCCGGCCTCGTGTTCCAGACCAACGCCTCCAAGGCCATGACCGAATTCGCGTCCTACACCGTGGACAAGCTGCTCTCACTCAGCGATTCCGGCGTCTCCTGCTTCAACCAGGTGGGCGGTCTCGAGGTGGCCACCACGCCAGGGCGCCTGGAGGACCTCAAGCGCAAGCTGGGCTACGCGGCGTCGTGGGGTATCGAAGGCCGCCTCATCGATCCGGACGAGTGCGCCAAGCACTACCCGCTGCTCGATCAGGAAAAGGTACTTGGAGGTCTCTACGTCCCCTCCGACGGCCTGGCTTCCGCGGCCCGCACGGTAAGCCTGCTCATCGCCAAGGCGAGCGCGGCAGGCGTCACGTTCCGCGGTTCCACTCCCGTCACCGGCATTGAACAGAGAGGCGGTAAAGTCACCGGGGTCGAAACGCCCGACGGTGTGATCCCGGCAGACATCGTGATTTCCTGCGCCGGGTTCTGGGGACCGCGGGTCGGGGCCATGGTGGGCATGTCCGTGCCGCTCCTCCCCCTCGCCCACCAGTACGTCAAGACCACCTCCGTGCCTGAGCTCGTGGGCCGGAACGATGCCTCGCGGCTGCTTGACCCCGGCAACGGCGCCTGGATGCCCATCCTCCGCCACCAGGACAAGGACCTCTATTACCGCGAGCATGGGGACCGGATAGGCATCGGCTCCTACGCCCACAAGCCCATGCCCGTGGACCTCCGGGAGCTGCCCGAGGTTGCCGCCGCTGACATGTCCGAGCACCGCATGCCGTCCCGCCTGGCGTTCACCGAGGAGGACTTCCTGCCGAGTTGGGAGGACTCCAAGGAACTCCTTCCTGCACTCGCCGGCGCCCGGATTGCCGATGGCTTCAACGGGATCTTCTCGTTCACCCCCGACGGCGGTCCCCTCGTCGGCGAGTCCAAGGACGTTGAAGGGTTCTTCGTTGCCGAGGCCGTCTGGGTGACGCACTCCGCCGGCGTGGCCAGGGCAGTGGCCGAGCTCTTGATCGAGGGCCAGTCCCGTACGCCGCTCCACGAATGCGAAGTCTCCCGCTTTGAAGAGATCCAGACTGCGGAGAGCTATGTCAGCGAAACCTCCCAGCAGAACTTCGTGGAGATCTACGATGTCCTGCACCCGCTGCAGCCGCGCGTCTCCCCTCGCGAACTGCGCGTGAGCCCGTTCAATGCGCGGCAGAAGGAGCTCGGGGCGTTCTTCCTCGAAGCCCAGGGTTGGGAGCGCCCGCACTGGTTCGAGGCCAACCGCGGCCTGCTGGAGGTGCTCCCGGAAGAATGGCGCGCACCGGAACGCGAACCGTGGGCCGCGATGTTCCACTCCCCCATTTCCGCGGCCGAAGCGTGGAAGACGCGCACCGCCGTCGCGCTCTATGACATGACGCCGCTCAAGCGGCTGGAGGTTTCCGGTCCGGGCGCCGAAGCCCTCTTGCAGCGCCTCAGCGCCGGGAAGGTCGACAAGAAGCCGGGTGCGGTGACGTACTGCCTGCTCCTCAACGGCGACGGCGGCATCCGCAGCGACATCACGGTGGCACGGCTGGATGAGACGACGTTCCAGGTGGGCGCGAACGGCAACATCGACTTCGCCTACCTCACCACCGAAGCCCGCAAACAGACCGCTAAGGACGTCACCCAGTGGGTCCAGGTCAGGGATACCACTGGATCCACGTGTTGCGTGGGACTTTGGGGGCCGCTCGCCCGCGAGGTCATCGCCAAGGTGAGCGATGACGATTTCAGCAATGACGGATTGAAGTACTTCCGCACCAAGAAGGTCCGAATCGGCGGGATCCCTGTCACCGCGATGCGGCTGTCCTACGTGGGCGAGTTGGGCTGGGAGCTGTACACGACGGCGGAAAACGGCCAAAGGCTCTGGGACCTGCTGTTCGAGGCCGGCCAGGAGCAGGGCATCATCGCCGCCGGCCGCGGCGCGTTCAACAGCCTCCGCCTCGAGAAGGGCTACCGGCTATGGGGTACCGACGTGACCCCGGAACACGAGCCCTTCCAGGCCGGCCTTGGCTTCTCCGTCGGCAAGGACAAGGAAGGATACGTCGGCGCCGAGGCCCTCAAAGCCCGCCGTGAACTGCCCGTCAACCGACGCCTGCGTTGCCTGACCGTCGACGACGGCACGTCCGTCGTGTTGGGCAAGGAACCTGTCTATTACCGGGGAGAGCCTTCCGGCTACGTCACAAGCGCCGCCTACGGCTACACCGTCCGCAAGCCCATCGCCTACGCTTGGCTGCCCGCCGAGGCGGGCGAGGGTGACGCCGTCGAGATCGAATACTTCGGCAAGCGGATCCCGGCCACCATCTCCCCCGATCCCCTCGTGGATCCAACCATGGAAAAGCTACGGGGCTGACGCCCCTCCTGGCTACTCGACACAGCAATGGGGATCACTTCAAAGGAGTTCAACTAATGGCCAACGAAAAGTTTGACTACGTCATTGTGGGTGGGGGCAGCGCCGGATCGGTGCTGGCGGACAGGCTCAGCGCAGACCGCACCAAGACCGTCCTGGTCCTGGAGGCCGGCCGCAGCGACTACCCCTGGGACCTGTTCATCCAGATGCCCGCAGCGCTCACGTTCCCCAGCGGGAACAGGTTCTACGACTGGCGCTACCAATCCGACCCCGAGCCGCACATGCACGGACGCCGGATCGCCCACACCCGCGGCAAGGTTTTGGGCGGCTCCAGCTCCATCAACGGCATGATCTTCCAGCGCGGCAACCCTTTGGACTACGAACGCTGGGGAGCCGACGCCGGGATGGAGACCTGGAACTTCGCGCACTGCCTCCCCTACTTCAACCGCATGGAGACCGCCCTCGCCGCGGAACCCGACGATGAACTGCGGGGACACAACGGACCCTTGGTCCTTGAACGGGGTCCGGCGCGCAATCCCCTCTTCCAGGCCTTCTTCCGCGCCGCCCAACAAGCGGGATTCGCACGGACCAACGATGTCAACGGGTACCGGCAGGAGGGCTTTGGCCCCTTCGACCGCAATGTGCACAAGGGCCAGCGGCTCTCCGCGTCGCGTGCCTACTTGCGGCCACACCTGGACCGGCCCAACCTCACAGTAAGGACCCGGGCCCTCGTATCGAAAATCAACTTCGACGGCATTGGAACTTCCGAGGTCAGGGCCACGGGCGTCAGCTACCGACGCAACGGCAAGCAGCACAGCGTGGACGCCCAGGAAGTCGTCTTGTGCGGAGGAGCCATCAACACCCCGCAGCTCCTGCAGTTGTCCGGCGTCGGGGACTCCACGCACCTCAAGTCCCTAGGCATCAAAGCTGTAGTTGACCTCCCCGGCGTCGGCGAAAACCTGCAGGACCACCTGGAGGTCTACATCCAGCACGCCTGCACCCAGCCGGTGTCCATGCAGCCAAGCCTGAGCCTGTGGCGCTATCCGTGGATCGGCCTGCAGTGGCTGTTCGGGCGCAAGGGGCCTGCGGCCACGAACCACTTCGAAGGCGGCGGTTTCGTCCGCTCCAACGAGGACGTGGCCTACCCCAACCTGATGTTCCACTTCCTGCCTGTGGCGGTCCGCTACGACGGCCAGAAAGCCGATGCCAAGCACGGATACCAAGTGCACATCGGGCCCATGTATTCCGACGCCCGCGGCAGCCTGAAGATCACCTCGACGGATCCAACCGCCCACCCGTCCATGAAATTCAACTACCTTTCCACGGAGCAGGACCGGCGAGAGTGGGTCGAAGCCATCCGGATTTCCCGGCAGATCCTGGAGCAGTCGGCCATGGCGCCTTTCGATGGCGGCGAGCTCTCCCCCGGTCCGGCCGTCCAGACCGACGAGGAAATCCTCGACTGGGTAGCCCGCGACGCCGAAACCGCCCTGCACCCTTCCTGCACCGCCAAGATGGGCCCGGCCACCGATCCCATGGCCGTGGTGGACCCGCTCAGCATGAGGGTGCATGGCACCTCTGGCCTGCGGGTGGCTGACGCTTCGGCAATGCCCTACGTGACCAACGGCAACATCTACGCACCGGTCATGATGCTGGCCGAGAAGGCTGCGGACTTGATTCAGGGCCGCAAACCCCTCGCTCCGATCGCCGCCGAGTTCTACCGGCACGGCGCGGTTCCGGGTTCAGAAAGCCCGGGTCCAGGTGTGGGCGGGCCGGTTCCGGACATCCTGGAAAGCCAGCCCGAAGCCACTTCGGCTAGGAACTAAGGAGCGGCATGAACAGCCCCCAACTTTCACAGATCCACACGGTGCGTGGCAGCTACGTCGGCGGCGTGTGGCAGCAGTCCAGCGGAGGCATCCGGAGCATCAGCTGCCCGGCGGACGGTACCCACGTTGCCGACGTCGCGGAGTGCACCCCTGCCGATGCCGAGGCCGCGGTGGCGAGCGCCCGGAAGGCGTTCGACGACGGCCGCTGGCCGAACACCCCGGAACTGGAACGCGGCGCGCTCCTGCTCCGCGTGGCCGGGCTGCTGCTGCGGGACAAGGCCGTATACGCCGCGGCCGAAGCCCTCGACACCGGCAAGCGGCTCATCGAAGCCGAATACGACATCGACGACGTCATAGCCTGCTTCCGCTACTACGGCAGCGTGGCAGGCACGGACGCGGGCCGCGTGATCGACACCGGCCGGCCCGGCGCCATCAGCAGGGTCGTCCATGCACCCGTGGGCGTCTGCGGCCTCATCACCCCGTGGAACTATCCGCTTCTGCAGGCTTCGTGGAAGGTTGCACCGGCACTGCTTGCCGGGAACACCTTTGTCCTCAAGCCCAGTGAGTTGACGCCATCGACGTCCATCCTGCTCATGGACACCCTGCGGGAGGCCGGCGTGCCCGACGGCGTCGCGAACCTCGTGACGGGAACGGGACCCGAAGTAGGGGCTGTGCTCAGTTCGGATCCGCGGGTCGATCTGGTCTCCTTCACGGGCGGACTGGAAACCGGCAAGCGGATCACGGTGGCTGCTGCGGAGACGGTCAAGCGCGTGGCCCTCGAGCTCGGCGGCAAGAACCCGAACGTGGTCTTCGCCGACGCCGACCGGGAGGCCGCTATTGACAACGCCTTGACGGCCGTCTTCCTTAATTCCGGCCAGGTTTGCTCGGCCGGGGCCAGGCTCATTGTCGAAGAGTCCATCCACGACGAGTTCGTGGCCGAGGTGGTCCGCCGTGCACGCCTGATCCGGCTGGGCGGCCCCTTCGACGAGGAAGCCCAGACCGGTCCGCTGATCTCCACGGCCCATCGGGACAAGGTCCACGCCTACGTGCAGGCCGGGGTCGGGGAGGGCGCCCGGCTGCTCTGCGGGGGCGTCATTCCGGACAGCCCGGAGCTGGCCGGTGGCAGTTTCTACCCGCCCACTGTGTTGGACGGTTGCACCACCTCGATGCGCGTGGTCCAGGAGGAATCCTTTGGCCCCGTCATGACGGTGGAAACGTTCACCACCGAGGAAGAAGCTGTCCGGCTGGCCAACGACACGGTCTACGGGCTCGCCGGAGCAGTGTGGACGGCGGACGCTTCGAAGGCCCAGCGAGTTTCCGGAGCATTGCGCCACGGGACGGTCTGGATCAACGACTACCACCCGTATGTTCCGCAGGCCGAATGGGGCGGCTTCGGACAGTCCGGCAACGGCCGCGAATTGGGGCTCGCGGGCTTGGCCGAATACCGGGAAACAAAACACATCTGGCAAAACATCAGCCCCGGGCCCAGCCATTGGTTCGAGCCTCCACAGGCAGGAGTACAGCAATGAGCAGTCCTGACATATCAGTTCGCAACCTCTGGAAGGTCTTCGGACCCGGAGGTGAAAAGATCCCCAAAGACCCCGAACTCTCGGCTTTGAGCTCCGCCGAATTGCGTGAACGCACCGGCTGCAATGCTGCCGTGCGGGACATGAACTTCGATGTCGCCAAGGGCGAGGTGTTCGTCGTCATGGGCCTGTCCGGATCCGGAAAGTCCACCCTGATCCGGTGCCTCACCCGGCTGATCGAACCGACGTCGGGGAGTGTCCTGGTGGACGGCAAGGACGTGACGCAGGCAGGAACCACTGAGCTTCGGGAACTGCGTCGGCGGAAAATGTCCATGGTCTTCCAGCATTTCGGCCTCCTGCCGCACCGCACCGTGTTGGACAATGTGTCCTACGGGTTGCAGGTCCGCGGTGCCGCGAAGAACGAGCGCTACGCCAGGTCCCGCGAAATCATCGAGCTCGTAGGCCTCAAGGGTTACGAGCAGCATTTCCCTGACCAACTCTCCGGTGGAATGCAGCAGCGCGTCGGATTGGGCCGCGCTTTGGCAGGCGATCCGGACACCATCCTCTTTGACGAACCCTTCTCGGCCCTGGACCCGCTCATCCGACGCGACATGCAGGCGGAAGTCATCCGGCTGCACAAAGAGATGGGCAAGACGATGGTGTTCGTCACCCACGACCTTTCGGAAGCGCTCAAACTCGGGGACCGCATCCTGATCATGCGGAACGGAGAGACGGTCCAATGCGGCTCAGGCGATGATCTCGTCGGATCGCCTGCGGACAAGTACATTGCCGACTTCGTCTCCGAAGTACCCCGCGCGGATGTCCTGACGCTCAAGTGGATCACCGATCCTGTAGCTTTGGGCACTCCAGGGGATGCTCCCGTCCTGAGCGCAGGCATGATCATCCGCGACGCAATTCCCACCGTCATGAACTCATCGTGTCCTGTCCTGGTGGAAGACTCCGGCAAGATCACCGGCCAGATCGACCGCGACAGCATCTTGTCGGTCATCCGCAGCACGGAAGTTGCGGCGTGATGTCCACTCTCGTTCGCGATCGCGCCCCGGTTCAGACCGGTCACGTTTCCGTCCGCCCAGCTCGCAAACGGCTCAGCCGCCGCACCCTGCTTCTGGGCGGGGCGGGCGTCGTCTGGCTTGTTGGATTCCTGATCCTCCACGGCGCTGCGACACTCACGCTGCCGGCGTCGGAGCTGACTGACCTCCACCGCTCGCTCAACCAATTCAATGCCTGGGTGGCAGCGAACCGTGCGGACAATCCCGTTTTCCAGTACGTTTTCACACCCCTCCGGGCTGCCGTCGACGCGGTTGCAAACCTGTTCACCGGTATCTTCGCCGCCAGCTCCACCGGGCTTCGCCTCCCGGAAATCGGCTGGCTGGGAACCGTCGCGCTGCTGAGCTGGATCGCCTTTGCGGTCGGCAACGCCCGGGTGGCATTGCTGACGGCCGCCGCATTCACGTTCTTCGGCCTCCAGGGGCTGTTTGTTGAAGCGGCTTACACCTTCGCCCTCGTCCTCACAGCCGTGCTGTTCAGCCTCCTGATCGGACTTCCGCTCGGAGTCTTGGCAGGGATCTCCGGGAGGGTCTCCCAAGTGATCACTCCGGTCCTCGACTTCATGCAAATCCTCCCCACGTTCGTCTATCTGGCACCTTTGGCCCTCATCTTTCTGATCGGCCCCGCCTCCGCGGTAATCGCCACGGTGATCTACGCGGTGCCTCCGCTCATCCGGCTGACTGCGCACGGAATCCGGAACATCCCGGAAAACACCAGGGAAGCATCCGACTCCTTGGGAACCACCGGCTGGCAGCGGCTCGTCACCCTTCAGCTCCCCCTCGCCCGGCGCACCATCGTGATGGGGATCAACCAGAGCACCATGGCTGCTTTGTCCATGGTGACCATCGCGGCGCTGATCGCAGCGCCAGGGCTGGGACAGGTGGTGATCCGCGCCCTTCAGTCGCTTGACGTCGGCACGGCGGTCAATGCCGGACTGTCCATCGTCCTGCTGGCCATTGTGCTGGACCGGGTGACCACGGCCGCCAGCCGTCGGGCCGAACCCGGAGCAAACCGCAAACGCCGGATATCGCGGCGAACGCGGTACATATTGCTGGCAGCGACGCTGCTGGTGGTACTCGCCATGGTCCAGTTGTCCCGCACGATGCTCTGGGCCGCCGCCTTCCCGAAGGACCTCAACATCGGCCCGGCCATTGTCAGCGGAGTAAGTGCCGCGAGCGAATGGTTGCAGACGAATCTCTCCCTGTTTACGGTGTCCTTCCGGGAGGCAGTCACCAACGGAATCCTGAACCCGTTCCAGTCACTTCTCACGGAAACGCCGTTCTACCTCCTGGTCGCCGTGATCGTCGTGGCGGCTTTCGCCCTCGGCGGCTGGAAGCTGGCAGCGGTCATTGCGTCGTGCTTGGGCGTGATCATCTATTTGGGCCTGTGGAGCGATTCCATGGTCACCCTGGCCGGAACCCTTGTCGCCACCGCGGTTGTCATGGTCCTGGGCATCATCTTCGGCGTCGCCATGGGCAGGTCCAACAAAGTGGACCAGCTCATGCGGCCCATGCTTGACGCGGGGCAGACCATGCCTGCATTTGTCTATCTGGTTCCGTTCCTGGGCCTCTTCGGCGCCACCCGCTTCACCGCCATCATCGCCGGCATCATCTATGCGGCGCCAGTTGCCATCAAGATCACGGCCGACGGCATCGCCGCGATTTCGCCCACCGTCATGGAAGCGGCCGTCTCCAGCGGCTCAACTCCTTGGCAAGTCATCACCAAGGTCCAGCTGCCCATGGCTCGGCAATCCCTTGCCCTCGCCGCCAACCAAGGCCTGATCTACGTCCTCGCCATGGTCGTCGTCGGAGCGCTGGTCGGAGCAGGTGGCCTCGGGTACGACGTCGTTGCCGGCTTTGTCCAAAGTTCACTGTTCGGCAAGGGCCTCGCCGCAGGCCTGGCCATCGTTTTCCTCGGCATCCTGCTGGACCGCATGACGCAAGCTGCCGCAGCCAACCCCGTCCGAAAAGTCCCTTCAGGAAAATCGAGCGCGCACTAATTCCTCCCCGCTTACCGCCCCCAACAGGAGACCCCAACCATGAGTAGAACCAGACAGCTTTTGAAACGAACAATTCCCGTATTGGCCGGAACCGTTACGGCAGCCCTCTTGCTTGCTGGCTGCGGAGGCGCTTCCGTGAATCAAGCGGCCGCCGCTGGCTCCTCGAATACGCCCTGTGGAACCGTCAATGTCGCCCTCAACGCTTGGGTGGGCTACACGGCAAATGCGGCCGTTTACAGCTACATCGCCCAAAACAAGCTCGGTTGCACGGTAGTCCAGAAGGACCTGTCGGAACAGATTTCCTGGCAGGGCTTCGGATCGGGCGAAGTCGACGTCATTCTCGAGAACTGGGGCCACGCGGACCTCACGAAGCAGTACATCACGGACCAAAAAGTAGCCGTGGACGCCGGCCCCACGGGCAATGAAGGGCACATTGGCTGGTACGTACCACCATGGATGGCCCAGAAATACCCGGACATCCTGGACAGCAAAAACCTGAACAAATACGCGTCCATCCTTGCCACGTCCGAGTCGGGCGGCAAGGGCCAGGTGCTGGACGGCGACCCGGCGTTCGTAACCAACGATGAAGCCCTCGTCAAGAACCTGGGCCTCGATTACAAAGTGGTCTTCTCCGGTTCGGAGGCAGCTCTGATCCAGTCGTTCCGTACGGCGGAGAAAAACAAGACACCGCTGCTGGGCTACTTCTACGAACCGCAATGGTTCCTTTCCGAGGTCCCCCTCAAGAAGGTCAGCCTGCCCACCTACACCCCGGGCTGCGATGCCGACGCCGAGAAGGTGGCCTGTGACTACCCCGATTACGAACTGAACAAAGTGATGGCCAAAAAGTTCGCGGACAGCGGTTCTCCCGCCGCGAAACTGCTCAAGGCCTTCTCCTGGACCAACGCAGACCAGAACTCGGTTGCAACTGACATCCAGGGCGGCATGAAGCCCGATGCCGCGGCCAAGAAATGGGTGGATGCCCACCCCGATGTGGTGGCTGCCTGGCTCAAATAGTCCCTTTGACACTTGCTTTGAAGCTCCCCGGATCCTTGCGATCCGGGGAGCTTCTTTTGTGCCTTGACCAGGCGGGCCTTGCCCCTTTCGCACCGCTCAACGCAACCATGTTGCAACTACCGCACCCAACTTCCCCCACCCTCCCCCAACTGACTCGCACTTGTTGTCGTTTAGCGCCCTCAAAACGACAACAAGTGCCGGTCAGTTGGGTGGCGAGCGAAGACCCTTGACGGTGACGGGGAACACATCTATTCTGATGCAACAGCGTTGCGTTGAATGCAACCCCAAAAGTTCTTGGTGGATTCATGAAAAACGAAACATCCTCCGTGGCAGCAATCCCGGGAAGCGCTCATGCCGGATCCAAAGGCGGATCCGGCGAGCTTCCCGATGCAACAGCCACCCCGGGCGGCCTGTCAAAGCCAGCCGACAACCACACGGTCAGCAAAGACACCCGCCGCCGCGTCATCACTGCAAGCTTCATCGGCAACTTCGTCGAATGGTTCGACTACGCCGTCTACGGCTACCTTGCCGGCATTATCTCGACTGTCTTCTTCCCCGCATCGGACCGGCAGACCGCCCTGCTCGCCACGTTTGGCGTATTCGCGGTCTCCTTCTTCGTCCGTCCACTGGGCGGATTCATCTGGGGCCACATCGGTGACCGGCTCGGACGCAAACAAGCACTCTCCCTCTCGATCGTGCTCATGTCCGTGGCTACGTTCTGCATCGCCCTCATCCCCGGCTACAACACCATCGGCGTCATGGCGCCGGTCCTCCTGCTGCTCGTCCGCGTCGTCCAGGGCTTTTCGGCGGCCGGCGAATACGCGGGTGCCTCCGCCTTCCTGGTGGAGTACGCGCCGGCCAATCGGCGCGGACTCTATGCCGCCGTCGTACCTGCCAGTACAGCGGCAGGCCTGCTGCTCGGGTCCCTCCTCGCGGCACTGCTCAGCTCGGTGCTGAGCGCCGGGCAACTCGGCGAATGGGGCTGGCGCCTGCCCTTCCTCCTGGCCGCCCCGATGGGCCTGATCGGCCGCTACATCCGCACCAAGCTCGAGGACACCCCGGCATTCCGCGAAATGGCCGCGAAAGACACCGCGGTCAAGGCTCCGGCATTCGCGATGTTCAAGACGTACCGCAAGCAGCTCATCATCGCGACGGGCGCCGTGCTGCTCAACGCCGTCGGGTTCTACGTGATCCTCAGCTACATGCCCACGTACCTCTCCGAGGAGCTTCACTTCGGTGCAGCCGAATCGTTCCTGGCTACGACCATTGCCCTCCTCAGCTACATCGGATTCATCTTCTTGACGGGGATCGCATCGGATAGGTTCGGCCGCAAGCGCATGCTCATCACCGCTTCCGTGCTGTTCGTGGTGCTGACCGTTCCGGCGTTCATGCTCCTCGACACGGGCAATTTCCTGGTCATCGTCCTGGTGCAGATCCTGCTGGGCGCCATGCTCACCCTCAACGACGGCACCCTGCCCAGCTTCCTCGCCGAGCTCTTCCCCACGAGGGTCCGCTACAGCGGCTTCGCCGTCAGCTTCAATCTTTCCAACGCCCTGTTCGGCGGCACCGCACCGTTCATGGCAACACTCCTCATCGGCCTGACCCACAATCAGCTGGCCCCCGGCTGGTACCTCGTGGCAGCCTCCGTCATTTCCCTCATCGCGGTCCTCTTCGCTGTGGAGACTTCCAAGAAGCCCCTGCAGCAGGACTGAAAACAACCCACCCATTGAAAGGAACACCACCCATGACCATCACCGAGAATGAAGCGGTCAACGACGTCGCCAAGCTTGAGCGCCTCAAGGTCCTCAACAACGGAGAGAAGGTCTCCCTGACTTTCTCCGACGCAGAGTTTGAGCGACGCCTTGCGGGTCTTCGCCGGATCATGGCAGAGAAGGAACTGGACGCCGTCGTCCTGACCAGCTACCACTCCATCAAGTACTACTCCGATTTCCTGTTCACCTACTTCGGCCGTTCCTACGCCATGGTTGTCACGGCCGACGACACCGTCACCGTCACCGCCAACATCGACGCCGGCATGCCGTGGCGCCGTAGCTACGGGGACAACCTGGTCTACACGGACTGGCGCCGGGACAACTACATCTTCGGCATCCAGGAAGTGCTGCGCACCCGCGGGATCAACGTCCGGCGCCTGGGTGTCGAGGACGATTCCCTTCCGTTGGACAACCGCAACAAGATCCAGGCCGTCTTCTCCGGCGTGACGCTTGTGGACGTGGCCCAGGCCGCGATGCGCCAGCGCATGATCAAGTCTTCCGAGGAAATCGAGGTCATCAAGCACGGTGCCCGGATCGGCGACCTAGGCGGCGAGGCCATTCGCAACGCGATCACGGCGGGGATCACAGAGTACGAGGTCGCATTGATCGGCACCGAAGCCATGGTGCACGAGATCGCCCGGACGTTCCCGGACTCCGAGATCCGCGATACCTGGGTGTGGTTCCAGTCCGGCATCAACACGGACGGCGCCCACAACTGGGCGACCACCCGCAAGATCCAGGAACACGACATCCTTTCGCTGAACTGCTTCCCCATGACCTCGGGCTACTACACGGCCCTGGAGCGCACCTTGTTCTACGGCGAACCCGATGCCCGCTCCCTGGAACTGTGGAACATCAACGTGGAGGTCCACAAGCGCGGATTGGAACTCATCAAGCCCGGCGCCGTCTGCAAGGACATCGCGGCCGAGCTCAACGAAATCTACGTTTCACATGGACTGCTCGCCAACCGCACCTTCGGCTACGGACACTCCTTCGGGGTCCTCTCGCACTACTACGGCCGCGAAGCCGGACTGGAGCTGCGAGAAGACATCGACACCGTCCTGGAGCCAGGAATGGTTGTCTCCATGGAACCGATGATCACGGTCCTCGACGGCCAGCCGGGTGCCGGCGGGTACCGCGAACACGACATCCTGGTGGTCGGTGAAGATGGTGCCGAGAACATCACCAAGTTCCCGTTCGGCCCGGAATACAACATCATCGGCGCCTGACACCCACCTCGAATGGACATGCCCAGCCTTGCGCCCGAGCAGTGGACATATGACTCATATGCTCATTGCTCTAGGCGAAGGCTGGGCATGTCCCAATAAAAAGAGCCATATAGTGACCATCATGACCCCAGCAGAACCGCGTGCAGAACCGCGTGCAACCACCAGCGAAACCCCGGCCAACGGCGATTCCAAAGGCGCTTCGGTACTCGAGAATGCCATTGCCGTGCTCCGCAGCTTCACCGCCGAGGAACCTTTGCTAGGAGTCACCGAGATCGCCGGCAGGATCGGCTTGCACAAGAGCACCGTGTCCCGGATCCTGGCGACCTTCGAACAAGAACACTTGGTGGAACGCGACCCCGAGTCCCGCCGCTTCCGGCTGGGCCTGGGGATGATCGCCCTTGCCGGCCCGCTCCTTGCCGAGCTGGAAGAGCGCCGGGTTGCCTATCCCGTGCTGCGCGAACTGAGCGAACGGACGGGCGAGACGAGCGCCCTCATGGTGTGGAACGGGAGCGAGTCCATGTGCGTGGAGCAAATCGCCAGCCGTCACCAGGTCAAGCATCTCGCTCCGCTGGGTGCCCGCTACAACGAGGCGCTCAGCTCCTCGGTGCAGGTCTTCCTTGCAGCCGAAGACGCCGACCGCGTGCGCAAGCTCCTGCGCAGCGGCTCCATCACATTGCCCGGGCTCGACGACGAAGCACTCGAGGCCTACCTGCTCCGGCTCCGGGAGTCTGTGGAGCGGGGCTGGGCCTTCAATTTCGGCGAAACGTCCATCGAAGAAGTCGGCGTTGCCTCCCCCGTCTTCGACCACCGTGGCGACATCGTGGCCTCCGTCCTGATCCCCGCGCCAAAGTTCCGGGTCTCGCAGGACACGCTCGCCAGCCTCGGCGAGGCATGCCAAGACGCAGCCCGCAAAATCACCACGCGTCTGGGCGGCCGCGCCCCGCACTAACTCCCACCCACCGCGACCCTCGCCTCGCAAGTCCCCACGGCCAGGGAACCCTGGCGGTGTGGGCCCAAGCAATTAGCCCGCGACGACGGCGAGCGCCTCCTCGACGCTGTCCACCAGGAAGATCCGGCCTTCCATCACCTTCCCCGCAGCGAGGCTCTGCAACATGGGCCACGCGGGATACTTGTGCTCCCAGTGGTCACGCCCCACGAGCACCATGGGCGTGACGGTTTCCGGGGCGCCGTAGAAGTTCTCGCACGCGTCCTGGAAGATTTCCTGCACGGTGCCGGCGGAGCCTGGAAGGAAAACGATGCCGCCGTTGCATAGCTCGAGCAGGATCGCTTCGCGCATGGAGTTGGCGAAGTACTTGGCGATGTGGGTGGCAAAGAGGTTGGGCGGCTCATGCCCGTAAAACCAAGTGGGAATGCCCAGCGACATCTTCCCGCTCGGGTGGTGCCCGACGACGGCGGCCGCCGCCCGCGCCCAGGCCGTCACCGAGGGGCGGAAACCCGGCACCGCCGCGAGCGATCGCAGCGCGGAGGCGAAGTCGGCGTCGGGCAGGCCGCTCAGGTAGGCGCCCAAATTGGCCGCCTCCATGGCACCCGGTCCCCCGCCGGTCGCCACCGTGAAGCCGGACAGAGCCAGGAGCCGGCCCAGCCGCGCCGCGTCCTCGAACTCCTGTGTTCCACGTTGCGCGACGTGCCCGCCCATGACTCCCACGATCTTGTTCCCCGCGAAATCCCCGTTGCCCAGGAGTTCATCCAGGGCGTCCCCGATGGCGTGGTCGTGGAGTGCGGCGGCGAGGGTGGCGTCCAGGCTGGTCCGTTGCCCCGGCATGATGCTCCAGTGGTAGATCTGGGCGTCTAGGGTGGCTTCGTACTCCGTGGAGTCAATGTCCTCGTACAGTTCGGCGGCACTGTAGAGGCGGCCTCGGTATGGGTTGAACGGCACTCCGCGGAGTTTGGGGAAGATGAGGGCGCCGCGGCTACGCAGGGAGTCCTCCACGCCGTCGTCGAAGGTACAGCCCAGGAAGATGGCACCTTGGGGGTCGAGCCTCTCCAGGTCCGTGCGTCGGCCTCGCAGGTCCAGCGACTGGGCGTGCCATCCGTGCATCGTTGCGGCACCGGAGCCCAGGAGCCTGTCGAAATGGGCCACGCTCTCAATGTCGAGCGTGCGGGGACTAGGAGTCAGGGCGCGGGACGGATTCATGGCATCAGCGTATGCCCGCGGTTCCCGTTGCGCAGGAGCCGACCGGCCAGTGCATCATGGAGCATGCAGACTTCCGAACAGCAAAGCAGCTCAAGGCCCCGGATCGGCATACCTGTCCGCCTCAGCGGCTCCGAAACCGCGGATCCTCGCGTGAGAGAGGCGAATGAACTCTTCGACTTCATTGTCGACCTAGTGCGCGACGCCGGCGCGGAGCCCGTGCTGCTGGACGCTTCCTTTACCGACGAAGCCGGTCCGCTCGCCGCTGAGCTCCGTTCCCTCAACGGGGTCCTGCTGCCCGGCGGCGGAGACCTGGATCCGCGACTCTATGGCGAAGAAGCAACTGAGGCCTGCTACGACGTCAACCCCGACCAGGATCGCCTGGACCTGGCGGTCGCCCGGGGATCGCTCGACGCCGGTTTGCCCACCCTCGGCATCTGCCGCGGCCACCAGCTCCTCAACGTGGTCTATGGTGGGACGCTCATCCAGGACATGCACCCATCGCTAGTGGAGCACAACGCCCTGACCCCGGCGGAAGGTGGGCTCAGCGCCTGGGCGTGGCACGACGTCGAACTTTCACCGGATTCCAAGGTGGCCGGGCTCTATGGTTCACGGAACTCGGTGCGGATCGCCTCAGGGCATCACCAGGCTGTGGCTCGGGTAGGCGACGGCTTGGTGGTGACGGCGGTCGCGCAGGACGGGACCGTGGAGGCCCTCGAGGATCCGCAGCGCTGGGTGGCATCCGTGCAATGGCATCCCGAGGCCTCGCAGCTGCCTGCGGAGGAACGGCTCGCGCCGTTCAAGGCATTCGTGGAGGTCTGCAGGACGCTGCGTCCCGTGGGGTGATCGAGCGGTACGCCTCCACTCGCCGGAATCAATTTCCCACGCCCATGAACCTGACCGCTCCGGAATTCGTCTCATCAATGTGGCAAACACATTCGCGCCACCGGACACGAGAAGCGGGGAACCAATCATGAGAAACAGCCCCAAAGCCATGATGGTCATCGTAGGAGCGGCCGCCCTGATCGCCGTGAGCGGTTGCGGGGCGTCCGGAACCGGCTACCAGGGCCCATCGTCGAGCCCACCTTCCGCCGCGTCCTCGACTGCCCCGCCGTCCGGGACCTCGCAATCGCTCACCATCACCATCAAGGACTTCGGCTATCAAGGACCTGTCTCGGTCAGCCCAGGCGCAAAAATCACCGTGAAGAACGAGGACACCCAGGCCCACACGGTCACCTCGGACGATGGAAAAGCCTTCGACGCGGCCGTCGATGGCGGGGGCGGAACAGCCCAGTTCACCGCGCCCACAACACCGGGCAGCTACCCCTACCACTGCGTCTACCACCCGAATATGCACGGAACCCTGATCGTGAAATGAGCGCACGGGAAGTGAGCACACGGGAAATGAGCACAGTGAAATGAGCACCCGTGAAGCGGCCCGCCGCAAGCCGATGAGCCGCCGGCCCAAGGACATCCTGTTGCGACTGCTTGTGGCGGCAGCCCTGGTTGTCGACGCCGTGGTGCACTTCGATCTCGCCTCCGGCTACCAATTGGGTGCCCCTGGCGGAATCGGGGAGGGCAATCTGTTCCGCCTTGAGGGCGCGGTCGCAATTCTCGTCGCCCTGTATGTCCTGGTCCGCGGCAGTCGGCCGGCCTACGCCGCTGCGGTGGTCGTCGCTGGAAGCGCCTTCCTAGCGGTCCTCCTCTACCGCTATGTCGACATACCCGCCATAGGTCCACTCCCGTCCATGTATGAGCCCGTTTGGTTTTTTGAGAAGTCCCTCAGCGCAGTCGCCGAGGGACTGGGTGCCGTTCTGGCCGGCGTCGGCTACTTCCGGCAACGCGGCAGCGCCCGCCGACGCTGAAAGCGCCCGACGCCGGAAGACGCACCGGCCGCCGAAAGGCGTCCGCCGATGGCCTGCCCACGCATGGTTCTGATGTCTGGACATTTCCCAAACAAGGTCCCAAACAACACCCCCTGAAACGCCGCAATAAACGCGCTTCCGGCATCCTTGACCCGCACAATGCTCCTGCTATCATCAGTAAAGCAGTATGTCCTATCAAGCGAACATGAGCGGACATGCTTGCAACTTCCGGGACAGTCCCGGAATGCGAGGGAGCATGCAATGGCGAATCAACTTGGCCTCACTATCGACCGTTCTTCCCCTGTGCCTTTGTACCACCAGGTGGTCCAGGGCATCGAGGCAGCCATCCACAGCGGAGTGCTGGAGCCCGGCAGCCGTTTGGACAACGAGATAGACCTCGCCGCCCAGCTCAACCTGTCCCGGCCCACTATGCGCAAGGCCATGGACGAACTCGTCCGCTCGGGCCTGTTGGTCCGAAAACGGGGCGTCGGAACACAGGTGGTGTCGAGCCAGGTCCGCCGACCCCTGGAGCTTTCGAGCCTTTACGACGACCTGAGCAACAACGGCAAGAAGCCCACAACGCAGGTCCTCAGCTTCTCGCATATGGAAGCCGACGCAGCCACCCTGACCGCCCTCCAGCTTCCGGCCGGCTCCAAGGTCTACCACTTCACCCGCCTGCGCAAAGTGGGCGGTAAGCCGCTGGCGCTGATGGAGAACTGGGTCCGCGACGACATCACCACCATGGACGAGTCCATGCTCCAGGCAGAGGGCCTCTACGCCATCCTTCGCCGCGGCGGAGTCAACTTCCGCCTCGCCTCGCAACGGATCGGCGCAATGATCGCCAATGACTTCCAGGCACCGCTCTTGGAGGCAGAAGTCGGTTCGGCTTTGGTCACCATGGAGCGCACCGCTGTCGACGACACCGGGCGCATGGTGGAGACCGGCCACCACGTGTATCGGGCCGATTCCTACAGCTTTGAAATGACACTCGTACAGCGCTAACGCAAGGACATAACTTCATGGCCAACTGGGTCTATCCACTGGGAACCGCCAACGACGGCGATTGGGACATCTCGCTCGGAACTTCCGATTCCGCCTTGACCGTGGACGGTTGGGCCCACACGGGGCTCAAGGTCGCCACGCTCGCCGCGGGCACCGCCGTCGTACTGCCCGCCGCAGCTGAAGAGCGGATCATTGTGCCGCTCAACGGCGCCTTTACGGTGACGGTAGACGACGTCGAGTATCCCCTTGCGGGGCGGGCGTCGGTCTTCCATGGCCCCAGCGATGTCCTGTATTCCGGCACGAATGCTGCCGTCACCATTAGTTCGCCCGACGGCGGCCGCGTCGCCGTTGCCACTGCCCCGGCCAACGCGTCGTACCCCACCAGGCTCGTGACCGCAGCGGAAACCCCGGTTGAGCTTCGCGGAGCAGGAAATTGCTCCCGCCAGGTCCACAACTTCGGCACTCCAACGGCCCTCGAGGCCGACCGTTTCATCGTCTGCGAAGTGCTCACCCCCGCGGGCAACTGGTCTTCCTATCCCCCGCACAAGCATGACGAGGAAAAGGACGGCGAAACGCAGCTCGAGGAGATCTACTACTTCGAGACCCGGGTGGCTGCCGGCTCCGGCGCCCCTGAAGACGCAGATGCTATCGGCTACCAACGCGTCTACGCCTCCGATGACCGCCCGATCGATGTGGCCGCGGAGGTTCGAACGGGCGACGTCGTGCTGGTCCCGTACGGTTGGCACGGGCCCGCCATGGCCGCTCCCGGCTACGACCTGTATTACCTGAACGTCATGGCAGGCCCCGGACCCGTGCGCGAATGGCTCATCAGCGACGACCCCCACCACGGGTGGGTGCGGCAGAGCTGGGATGGACAGGACATCGACCCGCGCTTGCCGTTCGGCGCCTAAGGAGTTTGCCGGTAATCGCCTGACTTGCCTAGGCCGTCACAGCGCCACTTTGACCGGGACCCCGCTTGCCAGCGACTCCTGCGCGGCATCCGCCACCCGGGACGCCGCGACGGCATCCTCCGGTGTGCACGGGTTCTCCCGTTGGCCCAGGACCAGCTCAACGAAGGCCGCCATTTCGGAGCGATAGGCTTGGTCGAAGCGTTCGGCGAAGGTCTTGTGGGGCTCTCCGGACGGGAAGGCTACGCCGGCCTCGGCTGATTCCATGGCTGTCTTGTCGTCCAGGCCGACCATGAGGGAACTCTTGGAGCCTTGGATTTCGAGGCGGACGTCGTGCCCCGCACCGTTGTAACGCGTTGCTGACACCGTGCCGACCGTCCCGTCGTCGAACGTAATCAAAGCCAAGGCGGTGTCCACATCGCCCACCTCGCCGATGGCGGGATCACCGTTGTTGGAACCCTTGGCATAGACCTCCACGATCTCGCGGCCAGTCAGCCAGCGCAGGATGTCGAAGTCGTGGACGGAGCAATCGCGGAACAGCCCGCCGGACGTTGCCAGGAACTCCACGGGTGGCGGTGTCATATCGCAGGTCACGGCGCGCAGGGAGTGGATCCAGCCGAGCTCCCCCGCTTGGTAAGCGCGCTTGGCCTCGAGGTAACCGGCATCGAAGCGACGCTGGTGCCCGATCTGCACTACGCCGTCGTTGGCACGGATATGTTCCAGGACAGGCAGCGAATCGGCCACATTCATGGCTACTGGCTTCTCGCAGAACACCGGGATACCGGCGTCCACTCCAGCGCGGATCAGTTCCGGGTGAGTGCCCGTTCCGGTCGCGATCACCAGCCCATCCACTCCGGAAGCGATCAAAGCCTCCACCGACGGCAGGAATTGAGCGCCGAGGCCGGCTGCCACTTTGCGGGCATGGTCTTCGGCCACATCCGTGAGCCGCAACTCCACGTTGATGCCCTGCCCATTCAGTTCCCCGTTGAGGGCGGCGATGTTGCCCGCATGCATCACGCCGATCCGCCCTACTCCAACCAGCCCGAGAACGACGTCCTTCATAGTGCTACCTCCGTTGAAAAAGCTGAGCTGTTCCGAGACTCTTCGGCCTCAACCTTGAACGCCCGGCGGAACGCCTCAAGCGCTGCCATGCTGTCTCCGCTGGCCCATGCCTCCATGCCGACGGTGCCTTCGTAGCCTGCAGCCACGAGCGCCCGGGCCACAGCCGAGTAGTTGATTTCGCCGGTGCCGGGCTCGCAGCGGCCCGGGACGTCCGCCACCTGGATCTCGCCGATGTGCGGCAGGGCGGTGCGGACCAGCTCAATGAGATTCCCCTCCCCCAGTTGTGCGTGGTACAGGTCCAGCATCATCTTCACGTTGGGGTGTCCCGCCGCCTCTACGAGCGCCAAAGTGTCCTTGGCCCGGGCCAGCGGAATTCCGGGGTGGTCCAGCACGGTGTTGAGGTTTTCGAGGCAAAACGTCAGTCCGTGCTTTTCCCCGAGCGCGCCAAGGCGCTCCAAGGTCCGGGCACCCGTGATCCACATGCTGCCGTTGGACCGGTAGACGGGACGGGCTGCTTTGCCGTCGATGAGCTCGGCCGAGTGCACCACCATGCGGCTCACGCCGAGTTCCAAAGCGGTCGGAATCAGCGTCTCGGCCGTCCTCACCACATCGTCGGCGGTGTCGGCGTCAACCAGGCTCCCGGAGGTGTACCCGGTCATGGAGGAAAAGACCGCGCCGCTCGCCTTGAGTGCCGCAATGTCCTTGCTCCTCGAGTCCCAGAGTTCGACGTCGAATCCTGCCTCGTGGATCCGACGTACCCGCTCGGTGAACGGCAGCTCGGTAAAGACCATTTCGGCACAAACGGCCAGCCGCATCAGACACCGGCCTTGCTGTTGCTCGAAACGGCGGGGACCGCCACTGGTCCGCCTTGCTGGACCGACTCGATGCAGGCCAAAGCCATCGCGAGGGCGCGGCGCGCGTCCGCGGCTCCCGGGGTGAGGGTGAAAGCGCCCGACGGCGGTTGCGTGCCATCGCGGCGTGCGCGGACTACCGCCGCGAAGTCGACGAGTTCATCGGTGTAGGCATCGCGGAACAGTTCCACGTTGAGCCGCGGAGTCTCGGCGGAAAGGCCTTCTGCCGTGTATCTCAGGGCAGCCGTTTCAGTGGGGCGACCGGCCTGGACCATGCCCTTGGAGCCGAAGACTTCGCCCCTGACGTCGTAGCCGTAGAGCGCGCTGAAGTTGGCTTCCGCCACTGCCAGTGCTCCATTGCTGTAGCGGATGGTGACCACGGCGGTGTCCAGGAATCCCTGGTCACGCAGGCTCGGTTCCACCAGGGCGTCCGCGACGGCGTACACCTCAACCGGCTCGGCGCCTTCGTTGAACCAATTCAGGGTGTCGAAATCGTGGATGAGGGTTTCGAGGAAGATCGTCCAGGCCGGAATCCTGGCTGCGTGCCCGATGCTCCCGGTACCCGGATCCCTCGTCAGGGAGCGCAAGAGCTGCGGCGCCCCCACAATTCCTTCGGCCAGGTCCTTCTTGGCTGCTTGGAAGTCTGCGGCGTAGCGGCGGTTGAAGCCGATCTGGAAATGTACCCCTGCCGCTTCGACGGCGAGGAGCGCGGCGTCGAGCTCTTCGAGGCCCTGCGCGGCAGGCTTCTCGCAAAACGCATGCTTGCCGGCTGCTGCGGCTTGGGCGATCAGGGAAGCATGGAAGCGTGCCGGGCTGGCAATGATCACGGCGTCGATGTCCGGATCGGCCAGGATGTCCGCGGCGTCGGCCGTGACCTTCGCCGTACCAAGCTGGGCAGCCACGGACGCTGCGGAGTCCACGTTGGGATCGGCGACGGCGGCCAGGACCGCACCGGGAACCCTGCGGGCTATGCTTTCGCCGTGGAACGCTCCCATCCAGCCGGAGCCTATGAGGCCAAGCCGCACGGACGTGGGAAGACTGGAGGAGCGCTGTTCGATGTAGGCCATGGGCCCGTCCTTTCGATAGTCAGTACAACAATTGCTCAGGCGGGCGCGTTGCCTTCGCCCGGGAATTCAATGCCTACTTGGCGGCGCATCTCATCGGCAACGTCCATCGTCCGGATGGAGGAGGCCAAGGGGCGCTGTTGGGTTTCCGTCTCACCGGCGGCGATGGCGCGGGCCACCGCTGCGGCTTCGTAGTGCAAGCCTTCCAAGTGCCCGCCCGCAGCCTCGTTGTGGCGAAGTCGCGTACCGTCCGGGAACCGGATCTCGAAACCGCCGGGCATGTTGAAGGGGCCATCGATGGTCAACGTGGCCTCGGAGCCAACGATCGTTGCCGCGGTGGGGGTGAAATTGTGCAGGTGCGTATTCATGACGGCCTGGCTTCCGCCCGGGAATTCCATGATGGCGGAGAGCTGGGCGTTGACACCCGATTCGTGGTGCTGGCCGAAAGCGCTCAAGCGTTCCGGCTCCCCTAGGACTTCGGTGATGAGTGCCAGCGGGTAGGTGCCCAGGTCCAGCAAAGGACCACCAGCCAGAGCGGGGTCGAAGATGCGGTGGTCGCGTTCGAAGTGCTCGCCGTATTCCGCCAGGACCGTTGCTACGGTACCCAGCGTCCCGGCGTCGAGCACTTGCCGGATCACGTCGAACTTCGGAAGGAAGAAACTCCACATGGCCTCGGCGGCGAAAACGCCGGCCGCCTTGGCCCGCGCGGCGATATCCCTCGCCTGTGCAGCATTCAGGCCGATCGGTTTCTCGATCAGGACATGTTTGCCGGCGTCGATGGCAAGCACGGCAGCCGCGTGGTGGAAGTTGTGTGGAGTGCACACGTACACGATGTCGATGTCCGGAGCCGCGGTCAGCTCTTCGTAGCTCCCATAGGCGGCAGGCACGCCGAAAGCGTCCGCGAAAGCCTTGGACCGGTCCAAGGAACGGGAGCCGACGGCGGCAATCACTTGCGTTGAATAGGCCTGCACCGATTCCGTGAAGCGCTCGGCAATCCACCCCGGGCCCATGATCCCCCAGCGCAACGCGGGAGCGTCGCGGGAATCCGGGACCCTTGGTACTGGAAGACCGGTCACCGACAGTCCGGATGACACCATCAGTGGACCACCTTCGTGTAGGCTCCGTCGCTGTGGAGTGAGCGGATCATCGCTTGTGCGAGCTGGGACGCGCGCAGGCCATCCTCACCCGTGGCGAGCGGCGCAGGCTCCCCCTTTTCAAGGGCAGAAATCCAAGCCTGAAGTTGCAAGCGGTAAGCGTCGGCGAAGCGTGGACGCCAGTCGGCAGGGATTTCGGAACTTCGCTTCCCCTCCTGCCGGACGTCGAGGGCGGCAGGTTCCGGGAGTGCTGCGGTGCCGAACTCTGACACGACCTCGCACCGGGTGGTGTAGCCGTACTGCGCATTGAGGAAGAGTTCAAGGGTCGCCAAGGTGCCGTCGGCCGCTCGCAGGAGCATGAAGGCTGGATCCCGCAGGTCACCGGTACTGTGCCGGGAACTCCGCCCCGCTTGCCAGGACACCTCGGTGATAGGCGAATCCAGCAGCCAAGGGATGATGTCGAGCTCGTGGATGGCGGAATTGGTGATGGCCGACTCCGAGCTCGCGCCCGGTCCCGCGGATACGGTCCGGCTGGCGCAGTGGACCTGCAAAGGCTCGCCTTGTGTGCGTGCCCGGGTGGCTTCGCGCAGGGCGACATAGCCGGGATCGAAGCGCCTCATGAAGCCCATCGACAGCAGCCGGGCACCCGTTGCGGCCAGGAGGTCGGCTTCGGCTTCCACCACTTCGCGGCTTTCCAGGAGGGTGGGAGCCAACGGCTTTTCGCACAGCACCGGGGTCATTGCTTCGAAGCATTCCAGCACCAGTCCCGCATGGGTGGAGTCATGGGAAGCGACGACGACGGCGTCAACCTCGCTGGAGTTGATCAGCTCGGAAGGATCGGTGGTGATGCGTGCGGACGGCGGCGCCGCGGCTGCCGCACGTCCGGCGTCGAGGTCTGCCACGAACGTGACTTCGGCCCCGCTGATGGTGGTGGAGAGGTTCCTGATGTGGTCTGCGCCCATGACACCGGCGCCGATAACGCCAACCCGGATCGGCATGCTGTCTTCCCGTCTACTTCTTCGTGCACATTCCCGCGGTCGCATGGCGAGCGGGGGCCCGTCCGGTTTTCCGGCGGACCCCCGTCTCCGTCCGCGCTGTCTTCCTGCGCGCTAGGCGTGGCGTGGGCTGTTTTCCTTTGAGGAGTCGGCAACGTCGGTCACTTCTGCTACCCCGGCGACTTCGGCTTGGACTTCCTTGAGTGCTTCGGTGTGTCCGCCGAGTTGTTCGAGTTCGTGGGCGAGTTCGGCCAGTTCCGCGCCGCCGGCCATCTGGGCGGTGAGTTCGTCCAGGGTGATGTCCTTCTTGTCGTAGTAGCCGATCGACTTGCCGCGCTTGAGCAGCAGGAACCGGTCCCCCACGGGGAAGGCGTGGTGCGGGTTGTGCGTGATGAAAATGACGCCCAGCCCGCGGTCGCGGGCCTGCAGGATGTAGCGGAGCACGACGCCGGACTGCTTGACACCCAGCGCCGC